>JAILFU010000015.1 GCA_024697405.1 Prevotella sp.
GCAGGAGGCCTCGTCGGGGAAACGTTGGGTAAATTCAAATAGCTTCATCTTGCAGTGGAATTTCAAACTTGGTGCAAAGGTAAGCATTTTCAGGGATTCTGCCAAATTTTTGGACGGCTAATTGCGGATAATCATTAAAAACAAAGTAATGCACACGCCTGGTCGCCCCCATGCGGGGGCGTGGATTGAAACTTTAGGTCTACATGAGTAGCAAAGTGATAGGTGGTCGCCCCCCATGCGGGGGCGTGGATTGAAACCCGCAAATTGAATGTAGGGCAATAAGAGGGGACGCCGACAGCTGTTCGTCCTCAGCAATGCCTTCGGACTCCGTAGCGAAGCCCGTGGCCCACATCTCCGGAAGCACGTAGAGATCGGCAGCTCCGGCCTGTCCCATGAGTTTCTCGGCACGGACGATGTTCACCTGCGGATCGTTCCACACGCTGTTGTCTGTCTGTAGTAGAGCTATCTTCATAAGTAAAAATCTTTAGTTAGTTCATTGCGGTACTCCATGCTGAGACGGAGTTCGAACGGTCCGTTCGGGCGATTTGCAATCATGAGCGGTAGAAAGATTGCAAATCCAGCCGAACGGAGAACGGGAAACACAACCAGAATTCACGCGCGCGCGTATATAAACGCGAAAAAAGGCGCTACAAGAGCTACTATGAACGATAAATCATTGATATGCAAGCAATTGTCGGTAGCTACAAGGGATAAAAGCGAGCTACTCTGGTAGCTACAAGCTGCGACAAGTGATGAGGGACGAATGAACAGGGATGAGCGGGAAACAGAGGCTGCGTTTTTCAGAATAGTGGCAGTATTTTTTCAAACGGAGGCAGTATTTTTCCAAACGGAGGCAGTATTTTTTCAAACGGCGGCAGTATTTGGTTGAATTCTCTAGAGAATTTAAGCGAAAACGGCCAGTAGCAGATGCTGTAGCTACCAGAGTAGCACGAAAAGGAACCCTGTAGCTACAGATAACCATTTGCAAATTAAATATTTAACTACTAAAGTAGCGCGAGTAGCACCCTTTTTCTCTGCTATTTACGCGCATACGCGCGCAAGCGTGCGACCAGAACCCTGAGTTCACAGCGCCTACGGAAAAGGATAGAGGTGTCAAGAGGAGGCTAAGGCGCTGCACAGAGTTGGCTGCGCCATAGGCCTCTGTACAGCATCGTTGATGTCTCTGCCTGTCCCTGCGTCCGATAATGCAGAAGGTCTTTGTCGGTTGCGTCCTCTGTGCTGAAATAAAATGACTGAATGGTTCGCGGCAGGCGCTGTTCTGTTAATGCCTGCAAAATTGTGGCGTAGTTTTTGGGGGAGTGAAGAAAAATGTGTACCTTTGCAGGCTAAATGTAAAGAAGGGATTATTTTAATGAGTAATAGTCAAGCAAACAGGGCATTCTCAATGATTGCCGATATAGACGGAGATTTCAAGAATCTGATTGACATGGAGACACCCAGCGAACTGCCCATCCTCCCCGTGAGGAATCTGGTGCTGTTTCCCGGTGTTGTGTCTCCGATACTGATTGGCCGCGAGTCGAGCATGCGGCTGGTGCGCAAGTGCGAGAAGTCGGGCTCGCTGTTAGGCATTGTGTGCCAGCACGACCCTGACGTGGAGGAGCCGGGCAAGGAAGACCTTTTCGAGTTTGGTGTCTTTGCCAAGGTGGTGAAGCAGCTGACGCTGCCCAACGGCACCGTGACGGCCATCATCCAGGGTCTGGGCCGTTTGCGGCTGCTGAACATCATCAGCGAGACGCCTTATCTGACGGGGCACGTGGAGCCGGCTGCCGAAATCATGCCCGAGAAACGCGACAAAGAGTGGAAGACGGCCATCGACGACCTGCGCCACATGGTGGAGGAGTTCATCAGCGTGAGCGACGACATTCCCGACGAGGCATCGTTTGCCATCCGCAACATCTCGAACGACGTGATGGCGCTGAACTTCGTATGCTCGAACATGCCGTTCACCACGAAGGAGAAGAACCTCCTGCTGAGCGTGGACACCGTGAAGGAGCGCCTCTTCGGCACGATGAAGTCGCTGAACCGCGAAATCAACCTGCAGCACCTGAAGGCCGACATCCGCAACAAGACGCGTGAAGACCTGGACGAGCAGCAGAAGAACTACTTCCTGCAGCAGCAGATTAAGAACCTGCAGGCCGAGATGGGCAACAACACCTCGCCCGAGAAGACGGCCCTGCTGGAGAAGGCACGGGGCAAGAAATGGACGGAGGAGGTGGAGAAGACCTTCTTCAAGGAGATGGAGAAGCTGGACAGCCTGCAGCCGCAGTCGCCCGACTTCAACGTGCAGCTGAGCTACCTGCAGGCCTTCGTCTCGCTGCCCTGGGGCGAATATACGAAAGACGACCTTGACCTGCAGCGTGCGCAGAAGATACTCGACCGCGACCACTACGGCATGGAGAAGGTGAAGGAGCGCATCCTGGAGTACATGGCCGTGCTCTCGCTGCGCGGCGACCTGAAGAGCCCCATCCTCTGCCTCTACGGCCCTCCGGGCGTGGGCAAGACGAGCCTGGGCAAGAGCATCGCCGCCGCCATGAAGCGCAAGTATGTGCGCATTTCGCTGGGCGGACTGCACGACGAGGCCGAGATACGCGGCCACCGCCGCACCTATGTCGGCGCCATGCCCGGCCGCATCATCAAGAGCATCCAAAAGGCCGGTTCGAGCAACCCGGTCTTCATACTCGACGAGATAGACAAGGTGACGCAGGCCACCATCAACGGCGACCCTGCCTCGGCCCTGCTCGAAGTGCTCGACCCTGAGCAGAACAATGCCTTCCACGACAACTACCTGGACGTGGACTACGACCTGTCGAAGGTGCTCTTCATCGCCACGGCCAACAACCTGAGCACCATTCCCAAGCCCCTGCTCGACCGCATGGAGGTCATCGAGCTGAGCGGCTACATCACCGAGGAGAAAATAGAGATAGCCAAGCGCCACCTCATCCCACGCGAGCTGGAGAACACGGGCCTGAACACGCTGAAGCCCAAGCCCACGTTCAACAAGGCCGCCATCGAGAAAATCATCGAGCAGTACACCCGCGAAAGCGGCGTGCGCCAGCTGGAGAAGCAAATCAACAAAGCCTTCCGCAAACTGGCATACAGAAGCCTCACTCCCAACACCTCTTCAAAGGGCGAAGGGAGTATAAACGGTCAAGGCGAGGAAGCAGAAGGAGGAAAAGTGAAAAAGGTGAATTCTTCACTTCCCCTCCGGAGAGCAGTCGGAGGCGAGGCTTTGGAAGACCTGCTGGGCAAGCCCCCCTTCTATCGCGACATCTACCAAGGCAACGACTATGCCGGCGTGGTCACAGGTCTGGCATGGACCAGCGTGGGCGGCGAGATACTGTTCATCGAGACATCGCTCTCGAAGGGCAAGGGGTCGAAGCTGACGCTGACCGGCAATCTGGGCGACGTGATGAAGGAGAGCGCCGTGCTGGCACTGGAGTATGTGAAGGCCCACGCCGACACGCTCTCGATAGACTACCGCATCTTCGACCACTGGAACATTCACATCCACGTGCCCGAGGGCGCCACGCCCAAGGACGGCCCCTCGGCAGGCATCACAATCGCCACCTCCATCGCCTCGGCACTGACGCAGCGCAAGGTGCGCAAGAACGTAGCCATGACGGGCGAGATTACCCTGCGCGGAAAGGTGCTCCCCGTGGGTGGCATCAAAGAGAAGATCCTAGCCGCCAAGCGGGCCGGCATCACCGACATCGTGCTCTGTCGGGAGAACGAGAAGGACATCCTGGAGATTCCCGAAATCTACCTGAAGGGGGTCACCTTCCATTATGTGGAGGACGTGCAGGAGGTGTGGGCCTTCGCCCTCACCAACGAGCTGGTGAAGAACCCGCTGGACTTCACGATTCCGGAAGAAGAGAAAAAAGAAGAGGCGTAACAAGGGCGTCACGAAATCTCGAGATCTCGAGATCACGGCATTTCGAAATAACGGCATTTCGAAATAACGAAATTTCGAAATCTCGACATATCGAAATCTCGACATATCGAAATGACGAAATCTCGAAACAACGAAATTTCGAAACAACGAAAAAGAAAAGAAAAAAAATGACTTTCGAGCTGCAACATACCGACCCGGCCTCTGAGGCCCGCGCAGGACTGATTACCACCGACCACGGCCAGATCAGGACGCCCATCTTCATGCCCGTGGGGACATGCGGCTCGGTGAAAGGCGTGCACTTCGCGGAGCTGCGTGAGCAGGTGCAGGCACAGATCATTCTGGGCAACACCTACCACCTCTACCTGCGCCCGGGACTGGACACGCTGCGCAAGGCCGGCGGACTGCACCGTTTCAACACCTGGGACAGGCCCATCCTCACGGACTCCGGCGGCTTCCAGGTATTCTCGCTGACCAGCATCCGCAAGCTGCGGGAGGAGGGCTGCGAGTTCCGCAGCCACATCGACGGCTCGAAGCATATCTTCACCCCGGAGAACGTGATGGACACGCAGCGCATCATCGGCGCAGACATCATCATGGCACTCGACGAGTGCCCGCCGGGCGAGAGCGACTACCAGTATGCCAAGAAGAGCCTCGGTCTGACCCAGCGCTGGCTGGACCGCTGCATCAAGCGCTACGACGAGACGGAGCCGCTCTACGGCCACCACCAGGCACTGTTCCCCATCGTGCAGGGCTGCAAATACAAGGACTTGCGCCAGGAGGCCGCCAAGCACGTGGCCGACAAAGGTGCGGAGGGCAATGCCATCGGCGGACTGGCCGTGGGCGAGCCTACGGAGGTGATGTACGAGATGATAGAGGTGGTGAACGAGATACTGCCGAAAGACCGGCCGCGCTACCTGATGGGCGTGGGCACGCCGCAGAACATCCTCGAGGCCATAGAGCGCGGCGTGGACATGTTCGACTGCGTGATGCCCACCCGCAACGGGCGCAATGCCATGCTCTTCACCTACCAGGGCACGATGAACATGCGCAACAAGAAGTGGGAGCAGGACTTCAGCCCCATCGACCCCGACGGCTGTCCGCTCGACCGCCTGCACACAAAAGCCTACCTGCACCACCTGTTCAAGGCACAGGAGCTGCTGGCCCTGCAGATAGCCAGCATCCACAACCTGGCCTTCTATCTGCGGCTGGTCTCCGACGCGCGCGAACATATAATTAATGGCGACTTCACACAGTGGAAACGCTCGGTCATTAATGACCTAGGACACAGAATCTAACGTTCAATGTTCACCGTTCAATGTTAAAAAGGCTCGACTGGTACATCATCAAGAAGTTCATTGGCACTTACATCTTTGCCATTCTGCTAATCATATCCATTAGCATCGTTTTCGACTTCAACGAGAACATGGCAAAGTTTGCCACTAACCATGCGCCGTGGCGAGCCATCATCTTCGACTACTACGCCAACTTCGTGCCCTACTTCGCCAACCTCTTCTCGCCGCTCTTCGTCTTCATCGCCGTCATCTTCTTCACCTCGAAGATGGCAGGCAACAGCGAGATCATCGCCATACTCGCTTCCGGCGTCAGTTTCCGCCGCCTCATGCGGCCCTATCTGCTCTCGGCGGCCCTCATCGCCGTCATCAACTTCTTCCTCGGTGCCTATGTCATCCCCAGCGGAAACATTGTCCGACAGAACTTCGAGACCATCTACAAGAGCAAGAAAAAGAACACGTCGGCCCAGAACATCACCCTGCAGGTAGGACCGGGCGTCATTGCCAACATCCAGCAATATGACAACAACACGAAGCGCGGCTATGGCTTCAGCCTCTATAAGTTCGAGCAGAAGAAGCTGGTGAGCCAGATGTCGGCCAACGTCATCCAGTACGACACCATCAGCGACGTGCGCTATCAGTGGCACGTCACCAACTACAAGATTCGCACGCTGAAAGGCCTGCGCGAGAAAATAGAGACCGGCGCGTCGATGGACACGCTGGTGATGATGGAGCCGATGGACCTGGTCTACAACAAAGGACAGCAGGAGCAGTTCACCTCGCCCGAGCTGCTGCGCTACATCTCCAAGCAGCAGGAGCGCGGCTCCACGAACGTGGTGCAGTATGAAGTGGAGTACCACAAGCGCATAGCCACCTCCTTCGCCTCGTTCATTCTCACCATCATCGGTGCATCGCTCTCAGCCCGCAAGCGCAAGGGCGGCATGGGACTTTCACTGGGCATCGGACTGGCGCTCTCCTTCGCCTATATCCTCCTGCAGACCGTGTCGGCCACCTTCGCCACCCAGGCCAACCTGCCTGCCATGCTGGCCGCCTGGATGCCCAACATGCTCTACGTGTTCATAGCCTACTTCTGCTATAGGCAGGCACCGAATTGATTTACGATTTGACAATTTACAATTTATTTGTCTATTTCGTAATTTGTCAATTTCAGCAGCGTTCAGGAAGCGTAAAATCGTAAAATCAATAAAATGAATAAATAAATTGTAAATAGTAAATTGTAAAATAGTAAATTGTAGTGACTTTTGAAGAAACATATTTGAACGACAACATCCTCGACGCACTCTACGACATGCACTTCGAGGAGATGACTCCCATACAGGAGAAATGTATTCCCCAGATTCTTGAAGGACGCGACGTGCTGGGCGTGGCACAGACGGGCACGGGCAAGACGGCGGCCTACCTGCTGCCCATTCTCTCGATGCTCGACGACGGCAACTATCCCGAGGATGCCATCAACTGCGTGGTGATGGCTCCCACCCGCGAGCTGGCCCAGCAGATAGACCAGGCCATGGAGGGCTTTTCCTACTATCTGCCTGATGTCAGCTCTATTGCCGTCTATGGTGGCAACGACGGCGGACGCTTCGACCAGGAGCTGAAGAGCCTGCGCGGCGGGGCTCCCGTGGTCATCGCCACTCCGGGCCGTCTGCTGAGCCACCTGAAGGTGGGCAACCTCAACCTGGCACGCACATCGTTCTTCGTGCTCGACGAGGCCGACCGCATGCTCGACATGGGCTTCATCGACGACATCATGCAGATTACCAAGCTGTTGCCGCAGGACTGCCAAAAGGTGATGTTCTCGGCCACCATGCCCGAGAAGGTGCGCGAGCTGGCCGTGTCGCTGCTGCGCCACCCCGTGGAGGTGAAGCTGAAGGTGAGCCGCCCTGCCGACAAGATCCGGCAGCAGGCCTACGTATGCTTCGACCCGCAGAAGCTGAAGGTCATCGACCATCTCTTCCAGAACGGCGACCTCCAGCGCGTCATCATCTTCTGCGGCAAGAAAGAGCGCGTGAAGGACATCAACCGCCAGCTCTCGCGACTGAAGATTAACTGTGCGCCGATGCACAGCGACCTCACCCAGCAGGAGCGCGACGACGTGATGTACCGCTTCAAGGCCGGACAGGTGGACGTGCTCGTGGCTACTGACATCGTGGCCCGTGGCATCGACATCGACGACATACGCATCGTCATCAACTTCGACGTGCCCCACGATGCTGAGGACTATGTGCACCGCATAGGGCGCACCGCCCGTGCCGACCGCGACGGGCAGGCCATCACCTTCGTCAACGAGCGCGACGTGCAGCGCTTCCAGCAGATAGAGCGCTTCTTGGGCAAGGAAGTGGAGAAGCTGCCCCTGCCCGAAGGGTTGGGCGAAGGCCCCGAATACAAGGCCACGGCAGGAAGGAAGAGCTCGCCGCACAGCCATCATCGCGGAGGCGGAAAGGGGCGCGGGCACGGCGGCCATGGCCGTGGACGCAAGGACCGCGGCTCGCACGACGGCAAGAAAAAACAGTAGTCACAAATAGCGCTTTGCCAGCTTGTCAGCCACAAAGTGGAAGTATAGGGATTTTCCCCCTCCAATATAGGGAAAATCCTTTGTGTGAGTGGAAAAAAAGCTGTTACTTTGCACCATCAAAGAGAACAAAACGCATTGTTGAACACTTTTAAAGGATAAAGAACTATGAAGAAGATGATGTTTACCCTGATTGCCATGCTGACGATAGCAGCAAGCGCAAATGCCATGTCGTATGAGCAGGCACGCAACGAGGCCCTCTTCCTCACCGACAAGATGGCCTACGAGCTGAACCTGAGCGACGCACAGTATGAGGCTGCCTACGAGATAAACCTCGACTACCTAATGGGCGTCACCAGCCAGTACGATGTCTTCGGGCCCTATTGGGAGCGCCGCAACCTTGACCTGAGCTATATACTGTTCTCCTGGCAGTGGGATCTGTTCCGCGCAGCCACCTACTTCTACCGCCCGCTGGTATGGGATGCCGGATACTGGCACTTCAGCGTCTATGCACGCTATCCCCACCGCGACTACTTCTACTTCGGACGACCCCACTTCTACGTGAGCTACCGAGGAGGACACAGCTGGCGCATGAACGGCGGACGCAGCTACTATGAGCACCACCGCGACCACTACCGTCCGGGCAACCCGCGCAGGGATGAGCACTTCGGCATGCGAAGCGGATGGGACAGAGGCGACTACCGCGACAACAACGGAGGACACCGCAGCTCGACACACGTCACAGGAGGACGAGGTGACAACCCCGGCAACGGCGGTGGAGCAGCACGCAACGGCGGGCGCGACAACGGACAGCCCAGAGGCGGATTCGGCAGCGGGCGTGGCGGCAATGCCAACCCGGGCACGAGAGGCGATGTGGGCGACAGGCCCGTCAGGCAGAACGGCAACAGCAACGGCTCGTTTGGCGGCAACCGCTCGAACGCCGGACAGGGCAGCACCCCACGGCAGCCTGAAAGAAACATAAGGCAGAACGACAACACCCTGCGCCAGAGCGGCAACAGCGCACGGCAGCCTGAAAGAAGCATCAGGCAGAGTGACAACACCCCGCGCCAGAGCAGCAACAGCGTAAGGCAGTCGGAAAGCAGCAGAGTGAGCAGCGGCAGAGTAAGCGGTGGAAATGCCGGAGGCAGCAGAGTCAGCGGCGGAAATGCCGGAGGCGGCAGAGTAAGCGGCGGCAGCTCCGGAGGTGGCAGAGTAAGTAGCGGAGGCGGTGGCCGGAGCGGTGGCGGAAACAGCAACGGACACTTCGGTGGAGGCCGCAGATAGACAATTAACCTCAGGATAACAAAAAAACTCGGCAGGAATAATGAAAAAACCTGCCGAGTTTCTTTGTGTTTTCAAATAATTCCATTATCTTTGCACAAAATATCAGAATCAATAACAAAACACCTACGCTATGAACAAAAAGCTGATACTTGTGGTGACGGCACTACTGCCTGCTGCGACGGCATTGATGGCACAGGAGGAAGAGATAGACTCACTGGCCCTGGACGTGCAGACAGAGCAGGCATTCACCTTCACCGAGGCACAGTTGGGAGAGGACGACGACGTGACACAAAACGTCACCGTCATCTCGTCCAACCGTAATGTCTATGCCAGCGAGGTGGGATACCGGTTCTCGCCGGCCCGCTTCAAGTACCGCGCATTCGGATCGAAGTACAACGACATGCACATCAACGGCAACCCCGTGAACGATGCCGAACGCGGCGAATTCCGCTACTCTTTCGTGGGAGGACTCAACAACCAGACACGCTCGCAGGAGGCGTCGCTGCCCTTCGAGGACAACAACTACTCCATGGCGGGTATGGGAGGAGCCAACAACTACAACTTCCGGCCGTCGAGCTTCGCCACAGGGCAGAGGGCCAGCATTGCCGGCGCCAACCGCAACTACAACACCCGACTGATGTACACCTACAACACCGGCGTGATGGAAAACGGATGGGCTTTCACCGGCAGTCTGACCTACCGATGGGGACAGGGAATAGGGTTCGTCGACGGATCGAGCTACAACTCCCTATCCTACTTCGTCGGCGCGGAAAAAATCATCAACGACCAGCACACGCTGTCGCTCGTCAGCTGGGGCAATCCCACGGAGCGAGGGACACAGGCCGCATCGACCGACGAGATGTACTGGATTGCCAACGACCGTCTCTACAACTCGGTATGGGGCTACCAGGACGGAAAGAAGCGCAACTCACGCATTGTCAAAGACTTTGCACCGGCAGCCCTGCTCACCTGGGACTGGAAAATCGACCATGAGACGAAGCTCGTCACCACGCTGCTGGGCAAGTATGCCATGTACAGCAGCTCGCGTCTGAACTACAACAACTCCACGAATCCGGCGCCCGACTACTACTCCACCATGCCCTCGTACTACTACGACGTGTATGAGCCCTTCGACGGCGACATGGACAGCCAGGCAAGGGCCAACTGGCAGGCTGCCTACGACTATCTCTCGGCTGCCAAGGAAAACCGCCAGATTCAGTGGGACCGCATGTACTACTCAAACAAAATGGCTAACGTGCAAGGGAGCGATGCCATGTACTACCTGCAGCGATACCACGACGACCAGCTGTCGCTGTCACTGGCTACCTATCTTGACAAGCAACTGAAGAAAGGGGCACTGCACGGAGGTCTGCAGCTCTCGACCAACAAGGGCATGCACTACCAGACGATGGACGACCTGCTGGGAGCTAAGATATTCCACAACGTGAACACCTACGTCATCAAGAACTACGGAGAGGACGGACAGGAGGCTCAGTACGACCTGAACCATCCCAACCAGGTGGTGAAAGAGGGCGACCGCTTCGGCTACGACTACAACATCTTCGTGAACAAGGCCCAGCTGTGGGGCGGCTATACCGCCGACCTCCAGCGTGCACATATCTTTATTAACGCGCGCGTAGCAGGAACCACCATGCAGCGTGAGGGCAAGATGCGCAACGGACTGGCCCCCGAGAACTCCTACGGCAAGAGCGGAACGGCTAAGTTCCTCGACGGAGGAGCCAAGGCCGGCGTGCACTTCAACCTGGGCATGGGACACGCATTCCTGCTGGGAGCAGGTTATGAGCTGAAGACGCCCGCTGCACGCACTGCGTTCCAGGCCGCACAGGTGAACAACGACTTCGTGAAAGACCTGAAGAACGAGAAGGTGCTCTCGGCAGAGGCCGGCTATCAGCTGAAGACGCCTCTGGTGAAGCTGAACATCAACGGCTACTACAGCCGCCTGAAAGACGTCACGGAGCAGTCGATGTACTACATGGACGACAAGCACTCCTTCACCTACGTCAGCCTGTCGGGCATTGAAAAGGAATACTACGGCGTGGAGGTTGGCGTGAACTACAAGGCTACGGAATGGCTGAACGTCAAGGCGCTGGCCACCATCAGCGATGCCAAATACACGAACAACGCCGACGTGGCCTACATGCTCTCCGAGGACGGAAAGACCTACAACGACCGCGTGCACAGCGAAGGCATGCGCGAAGGATGTACGCCGCTCAGCGCTTTCAGCCTCGACCTGAACATGCACGTAGGCCGCTGGTATATTGACCTCATCGGCAACTACTACGACCGCATCTACCTCTATTACACACCCGTCACCCGCTATGAAGGGCGCCTGAAGTGGAACAACGACGGCACGGCCAAGGACTACTCTACCCTACCCGACCAGGCCAAGGGCCACGGCGGATTCATGCTCGACGCCAGCATAGGCCGCCAGTACTACCTGAGCAACGGCCGGCGACTGGGCTTCAACCTCATGCTCACCAACATCCTGAACAACATGAACATTGTGACTGGCGGACGCGAGCAGAGCCGTACCGACACCGACGAGAACGGAGAGTCGATACGCACCTACTCCTTCCAGAACAGCCCCTACAAGTTCTATGCCAACGGGGCCAACGGCATGCTCATGGTGACGTACTACTTCTAAAACCCCTCCTAACCTCCCCAAAGGGAGGAAATGAGAATTAAGATTTGAGTATTATAATAATTGGAATATGATGATCAACATAAGAAACAACCGATGGGTGATAGGTTTGTCATTTATCATTTGTCATTTATCATTTAGCGCAGCGCTGACCGCCTGCCAGGGCGACTGGGACGAGCCTTCGTTCTCCGACGGGGTGCCCTTCGGCAACAGCGCCATCAACGACGAAGGCATCATCAGCATAGCAGCGCTGAAAAGCCAGTACCCGAACATTTTCGCCTCGACCGACCAGAATGCCCACATTGACAAGGACATCAAGATAAAGGGACGCGTCACGGGCAACGACCTGGGGTCAAACATCTACAAGCAGTTCATGATACAGGACGAGACAGGAGCCATCGTCGTCTCGGTGAACCAGAGCGGCATGCACGGCTTCCTGGCCGAGGGGCAGGAGATAGTCATCGACCTGAAAGACCTCTATATCGGAGGCTACCGCAAACAGCCGCAGATAGGACAGCCCTACAACGGCAGCAGCATCGGCCGCATGAATAAGGAAGTGTTCCAGAAGCATTATAAATATGTGGGAACACCCGACGCCAGCGTCATACGTCCCATCGACTTCGACGTGAACATGAACATGGAGGAGCACTGCGCCAAGCTGGTGACGCTGCGCAACGTCAGCTTCGCACCCGTCGGCGGTCTGGGCACCTTCGCCCCCGACACGGCACAGGACAAGACGGTGTCGCTCGTAGGAGGCTGTGTCAACCGCTCGCTCAACGAGTATTCATCCTCCAAGGTGGTCATACGCACCAGCACATACGCCAAGTTTGCAGCCATGAAGCTGCCCTACGACGAAGTGAACAAGCGGCCCAAGAAGTGCAACATCACCGGCATAGCCACCCGCTACAACAACACCTGGCAGATACTCATCCGCAAGGAGAGCGACATAGAAGTGCTGGACCAGTAGATTGGTTTAAAAACAACGAATAAAGACGTAATCGACACAGCACTTTTACGAAGCTTGCGACTAAAAGAATTACACGAATTTAATAAAAATAAAACGATATGAAGAAACTATTCAGCAAAATGATGCTTGTGGCCATGGCGGTCGCAGCATTCACAGCCTGCGAGGACGTGCCCGAACCTTACCCCATTCCTGAGAAAGGCGGCCAACAGGGCGGCAACACTGAAATCGAAGGTGCTACCGGCACCGGTACCAAGGACGACCCCTTCAACGCTGCAGCAGCTCTGAAGAAAGGCAAGGAGCTGGCCTCTGGCGAAGAGACTGCCGACTACTACTACATCAAAGGCAAGGTGGTGAGCGTCAAAGAGGAGTTCACCACGCAGTATGGTAACGGCACGTTCTACATCTCCAGCGACGGAACGCCCACCAACCAGTTCTATGCCTACCGTGTCAACTACTTGGGCAACAAGAAGTTCGCCAACGGCGACACGCAGATCAAGGTTGATGACGAGGTGGTGGTCTGCGGCATCATCACCAACTACAACGGCACCGTGGAGACAGCCCAGAACAAGGGATTCCTCTACGAGCTGAACGGAGTGAACAAAGGCGGTGAGCCCGGCGGCGGGGTCAAGCCCGATGATGGGCAGGCCACTGGCGACGGCACGCTGGAGAACCCGTTCAACGCTGTGGCTGCCATTGCCTACTGTAAGCAGGTGGGCGACAGCGAAAGCCCGAAGGATGTCTACATCAAGGGCAAGGTGGTAAAGATTACGGAGCAGTATGGCACACAGTATGGCAACGCCACTTTCACCATCAGCGACGACGGCACCGATGCCACCACAGCCTTCACCGTCTACCGCGCGCTCTATCTGGGCAACCAGAAATATACCTCCGGCGACCTGCTGAACGAGAAGGACGATGTCATCGTCTGCGGACGTGTGACCAACTACCGGGGCAACACACCGGAAACCGCGCAGGGCAAGGCTTACCTTTACTCGCTCAACGGCAAGACAGAGAGCGGCGACACCCCCGGCCCTGGCCCTGGTCCTGACCCGCAGCCCAGCGGCGACAACCTGCTGACCAATGGCGACTTCGAGGCATGGGCCGACGGACTGCCTACAGGCTGGAAGTCAGCATCGACGGCCAGCAACGCCAACCTTTCGCAGAGCACCGACGCCCACGGCGGCAGCTACTCGGTGAAGATTGAGGGCAACCAGTCGCAGAACAAGCGCATGGCCACTGCTGAGATAAAGCTGAAGGCCGGCAGCTACACCTTCTCCTTCTACGCCAAGAGCACTACTACCGACGCCGCCCAGCTGCGTCCCGGCTATGTGCCCGTCACCGACGGCAAGGTAGGCAGCTACACATACGGCGAGTATGCCGCTGTGGTCAATACGGAATGGACGCAGGTCACCTATTCCTTCACGCTCGAAGCTACCACCACCGTATGCCTCGTCGTGATGAGCCCGAAGAGCAGCGACTATGCCACGGCACAGGACATGCTAGTGGATGATGCCTCGCTGACAACCTCCAACGGCGGACTGGCCGAGGGCGGCGACGATGCCCAAAAGCCCGATGGCGGTGTCAAGCAAGTGACCATAGCCGAGTTCAACGCCGCCGAGGTGAACGACAACGTGTGGTATCAGCTCACCGGCACCGTAAAGAACCTGAGGGACAACGACCAGTATGGCAACTTCGACTTGGAAGACGAGACGGGCAGCGTCTACGTCTATGGTCTGCTCTCGGAGAAAGGCGGCGCCAAGAAGCTGTTCCAAACGCTGGTCAAAGAAAAGGGCATCGCAAACGGCAAAACGCTGACCCTTATCGGCACCCGTGGAGAGTATAACGGAAAGATAGAGGTGATGAATGCCTACTTCGTCAGCGTGAAATAAAAAGCAAAAGCCACACGCCCGTCATTAAAAACACTGCCTCCGTTCAAGAAGACGGAGGCAGTGTTTATTGTGATGGGGAATGTCCGTTCGGGGGGCTTATTTGAAGATGAGCTGGGCAAACTGGTAGAGGCTGCGGCGCCAGGTCTGCCACTCGTGAGCCGTCTCAGGCGACACGTAGCTATGGGCGTTGATGCCGATAGCCTTCAGGTTCTCGGCGGCCTTGCCTACGCTGTTGTCACCCTCGGCCATTCTTGTCTCTTTGCCGCCACAACTCATGAAGAGCACCTTGTTGGTCTTCTTGAAGTCAGCAGCATCCTTCAGTTCCTCCGTGTTAAATGTACCGCCACTGAACATACCCACGTATGCAAATGTTGTGGGGTTAGCCAGTGTAATGGTATGTGTCTGCATGCCGCCCATCGACAGGCCGGCCATGGCACGGTGCTCAGTATCGGCAATGACGCGGTAGTTCTTCTCCACCATCGGGATGATGTCCTTGATCAGCACATCCTGGAAGGCGTTGAAGCCACCGAAGCCACCACGACGGGGACCGCCCTGACCGAAGCCGCCGGGACGCTGGCCCTGAGGACCACCCTGACCGAAGCCCTGGGGACGCTGACCCTGAGAACCTCCCTGACCGAAGCCGCCGGGACGCTGGCCGCCAAAGCCACCGAATCCACCCTGACCAGGAGCAGGGTCACCGGGACGACGAACGTCGAGACCATTGTCCATGAAGATGATGAAGGGCACGGCCTTGCCCTCAGCAATCAGGTTGTCCATGATGATGCCAGTCTTACCCTGGGCGCTCCAGCCTGTCTCGTTCTCACCCATGCCATGCTGCAGATAGAGCACGGGGAACTTCTTAGTGGGGTTCGTATAGTACTCATTAGGCAGATAGATGTATCCGTGGCGCATCTTCTCGGTCACGGTCGACCAGTAGTAGACCTCGTTGACAGAGCCTTGCGGCACATTCTTCACCGTGTAGAACTCCTCGTCGGCAGCAGGGATGTCGATACCACTGCCCCAGCGGCTGGCACCATAGTAGTACTTGCTGCCCGGATCAGGCACGTTGGCACCATCGATGTTCAGCTGGTAATAGTGGAATCCTTCGTCCTGCGGAGCCGACTCACCCGTCCACACACCATTCTCGTCCTTCTTCAGGTCGTATTTCACACCGCCGATGTCGAGCTTTACACTCGTGGCCTCGGGAGCCGAAATCTGTGCGCGGACCATGCGCTGTGAGTTGACCATGGGATACTGCTTACCCTCCTGATTGGTGGTGGCGGGCTTGAAGTCCTCTACCACCTGTGCACTTGCCGTAACAGCAATAAAGGCTGTTGCGATGAAAAATAGTTTTTTCATGTTGTTTGGTTTTAAAAAGAAAATTTTGCTCTTTGACGCGCGAAAAGCGTAAAAGTGTAACCGGCCGCCCCGTTTGTTATAATAGTTTAACAATAGTGTCCACTAATGACAATAATTATACGCGACGAGCTATCGTTGTTGCATTGTTTGAACCAAATTAAAGCAACACATCGCGCTACAAGTGTTACTGGTGACACCCACGCTACTGGCCCTACCGACAGCAGCTACTAATTCAACTATTATTTAACGCGCGCGCGTGAACACTTTTTTGGCGCTACTCGCGCTACTTTTGTATCCAACTTTCTGGCATGCAAGGCATTACCTGTAGCTACAGCTCTCTTTTTGGCGCTACTGCAGTAGCTACAGCTCCAAACGGCGGCAGTATTTTTCCAAAAGGCGGCAGTATTTTCTCAAACGGCGGCAGTATTTTTCAGAACGGCATTAGTATTTTCCCCTCGTCTCTTCTCTCTGCCTGTAGCTACCAGAGTAGCTCCATAAAGAGCGGTATAGCTACAAACAACCACTTATTAATCAGTCCATTTAGTGCCAAAGTAGCTCCTGTAGCGCCTTTTTCTCGCGCGTATTATACGCGCACGCGCGCGTGGGAAGGAGGGATTCATGGGTAGCGTCTGCATCTTAAGATTCTGTATAGAAGAGCGAACGACGCAACGGGCAGTTTACTTGCTAAATGACAAAAAAAAGAGGGAAAAAGAAAGAAAATGACGATTTTCTTTCGTTTTCTCTTTCATATTTCGTACCTTTGCGGCTCAAATTAAACATCAGACACGAAAAGACTGTAAACATGAGCGAGCATCACACCATTGTTGGAGCCAAAATCAAGGGACTCCGTGAGACAAAGAACATCTCCGTGGAGGAGATTGCCGAGCGCAGCGGCCTGACTGCCGAGCAGATCATATCTATTGAGAACGACCAGAACCTGCCATCCTTGGGACCGCTGATTAAGATTGCCCGCGCACTGGGCGTGCGCCTGGGCACGTTCATGGACGACAACGATGCCTTGGGACCTGTGGTATGCCGCGCCGAAGACCGTGAGCGCGACAAGAGCATCAGCTTCTCCAACGGGGCCACCGATGCCCGCAAGCACATGGAATATCACCCGCTGGCTCAGCAGAAGGCCGGCCGCCACATGGAGCCTTTCGTCATCGACATCAACCCCGAGGACACCCCCGACTTCCAGCTCTCTGCCCACGAGGGCGAGGAGTTCATCTACGTGATGAACGGCGAGGTGGAGGTAGTGTACGGCAAGGAGACATTCGCCCTGAAAGAGGGCGACAGCATCTTCTACGACTCCATCGTGAAGCACCACGTGCACGGTGCACCAGGCAAGTCGGCCAAGATTCTCGCCGTGGTTTACATCCCGTTTTAATGGGGGGCGGAATGACGGGATGCCGGAACATCGAATTATCGAGATGTCGAAATATCGAGATATCGAAATGTCGAAACATCGAAACATCGAAACATCGAAACAGCAGAAAACATCGAAACATCGCAAGAAATGATTAAATTAGATATGGCAGGCAGACCGCTGCCTGATAGGACTTACCCTGCTGAGACGGGAAGCACTGGCTATACGCTCTATGAGCGCACCTTGGGCCAGTGGCTCGAGTACTGGGCTGAGACAACCCCTGACAAAGAGTACATCGTATATAGTGACCGCGACCTGCGTTTCACCTGGTCGAAGTTCAATGAGCGTGTCGACAACCTGGCGAAGGGCCTTATAGCCATCGGCGTGAAGAAAGGATCGAACGTGGGCATCTGGGCCACGAACGTGCCCGACTGGCTGACATTCCTCTATGCCACGGCGAAGATAGGTGCCGTGCTGGTGACGGTGAACACGAACTACAAGCAGAACGAGCTGGAGTACCTGTGCAAGGACTCTGACATGCACACGCTGTGCATCACCGACGGCACGTGGGACTGTAACTACGTCGACATGACTTACACCATGCTGCCCGAGCTGAAGACCTGCGAGCGCGGCCACCTGAACAGCGAGCGTTTCCCCTTCCTGAAGAACGTCGTCTACATCGGCATGGAGAAATACCGTGGCATGTTCAACACCGCCGAGCTGCTGCTCCTTGGACAGAACATCGAGGACGAGACACTCGACGCCATGAAGAAGGAGGTGACCTGCCACGACGTCTGCAACATGCAGTACACCAGCGGCACGACAGGCTTCCCCAAGGGCGTGATGCTGACCCACTACAACATTTCTAACGACGGCTACTTCACCGGCGAGAACATGGGCTTCACCCAGGACGACAAGCTCTGCGTCTGCGTGCCCCTGTTCCATTGCTTCGGTGTGGTGCTTGCCACGATGAACTGCCTGACGCATGGCTGCACCGAGGTGATGGTCGAGAAGTTCGACCCGCTCGTGGTGCTCGCCTCCATCCATAAAGAGCGGTGTACCGCCGTCTATGGCGTGCCCACCATGTTCATCGCCGAGCTGAACCATCCCATGTTCTCCATGTTCGACCTCACCTGCCTGCGCACAGGCATCATGGCCGGCAGCCTCTGCCCCGTGGAGCTGATGAAGCAGGTCTCGGAGAAGATGTACATGACCATCACCTCTGTCTACGGCCTGACGGAGTCGTCGCCGGGCATGACGCAGACCTGCCTGAACGACACCTTCGAGCAGCGCTGCACCACCGTGGGCCGCGACTTCCCCTTCGTGGAGGTAAAAGTGCTCAACCCCGAGACCCTCGAGGAGTGCCCCGTCGGCGTGCAGGGCGAGATGTGCTGCCGAGGCTTCAACGTGATGAAGGGCTACTACAAGAATCCCGAAGCCACGGCCGAGGTCATCGACAAGAACGGCTTCCTGCATTCTGGTGACCTGGGCGTGAAAGACGAAGAGGGCTTCTACAAGATTACCGGCCGCATCAAGGACATGATTATCCGTGGCGGTGAGAATATTTATCCGCGCGAGATAGAGGAGTTCCTCTATCACATGCCCGGCATCCGCGACGTGCAGGTGGCTGCCGTGCCATCGAAGAAATACGGCGAGGCCGTCGGCGCCTTCATCATCCTCGAAGAGGGTGCAAAGATGACCGCCGAGGACGTGCAGCTGTTCTGCCGGGGAAAGATAGCCCGCTACAAGATTCCGAAGTACGTCTTCTTCATCGACCAGTTCCCCCTCACCGGCTCTGGAAAGATTCAGAAGTTCAAGCTCAAGGAGATGAGCCTGGAGCTGTGCCGCCAGCAGGGCATCGAGGTCATTTAGAGTCTAGAGAGTGTAGAGCGTGTAGAGTGTAGAGTTTGCTACCGCGCAAGAATCCCTTGCTGTAGCAAACTCTACGCTCTAACCTTATTAGCGCGGTAGCGAACTATTCGCTATATACTATTTGGACAGTTCCTCTGTGAGCACAGCCTCCAGCTCCTCGGCCGAGAGGCGCAGGCGGAAATGGCCGGCAGAGGCAATACTGATGCCGCCTGTCTCCTCAGAGACGATGACCACCAGGGCATCGCTCTCTTGGCTCATGCCCAGAGCAGCACGATGGCGAAGCCCCAGCTCCTTGGGAATGTCAAGGTTGTGGCTCACGGGCAGGATGCAACCGGCAGCCTGGATGCGATGCTTCGAAATGACCATTGCCCCGTCGTGGAGGGGCGAATTCTTGAAGAAGATATTCTCAATGAGGCGCTGATTGATGTTGGCATTCACCGTCTCGCCTGTAGAGGCGACATCGTTGAGCGCCATGTCGCGCTCAATGACGATGAGCGCTCCCACCTTGCCTTTCGACATCTGCATGCAAGCCATGACTATGGGTATGATGTCGCGCTTCAGCTGCTCCTTATCCTTGTCCTTCGTATGTTTCGGCATGAAGAACCTGGTCAGCAAACGTATGCGCTGGTGGGCACCCAGGTTGAAGAAGAACTTGCGGATGTCGTCCTGGAAGAGAACGATGATGGCGATGACGCCCACGCTGGCCAGCTTGTCGAGAATGGTGCCCAGCAGCTTCATCTCGAACACCTGCGACACCAGCAGCCAGACCACGATGAAGAAGACAATGCCCACAAACACGTTCAGTGAACGTGAGGCTCGCATCAGCCGGTAGACGTAGTAGAGCATCATGCCTACCAGCAGTATGTCAATAGCGTCTTTTATGCCAAAATTGAAAAACACCTGATTCTATTTACGATTTAGGGAATTATCTATTGATGGGTTTCGGTTTACGGTTTCGGGGTTTCGGTGATAGTTTTTCTAATCAGCTTGCAGCACTCGGCTGCTTCTTTCACGTCGTGCACACGCAGAATGCTGGCACCCTTCATCAGGGCTACGGCGTGCAGGGCTGTGGTAGCATTCAGCGCCTCGGAGGGCATCACTCCCAGGAGTTTGCAGATCATGGACTTCCTCGACACGCCCACCAGCAGGGGCAGCTCCATCACCAGCAGCTTTTCCAGCTCTGCCAACAGGGCATAGTTTTGCTCCAGCGTCTTGCCGAAGCCGAAGCCAGGATCGAGGATAATGTCCTTGTGGCCCATATCGCGCAGCCGCTGCACCCGCTCTGCAAAGAAGAGCAGCGTCTCGCGCAGCGTCGGTTTTGCCGACATTAATATATAAGGTACGCGAAGCCGGCTCACCATGCGCAGCATGGCGCAGTCTTCTCCTCCAGAGGAAACGGACGGAGATGAAGCGCCGGGAGTAGCCGGTCCGCCCACATCGTTGATGATGTCAGCCCCGAACTCCTCCACTGCCATTCGGGCCACATCAGGGCGAAACGTGTCCACGCTGACCACAGCCGACGGCAGCTCGCGGCGCACCACGCCGAGGGCCATGCGCAACCGTTCCATCTCCTCCTCCTGCCCTACAGGCTCAGAAGACGGACGGGTGGAGCAGGCGCCAATGTCGATGATGGTGCCCCCTTCGGCCACAATCTGCCTGGCACGTTCGGCCACCGCAAGCGCTGTCTGCACGCGACTTTCGGCATAGAACGAATCGGGCGTCACGTTCAGGATGCCCATCACTTGCGGCTCTGCCATACTCATCAACCGGCCCTTGATGTTCAGCGTATAATCCATAATGCTGCTGCAAAGGTAATAAAGAGTTAGGAGTTTGGGGTTAGAAGGAAGGAGTTATTTCTTACTGATTAACTTTTTTTACGAATTCTTGCCGCAAAAAACTTCCCGCCCTTAACTCCTAACTCCTAACTCTTTCGTACCTTTGCAGGGAAATCGCAAATAGTTAACTATGAAAAAAAGCATCATCACGCTGTTACTCGCCCTCTCCACCTTGGCGGGACACGCACAGGTAGAGCCTACCACGGCACTCGTCGGCTCATGGTCGGGTAAGCTAAAGGCTGGTCTCTCATCGCTGACGCTGGTGCTCCACCTGGAGCAAGCCGACGGCTATGTGAAGGTGTCTTTCGACAGCCCCGACCAGGGCGCAAAAGACATTCCCGCCATCAAGGAATATCTCTCCGATGACTCACTGTCCGTGAAGGTGGAAACGCTCAACATGACTTTCCGCGCACGACTGAAGGACGACAAGCTCAGCGGCAAATTCACACAGAACGGCTTCACCCTTCCGCTCGTTCTGACACGTGGCGTGCCCGAGGTGAAGCGCCCGCAGCACCCGCAGCCTCCCTTTCCCTACACCACAGAGGAGGTGACATTCCGTAACGAGAAGGACAGCGCCACGCTGGCCGGCACGCTGACCTGGCCAGTAGGCTACAGTCAGAAGTCGAAAAAAAAGCCTGTCGTCGGGCTCCTCGTGTCGGGCAGCGGACAGCAGAACCGCGACGAAGAGCTGATGTACCACAAGCCCTTCCTCGTCATTGCCGACTATCTGGCCCGTCAGGGCATCGCCACCCTGCGCTACGACGACCGTGCCACCGGTGCCTCCGTTGGAGGTGACGTGGCAAATGCCACGACCGAGGATTTCTCCCGTGACGCTGCTGCAGGTCTTGCGTTTCTGCGCAACAAGAAGGCATTCAGCAAGATAGGACTGCTCGGCCACAGCGAGGGCGGCTCCATCGCATTCATGCTGGGCGCCAAAAAGCTGACCGACTTCATCGTCACGCTGGCAGGTCCCGGCGTAAAGGGCGACACGCTCCTGGTAGCACAAACCAACCGCATCCTGAGGCTGTCGCTTCAGCCTTCCACCATGACCGTCGAGAAATACCGCCAGCAGGAGGCCGTACAGCGCACGCCCTGGATCAGATGGTTCATCGACTACGACCCCAGCGACGACATCAGCCACACCCGCTGCCCCGTGTTCGCAATGAACGGCGACCGCGACTGTCAGGTTATCTCCTCGCAGAACCTCACGGCCATCCAGCAGCTGCTGCCGACGACGAAGCAGAATCTCTTCAAGGAGTATCCCGCACTCAACCACCTCTTCCAGCATTGCACTACGGGACTACCTAACGAGTACAGCCAGATAGAGGAGACCATCTCGCCAGAGGTGCTCAGCGATATTGCCCAGTGGATAAACAGCCTGAAATGACAACCTACAACCGCAACTATGAAACAGGAAGAAAGAATCAAAGAGATGGAGCTGCTGATGGACCGCGCATCAGCTGCCGTGATGAACCTCTCGGCGGCCATCGACCAGTATGAGGAAGCACAGGAGGCCATCGCGACGCTCAACGAATACTATGGCAGCGAGACATGGAAGCTGGACTTCGCCGACGACGAGGCAGGACGGCTACCAAACGACCTGAAGCGCGGCGTGCTCTCGGAGGACGGCATCTGGAACCTGCTCCAAGACAACACCGAGCTGAAAGCACGTCTGAAGCAATTCGTCGTCGTGCTGCTCATGCTGATAGCCCCCCTCCTAGGCACAGCGCAGAACAAATGGAAGCCGAGGCTGGTGGTGTGTACCGACATTGCGCCGGCCGACGTGGAGCCCGACGACATGGAGTCGATGGTACGCCTGATGGCCTATGCCGACCAGTTTGAGATTGAGGCACTCATCACCTCGGTAGGCTGGAACTGCGACCCCTACCCTGCGGAGTGGGCACAGTATCTGCGCCAAGTCATCGAGGCCTACCGTAAGGATGTGCCAAACCTGATGAAGCGCTCCGGACAGAAGACATTCCTCTCCACAATAAAGGAGCAGGGGAGGCAGCGGATGGGCTACTGGCCCAGTGCCGACTATCTGCTCAGCCGGGCTGTGATGGGCAGCGTACACGGCGGTATCAAGGCCATCGGCGAGGGCAACGACACACCTGGCAGCAACCTGCTCATCCGTCTGGCCGACCAGGATGACCCCCGGCCTATCTACGTGGCAGCGTGGGGCGGTGCCAACACCTTGGCGCAGGCCATCTGGCATGTGAAGCAGACACGGTCGGCCGATGAAGTATCCCGTTTCGTCAGGAAATTCCGCATCTATACCATCACCGACCAGGACATGCAGTACAACATGCGCATGAACCGTGCCTACAGCTCGCACCAGTGGCTGCGCAGGGAGTTCCAGGACGACCTGCAGTTCGTCTGGGACGAAGGCACATGGCAGGAGCAATGCGAACTGGGCAAGCGCCACTGGCAGGAGCATAAAGACCACATACAGGGGAAAGGAGCATTGGGCAAGGTATATCCCGACTATAAATGGGGCGTGGAAGGCGACACGCCGAGCTTTCTCTACGTGATGCCCAACGGCCTCAACGACCCCGACGACCCGCGACAGGCTGGCTGGGCAGGCTACCATGAGCGCGGGCTATGCGCCGACTCGCTCACCACTGCCTGGACCAGCTGGCAGGAACCCCAGCGCAGCATTTCCGTGGGCTATAAGACCCGTTTCTATCCCGACGAGCTCAACGACTTCAAAGCTCGTATGCAGTGGGCAAGCGAAGGACAGGGGAACCACAATCCAATAGTAAAGACAAAGGCTCCCAAGGGAGCCAAAGCAGGAGGCACCATCCGCCTTGATGCATCTAAGTCCTCCGACCCCGACGGCGACGGTCTCTCATTCCATTGGTGGCAACAGCCGGAGATTGGCCATACGAAAGTGTCCATCGACCAGGCAGACCAGCCGACAGCTTTCGTGCGCATTCCCGCAGATGCCCACGAAGACACCATCCACATCATCTGCGAGGTTCACGACGACGGGCCGTTCCACCTGGTGGCCTATCGCCGGGTCATCATCAACATCAAAGAATAAATCCTTCGGGAAAAGGAATGCGAGGGCAAAGGACGCCCATTAGCGAACCGTTCATCTGACACCTTTAACGGTATATCCGGCCTGTCTCAACAGGTTCAGCACGCCCTTCTCGCCAGGCAGGTGGCCTGCTCCTACAGCAAAGAGCGTGGGCTTCCGAGCCATGAGGGCGGGCATCTTGGTCAGCCAGTCGGCATTGCGGTTGTTGATGAGCATGTCCTCCTCCTCAGGACTGCTGTCACAGCTGTTGTTCAGTTTCTTGTCCATAGCCTCCTTGATGGCTTCTATGTCCTGTGCATAGAAGGCACGGATTACGCCGTCGGCCATCTCTTCCATGAAGGCGGCATTGTCAATCTCGCACATCAACAGCTCCTTCTGGCGCTCAAGCGACTGCCCTTTGTAGAGAGTCTCAACCTGGAAAGCCATCGTCTCCAGCCCGCCAACGTCCTTGCCCTGTGCGTGAGCCTCCTTCTGGAAATAGTTGTCAAAACCGTTCTGCGCGTCAATCTGGCCAGTCTTTTTCATGTAGTTGAGCAACATTAGCGAGGTGTGGAGGGCTATCGGCGTCAACTTCCCCATCTGCTGGGCGAGCAGCGGATTGGTCATGTCCATGCCCAGAAGCTGCTTTATGTAGGCATTGAGGCGGCTCATCTCGTCGGCTGTCAGCAGTTTGTCGAGCGTCATGCCGTCGGGCAGCATCATTGCCTGCTGCATGAAGGCGATGCTGTCAGGGGTGAACATTTCGTCCATCATCAGCTCGCCGTAAGTTTGCTGCGTATCGGCCATCGCCTGCCGGATGCCAGGAATGGAATCAACGAACGAGACAGGAGCCAAGTGATAGGTGCCCACGATGTAGGAGGGAGCCGTCAGCCCGTGGCCCGAAATCTCAAACAGGAGTTGTGCAGGCGCTCCCAGCGTAATCGCTGTCAGCGCAATGAGTAACAGTATTCTTTTCATAATCGGTGCAAATAATGTCTCTGTAGTTTCTTGGCTGCAAAATTACTACTTTTTCCCGAATCCCCGCACAGATTACTGAATTATTTATGGGCAATTCGTAGAAATATGTATACCCGAAGGTCTTACATGGCAGCAATCTCCTCGGCCATAGTATTCAGGGCGACGCAGTCGGCGCGGCTGATGTGCCGCTTGCTGGCATCGTATTCCCACGGGCTAAGAATAAGCGCCCAACCGGCGGCGACGGCATCGAAGATGTTGCCGGGTGGCTTGTAATAGTCGCGGAAGCCATTGTCAGCGAGAAGGATGAAAGGATGTTGCTCGGCGAGGAGGACATCCTGTACTTGCTTCTCTTTGGGGGAGATGAAGGGCGAGACCATCACCGTGCCCCGACGGGCTGCCAGCACGCAGCCGTTCATATAGTTACGCAGGGGCTGGGTGTTGCCCTGTGCCGCTGCATCCACCAGCGCATGGCGCACATGGACTGTCGCGTAGTGCTCTGCTTGCAGCAGCGCGACATTGCCCACCCCGGAATAGGTGCGGCCGGCAATCTCTATGCCTGACTGCACGCGGAAGAAGCCGGGGAAGAGGCGCTTGGTGGCGAGGCGCTGAGGATTGAGCTGCACATAGCGAATCATCGCCTGCAGCTGGCCACGGCGGGACATGGGGCGGATGAAGGGCACCTCGGTGAAGAGGGGAGCGAGGCGGTAGTAAGTGTCGCTACCAAGAAGCTGGAGGAGCCGGTTCTCCCGGCTAAAAGCCGGGACAAGGGACGAAAGGGAGAGGCTTCCGCCCAACGGCCAGCCTTGGCTGGGGCTTTCGCCTGCGCTTTCGTCCGTTGGCCCGCCTTGGCAGGGGCTTTCGCCTGCGCTTTCGTTCGTTGGCCCGCCTTGTAGGCGGGAATTCAGGTAAGAATAGGCACGACCCGCCTTCTTTGCCGCCCGCCAGAAACCCTGAGCCACATAGCGGATGCTCTTCTCCATCGGACGGCGGACAAACCAGATGCTATGCAGATGGTCGGGCATGAGGCAGTACTGCAAAATCTGTATCTCGGGAGTAAACACAGGGACGGAGCGCAGGCAATCCAGCAGCGCCCTTCCCAGTTCAGTCCGCTCCACCTTTGCCTGGGTGGGGTCGTTATTGGGAACGACGAGCGTGCCTAGCAATGGCTCACGCGACGTTACCGTCAGCGTGAGATGGTAGATGCCAACACCTTTCCATGAGGTGCCCGCCTCCTGCCATTGCCATTGCGAGTCCTTCCCCATTTCGCTATAGCTTGATGAAAATCTTGCGCCTCCAGAGGATGTAACCCAGCAGATAGTTGATGGCGACGAAGGTGAGGGCGTAGGCCAGCGATGCCCACTTTGCAGCGGGGATGACGGCATGTAGGGCATTATAAATGACGGTGCTAATGCCGAACTGACTGAAGAGGATGGCCAATAGCTCGCTGCCCACATAGAGTGCAAGGGCATTGACACCGAAGACACGGAAAGCCCCTTCCAACATCCCCCAAAGGGAGAGGCCATTTTGGCCGCCCCATCCCTCCGGCCTATCACTCTCCACGCTGGGGCGTGCCTCTTTCTTGATAAGGAGTGCCTGAAGGAGGGCGCAGAGGCCGCAGGTCATGAAAACATAGCTGGGACTCCAAATGCGCTTGTTAAGCGGCAGGCCGAAAGAGAGCAGATAGCCCATGATGACGCAGACAGCACCCAGGGCGAAGACAGCCAGCGCCTTCTCGCCAATGGTGTCGCGCAGCTTGATGAGCCGTCCACAGTAGAAGCCCAGCAGCACATGGGCCACGCTGCTAATAGTGCCCACCAGCCCCTCAGGGTCTACGGGACTCTTATGGTAGAGGTGGTCATAGCCGAAAATCTGCAGATCGGCCTGGGCGAGGATATTGACCGAGGCATCCTCGGCATAGCCGTTGCCTAATAATAATATTAATGTATAGACAGCAAGCAGACCGACGACAGTGTGGAGGATGTAGCGGTGGCTGCAATAGAGGGCGAACATCGACACGAAGAAATAGCACAGGGCTATGCGCTGCATCACCGCCCAGATGCGCAGATGGCCGAAGCAGAGCAGGTCTCCCTCGATAGCATGGTCGAACCAGTTGATGAACAGACCGATGGCAAAGAGCAGCACCGAGCGCTTCAGAATCTTGAAGAGCACCGGCCCGGAGGCCGTAAACCTGAATTTCGACAGCGACAGGTAGCAGGAGATGCCCATGATGAAGAGGAAGAAGGGGAAGACGAGGTCGCAGGGCGTCATGCCGTTCCACTTGGAATGGCGCAGCGTCTCAAACGACTCGCCAAATCCGTTGTTCACCAGGATCATGCCCGCTACGGTCATGCCACGCAGGATGTCGAGCGACAGCAGACGCTGGCTTTTCCTGCCGGTTGCGGGAGTAGTATTCTCCATGGTCATCTCAGTATTTTCCGCCCGTTGACAAGGTAGACCCCATGCTGCACTTGACGATTTGCAACTTTGTTATTCCCGGTTTGGCGGCCCTGCAGGTCGTAAGTGGGTGAAGCCCCTCCTGGCCTTGCCGAAGAGGAGGAATTCTTCCCCCCTTCCAGGGGACTGAGGGGGGCATCAACAGCAGTGATGTCGGCCTCGGCCTCGATGCCCACCTCGGCAGCCGACGTCCATGCGTTGCCGTTGATTTCACTCTTGGCCACGAATTTCAGGTAGCGTGCGGCAGTGGGGGTCTTCAGTGTGGCCACCTGCTGCGAGGTGGTATTCTTAAATTGTCCTGTGGCCACTGCCGTACCCCATGTCTTCCCGTCGGTGCTGAGATACAGCTCATAGTCTTTCACCATGCCGTTCTGGTTGCCGTCCTGGCGTGAGAGATAGGTGAAGGCGGTCACCTTGTAGGTCTTGACCATGTCGACAATGAGCGTGTGGGGGCAGCGCGGCTCGACAGCGCCCCACTCCGTGTGCCAGAAGGTGTTACTCTTTCCGTCGAAGGCCAGCCGCGCCTCGTTGCCCCCGTGCTGGCTGTCGGCACTGACCAGCTTCCATGCTGTTTTGTTGATGAAAAGGCCGAAGTCGTAGGTCATCGCCGTACTGGCCATCATTCCGTCGGCAGTGCAGTAGGCCGTAATGTTGCAGGCATCGTTGTGCGTCAGCTGCGAGGTGTATTTCTTGTAGTCGCTGCCGTCGATGCTGTACCAGATGGTGGCATTCTTCGTCGCCGTGGTCATCTGGATGCGACCGTTGCTCTGCCGCTCACAGCTGACGGGCTGGCAGACGGGCATGTCTATACGTGCCGCCTCCGCAGCATGTAGGTTGAGAGGTGAGAGATGAGCGGTGAGCGGGATGATGAAGAAGCGGAAGGCAGTGTTCTGGGCATGCAGCTCGTATTTCTCCATGACGTCGGGGCCGCAGGAGGCGTTACCCAGACCACGGGTGGCGGCATCGAGCGAGACCACCGTCGTGGTGCAGCTCTTGAACTGGTAGGTATGCTTCGAGCGGCTGTCGCGGTTGGTATAGTTGTCCTCTGGACGGAAGTGGACGGCCGAAGCGGCCATTTGGTCTGGCGCCACGAAGAGCAGTCCGTTGCCCTCCCCGTTGTTGACGGCCAGCCAGCGCACCTCCTGCTTGGTGCCGTGCTCTTGCGGCAGGATATAGTCTTCACGCTGGTCGCTGACGGTGCTCTGCCAGATGGCGGGCAGACAGGCCTCCTTGCGGTCGCGGTAGCTGTCCCAGGGACCACGTCCGAACCACTGCAGCTGCTCCATGCCGGCCGGCATCTCCAGACGGAAGCCCAGCTTGGGGATGATGGCGCCCGTGCTGGCAGGACGGATGAGCGAGTTGACCATCAGCATGCCGTCGGCACAGACGATGAAGTCGAGCAGTACGTCGAAGGCGGTGCCGTTCTTTCCCGTGTGTGTACTGTTCATCATCACTCTCGCCGTCTTCTTGTCGTCTGCCGTCTGCACCTCCGAGGACGTGCCTTTCACCGTGAGTTTGCGCAAGCCCATGTTGTCCCAGCTGCCGCTCTGCCGGCCGTCGTTGTCGGTGGGCAGGCGGAAGGCACTGAGCAGCAGAGGCTTGCTGAGCAGCGGAAGGCCGTCGACAGTATAGTCGATGAGCGTGCCCTGGCTCTTGCCGAAGGTAGCCTTGAAGCGGCTGTTGGAGATGGTGACCGTCGTCGCGTTGTCGCTGACTGTCAGCTCCTCGCAGGCATCCAGACGACTCAAGTCGTACATGGCCTTCTGGGCGGTCTGCACGGGCAGCTTCTCCTCGGCCACCACATAGCCGGCATCTGCCCATAGGGTAGCCTCCTTCTGAGTGGCGACAAAATGGATGAAGGCCTCTTGGTCGGAAGAGAGGAATGTGGTAAGGAGAGAGAGGTCGATGGTGACGACGGCACTGTCGCCTGCTGCCACCACCTTGTCGATGAACCCGCTGGCCAGCGTATTGCCCTCCTCGTCTTCCAAGGTGTAGCTCACGTCGTAGGTAGAGCTGGGCAGGAAGGCCATTTTGTTCTTGATGCGGAACTGCCGGGCATTACCCTTCACGGCCTTGAATTCCAGGGGCTGGTATACCTTTTTAGTATTATAGGACTTGGCGGTGAGGCTCCAGTCGGGGCGCACCAGGCCGTTGATGCAGAAGTTGCCGTCATTGGGATTGTCGCCGAAGTCGCCGCCGTAGGCCCAATATTCCTGTCCGGTGCTGCTCTTGGTGAGCAGGCCCTGGTCCTTGAAGTCCCAGATGAACTCACCCGTCAGGCAGGGATATTTCTCGTAGATGTCGAACATATCACGCACGTTACCCATGGAGTTGCCCATGGAGTGACTGTTCTCGCACTGGATGTGGGGCTTCTGTCCGCTCTGCCCCTTGCGCGATGAGCCTATCCACTCGATGTTCTCGTAGCTGCCGTACATCGTCGACGAGACGTCGGCATAGTCGCTATTGCCCTCGTAATGTGTCAGGCGGGTCTTGTCCAGCTTCTTGATGGCCTGCCCCACGTACTTGAAGTTCTCGCCGTTGCCGCTCTCATTGCCGAAGCTCCACATGAAGATGCAGGCATGGTTGCGCATCCAGCGCACATGGTTCTCTGAGCGTTCCACCATGGCCTGGCGGAAGAGCTGCACGGAGGAGAGCCTCATGTTGGCGTGGCACTCCACGTCGGCCTCGGCCAGCACATAAATGCCGTATTTGTCGCAGAGGTCGTAGAACACAGGATCATTGGGATAGTGCGAGGTTCTCACGGCGTTGATGTTCAGCCGCTTCATGGTCTTGATGTCCTGCTCTATCTCTTCGTCGGTGATGGCACGGCCGTTGACAGGTGAGAAGTCGTGGCGGTTCACTCCGTGGAACACCATGCGCCGGCCGTTGATGGTGAGGGCGCCGTCGTTGCGGATGCCCACCTCGCGGAAGCCTACCTTCGAGCCTCGGATGTCGACGGTGTTGCCGTCGGCATCCTTCAGCGTCAGCACGAGGTCGTAGAGGTTAGGGGTCTCAGCGCTCCAGAGGCGGGGGGCTGTGACCTCCATGTCGAGATTTACATCGGCAGCGGCCGGTGCGGTTTGCTGGGCGACGGGAAGGCCGTCGCTTAGGAGTCGGGCCTCAACAGTGCCGCCTTCGAGTGCCTCACTACCGACAAGCGTCACCTGCACGCTGGCCTTGGCACTGGTGAAACTACTGTTGAGGTCGGTGGTGAAGAAATAGTCACGAATCTGCGTCTTCGGAGCCGCCCAGAGGAAACAATGGCGCTGAATGCCCGTCAGCCGCCAGTAGTCCTGACACTCCAAGAACGAGCCGCTGGTGAAGCGGTAGACCTGCAGGGCCATCGTGTTGTCGCCCTCCACCAGATAGTCGGTGATGTCGAACTCGGCAGGCACATACGAGTCCTCGCTGTAGCCCACGCGCTGGCCGTTCACCCAAAGGTAGAAGCCGTGCCCCACCCCATTGAAGCGCACGTAGACGGTATGCCCCGTCAGCCAGTCAGTCGGCAGGGTGAAGTGGCGGCGGTAGGTGCCCACAGGGTTGGGCATCGAGCTGTTGTAGGTGAACCAGCCTGGCCGCTCGGCCATGACGCTGTAGGTCGTCTCATTATAGGAGAAGGGATAGGCCACGTTGCAGTAGAGCGGTTTGTCCCACGGCTTGCCGTTTCTCAAACCCCAGACCTGCCAACTCGACGGTACGTCGATGTCAGTCCATGCCGCGTCGTTATAGTCCTTCGTGCAGTAGGCGTCCTTGGCCAGCGACGGCTGTTTCACCCACAGGAACTTCCACACGCCGTCGAGCGACTGGTACCAGGGCGATGTCGACATATCGGTATTGGCGGCGTTGGCCTCCGACCCCATGGGGATGGCTACGGTATGCGCCGTCTCCCTGTTCACACTCGTAATCTTGGGGTTGTCCCATTCTTGTGTCCCGTTGGCAGCGGCCGCCCAGGGGGCGGAAGTGCGGTCTGCCGTCTGTGCGCCGGCCTGCGTACAGAACGCAATGGCCAGCAAGGTGTAGAGAAGATTGTTCATTGTCTTAGATTTATATTTGCCTTTCGCTTGCAAAGGTAGTCATTTTATGCCATATTCCCATGCTTTTGGGGGCTAATGTCACATTTTTATAAATAATTGTAACATTTCCGCACGCCATTCTACGCCGTTTGCGCTACCTTTGCAGCAAATTTCATCAACCACATAAAAAAGCATGAAGCATCTCTACATTCTTTCTTTTCTACTGCTGCTGGGCATCCTGTCCGGCCAGGCACAGTCAGGCACCGTCACCGTCAACGGCACTAAGCGGAGCTACATCGCCTACGTTCCCAAAAACCTGGACGAGAACCGCCCGCTGCTCATCTCCTGCCACGGCATGAACCAAGATGCCGCCTACCAGCGGAACATGCTGCAAATAGAAAGGGTGGCCGACACAGCCAAGTTCGTCACCGTCTTCCCCGAAGGCATCGACAGGAGCTGGGACATTTCCGGCGACCGCGACATCAACTTCATGAAAGCCCTCATCGACGAGATAGTGTCCAAATACCAGATAGACCGCAACCGCGTCTATCTCTCCGGCTTCTCCATGGGCGGCATGTTCACCTACCACGCCATGAACAAGATACCCGACCAGATAGCAGCATTCGCACCCATCAGCGGCTACCCCATGGGCGGTGCCACGGCAAACAGCAATGTGCGCCCCTTACCCATCATCCACACCCACGGCACAGCAGACGACGTGGTGAGTTTCAGCGGAGTGCAGGGTGCGCTGAACGTCTGGATCAAGCATAATGGCTGTCCGACCACGCCAAAGGTAACCAAGCGCTACCGTGGTGCCAACCACATCACCCGCCGCGTGTGGGGACCGGGCAACGACGGCGTGGAGGTGGTACTGATGGAGATGGCCGACAAGGGCCACTGGATCTCCAACGACAACGGCGTGTACACCGGCGACGAGATATGGCGCTTCTGCAAGCAATACTCGCTCAACAAGACCTCGCCCACCGTCATCCTCACCTCGCCGAAGGCAGGCATCGTCAACTACTGCTTCTCGCCTAAGGAAGAGGCCGTCTTCCCCGATGTCACGCTGACAGCCACGGCCAGCGACCCCAACGGCACCATTGCCCTTGTCGAGCTTTACGACGGCAGCGAGCTGGTGGCCTCGTTCACCGAGCCGCCCTACTCCGTCAGCCTCTCCGCACTGAAGCCCGGCAAGCACACCTTCCAGGCCGTTGCCACCGACAACGACGGCGAGACAGGCAGCTCCATCGTGGAGATGACATGCAGTGCCCCGCAGGCGGCGCTGGCCCTCTCGCAGGCTTTCAACGAGAACGGCTGCGTGCCCGCCGGATGGACAACCTACGACAGCAACGAAAAGCGCATCGGCTACAGCGGAGGCTACTCGCAGGGCTGCCGTATCCTGCAGATGACGGGCAGCCAGCACAGCTTCAGCTACGGGCTATACTTCCGCAACATCAAGGGGAGCCACCATGCCGGCTACGCCAAATACGGTCTTACTGAGAGCAGCTCCACGCTCAGGTTCACCCCGGGGCACTATGAGCTGCGCTTCAAGATATGCAACTGGAACCGCCCGCAGTTCTCGCCCGTCACCATCTGCATCGAGCGTGCCGACGATGCCACACCCGTAGTCTCCACCGAGTTCACGCCCACCGTCAACATCGGCAACGCAGCCTCCAACAACTTCACCGGCGTAGACCAGCAGACCTTCGGATTCGACATCACCGAGAGCGGCTACTATGCCCTCGCTTTCTACACCGCCGATGCCGAGTGGGCCGACGCCATCATCGGCTCTCTGGTCATCGAAGCTAAGGATTACGGCGCATCGGCCATCAGCTCACTGTCAGATGATGCCCCCTCCGACCAGGGCCAACAGGTGTACGACCTGCAGGGCCGCCTCGTAGGAAATGGCCATGCCGCCAGTCGCCAGTCAGGGAAGGGCATCTATATCATCCGTTCCAACGACAGGAGCGCCAAGAAGTTCGTTCACGTCCATTAACGTTAAAAAAAGACAAGCAACAGCAAATTATACGCCCTTCAAGGCAGGATATCCAATCTTTTTCGTACCTTTGCAGTCTGAAAAAGGATAATAACGTAAAAAAGACTAGTATTCAAGATGAAACAATTTCGTCTCGTGGACAATGTGCTGGGCTGGCTGACATTCTTCATCGCCGCCTTCGTCTATTGCTCCACCATTGAGCCTACAGCCTCGTTCTGGGACTGCCCGGAGTTTATCACCACCGGCTATAAACTGGAAGTGGGCCACCCGCCCGGTGCCCCCTTCTTCATGCTGACAGCCAACCTCTTCTCGCAATTCACCAGCGACCCGACGCAGGTGGCCCGCATGGTGAACATGATGAGCGCCCTGCTCTCGGCAGCCTGCATCCTGTTCCTTTTCTGGAGCATCACCCACCTGGTGAGGCGGCTGCTCATCAACCGCTGGGAAGAGCTTGACATGCCGAAGCTCATTGCCATCGAGGCCAGCGGCCTGGTGGGCGCACTCATCTACACCTTTAGCGACACGGTCTGGTTTTCAGCCGAAGAGGGAAAGGTCTATGCCTACTCGTCGGCCTTCACCGCCGTCGTGTTCTGGCTCATCCTGAAATGGGAGGAGCATGCCGACGAGCCTCACAGCGACCGCTGGCTGGTGCTCATCATGTATATGACGGGCCTCTCCATCGGCGTACACCTGCTGAACCTGCTGTGCCTGCCGGCCATCGTGCTGGTGTGGTACTACAAGCGTTTCCCCAATGCCAACGCCAAAGGCTCAATCATGGCCCTGCTCATCTCGTTCGTCATCCTGGCCGCCGTGCTCTACGGCGTGGTGCCGGGCATCATCACCGTGGGCGGATGGTTCGAGCTGTTCTTCGTCAACACGCTGGGCATGCCGTTCAACTCGGGCGTCTACGTCTACCTGCTCCTGCTGGTGGGCAGCGTCATCTGGGCCATCTACGAGACGCAGAACGCCACCGAGAAGAACTGGCGCCGGCAGAACATCGCCTTCCTGCTGGGCTTCGGCCTGCTGGGCATCCCGTTCTACGGCTACGGCTGGAGCGCCTTCTTCATCGGCATCATCATGCTGGCCGTCATCGCCTATGCCCTGTTCCGCCGCTCGAAGAGCCTGGTGCCCCTCATCTCCGCCCGTCTGAAGAACACCACGCTGCTCTGCATGCTCATGCTGATGATAGGCTACTCGACGTATGCCGTCATCGTCATCCGCTCCAGTGCCAACCCGCCCATGGACCAGAACTCGCCCGAGGACATCTTCACCCTGGGCAGCTACCTCAGCCGCGACCAGTACGGCTACCGCCCCCTGTTGTGGGGACAGGGCTTCGACTCTGAGCTGGCCGAGGACGAGGAGACTGGTGAATATGCCTTCGTCAGCGACGGGCCTACATACCACCGCGCCGAGAAGCGCAGCGTCGACGAGCCAGACTCCTACTACGTCGTGAAGAGCAGCTTCAACGGTCGCGAGCGCGACGTGAAGGGCAAGTACCTCTATGCCGAGAACATGTTCTTCCCCCGCATGTACAGCAGTTCACATGCCAGTTTCTACAAGACGTGGAACGGAGGCATCACAGGGCGCACGGTCCAGGCCAAGTACCCCAACCGCTATCCCTACCGCAAGGAGATTACCATGCCCACGTTCTTCGACAATATCAGCTTCTTCCTCAGCTACCAGTGCGGCTACATGTACTGGCGCTACTTCCTGTGGAACTTCGCTGGACGCCAGAACGACATCCAGGGACTCTACGGCGAGAAAGACCACGGCAATGCGCTGACGGGCTTCTCGTTCATCGACAACATGTTCCTCGGCGACCAGTCGCTGCTGCCCGACGACCTGAAGAACAACAAGGGCCACAACGTGTTCTACTGCCTGCCCCTCATCCTGGGTCTCATCGGCCTCTTCTGGCAGCTGATGGCATGCGGCAAGAAAGGCGTGAAGCAGTTCTGGGTGGTGTTCTTCCTCTTCTTCATGACCGGCCTGGCCATCGTGGTCTACCTGAACCAGACGCCGATGCAGCCGCGTGAGCGTGACTATGCCTATGCTGGCTCCTTCTATGCCTACGCCATCTGGTGCGGCATAGGCGTGGCTGCCATCATCAGCTGGCTCACGAAAGTGCTGAGCAAGAGCCTGAAGACCAACACCATGCGGCTGGCACTGGCCTCGGTAGTATCCGTGGCTTGCCTGCTGGTGCCCATCCAGATGGCATCGCAGACCTGGGACGACCACGACCGCTCCGACCGCTACACCTGCCGCGACTTCGGACAGAACTATCTCATGACCCTGCAGCAGGATGGCAACCCCGTCATCTTCACCAACGGCGACAACGACACCTTCCCCCTCTGGTACAACCAGGACACCGAAGGCGTGCGCACCGATGCCCGTGTGTGCAACCTGAGCTACCTGCAGACCGACTGGTACATCGACCAGATGGTACGCCCGGCCTACGACTCGCCCTCGCTGCCCATCGACTGGAAGAAGATACAGTATCAGGACGGCACCAACGACTACGCCATCATCGACCCCTACATGAAGTATGCCATTCAGCTCATACAGCAGGCCTCGCCGGCAGAAGCCGCTCAGGTCTTCGGCGAAGACCCCTTCGAGCTGAAGAACATCCTGAAATACTGGGTGCGCGACGAGCGTACGAAGGAGCAGAAGGAAATGCAGCGCGACTACCTGAACTGGGCCATGTCGGCAATGAACATCCCTGAAACCTACCACATGAAGGACGCGCTGAACGTCATTCCCACCGACACCGTCTACCTGAACATCGACAAGGAGGCAGTGCTGCGCAGCGGCATGATGATTCAGGGCGACAGCCTGATGACCCATGAGGACAGCCTGGCCAGCATACCCGACCGCATGGCCATCTCGCTCAGCGACCTGGGCGGCGTCGACAAGAGCAAGCTGATGATGCTCGAGCTGCTGGCCAATGCCAACTGGGAACGCCCGCTCTATGTGGCCATGACCGTTGGACAGGACAACTACATGAACCTGGGCAACCACTTCGTGCAGGAAGGTCTGGCCTACCGCATCACGCCCTTCACCACCAACATCGACGGGCGCTCGGTGACCGGCATGTCGAGCTTCGACACGGAGAAGACCTACGACAACGTGATGAACCGCTTTAAGTTCGGCGGGGCCAGCACGAAGGGCATCTATCTCGACGAGACGGTGACACGCATGTGCCTCACCCACCGCATGCTCATGGTCGACCTGGCCAGCCACCTCATGGACGAGGGGAAGGACGACAAAGCCCTGGAGGTGCTGGAGCGGCTTGACAAGGAGCTGCCGGCCTACAACATCCCCTACGACATGGACAGCCGCGAGATAGAAGGCCGCCGCCTGGGCTACCAGGACGATAAGAGCGCCCTCTACAGCAGCGGATCCAGCTACCGCGAGGCACTACTCTACATCGAGCTGGGCCACGAGGAGAAGGCACGGCCCATCCTCGACAGCCTCTGGAAGCGTGCCAACCAGTATCTCAACTACTACATGTCCATGAAGGGGCGCGACTTCACCTCGGAGAACATCAACTGCCTGAAGCAGTTCAATGCCATGATGACAGTGCTCAGAGCCTACCTCGCCTTCGACGAGGCAAAGACCGACGAACTGAACAAACAGCTGCAGCAGCGCTGCTCGGAATTTGCCGCCAGGGGAGGCGACCTGAACCAAGCCCACTGGCAGACCAGATGATCATCGAGCAATCAGCCGTCTACCTCCGCTGGCTCTACCCGAAAGCCCTATGGAGAATGGACCGTCGTGAACGTTCAGTCTACCTGACGTTCGACGACGGCCCTATTCCCGAATCAACGCCGTTCATCCTCGACACCCTCCGACGATACGGCATCAAGGCCACCTTCTTCATGGTGGGCGACAACGTGCGCAAATATCCCGACCTCTTCGAGCGCATCAAGGCCGAAGGCCACCTGGTGGGCAACCACACCCACAACCACATAAGCGGCTTCCGCCACAGCATCAAGGAATATATGTACAATGTGGAGAAAGCCAACGCCTACATCCGCAGCCGGTTCTTCCGCCCGCCCCACGGCTGGATGCGCCTGTCACAGTATGCCTGGCTCTCACGCCGCTTCAAGGTGGTGATGTGGGATGTCGTCACCCGCGACTACTCCAAATGGATGACCGCCGACGACATCATCAACAATGTGAAGCGCTACACCCGCAACGGCTCCATCATCAACTTCCACGACTCGCTGAAAGCCATCGGCAAGCTGGAGAAAGCCCTGCCCCACAGCATAGAATGGCTGATGGAACAGGGCTACACTTTCAAGGTATTCAGCCCACCCCCTACCGAGGGAGGAAAGCCCGACCCCTCCTAAAGGGAGGGGAGAATCCCTCCCCCCTCGCGGAAGGACAGGAGCGTCTTTAACTTTTTATTTCCAGCTGCAGCTCCTCCAGCTGTTTCGGATCCAGCTCGCCGGGGGCGTCGAGCATCACGTCGCGGCCGCTGTTGTTCTTCGGGAAGGCGATGCAGTCGCGGATGCTGTCGAGACCAGCCATCAGGCTGACGAAGCGGTCGAGGCCGAAGGCCAGACCTCCGTGAGGCGGTGCGCCATACTTGAAGGCATTGATGAGGAAGCCGAACTGCGCCATCGCCCTCTCAGGCGTGAAGCCCAGAATCTCGAACATCTTCTCCTGCAGCTTGCCGTCGTGGATACGCAGCGAGCCACCGCCCACCTCCACGCCGTTGCACACGAAGTCGTAGGCCACGGCACGCACCTTGGCGGGGTCGGTGTCGAGCAGGGGGATATCGTCGGGATTGGGCAGCGTGAACGGATGGTGCGTGGCCATGAGGCGCTGCTCCTCGTCGCTCCACTCGAAGAGCGGGAAGTCCACAATCCACAGGCAGACAAACTTATTCTTGTCGCGCAGCCCCAGCCGCTCGCCCATCTCCAGGCGCAGCGTGCACAGCTGGACGCGCGTCTTGTTGGTATTGTCGCCACTGAGGATGAGCACCAGGTCGCCGTCCTTGGCGCCCATGGTTTCTTTCACCTGCTGCCACACGGCAGGGGCGTAGAACTTGTCGATGCTCGACTTCACCGTGCCGTCGGCATTGAACTTCACGTAGACCAGACCCTTGGCACCCACCTGCGGACGCTTCACGAAGTCGGTCAGCTGGTCCAGCTGCTTGCGCGTATAGTCGGCGCAGCCCGGCACACAGATGCCGCCGATGTAGCTGGCCTCGTTGAACACAGCGAACGTGCCGGTGCCCTTCAGCTGCGGCATCAGCTCTACAAACTCCATGCCGAAGCGCAGGTCGGGCTTGTCGCTGCCGAAGCGGCGCATGGCCTCGTGCCACGTCATCCGCTGCAGCGGGGGCAACGCTATGCCGCGCACCTCCTTGAACAGGTGGCGGGCCAGCGACTCGAACACCTCGAGGATGTCCTCCTGCTCCACGAACGACATCTCGCAGTCTATCTGCGTGAACTCCGGCTGGCGGTCGGCACGCAGGTCCTCGTCGCGGAAGCACTTCGCAATCTGGAAGTAGCGGTCGAAGCCAGAGACCATGAGCAGCTGCTTCAGCGTCTGCGGACTCTGCGGCAGGGCATAGAACTGCCCCGGATTCATGCGCGAGGGCACCACGAAGTCGCGTGCTCCCTCGGGCGTGCTGCCGATGAGGATAGGTGTCTCCACCTCGATGAACTGACGGCTGTCGAGGAAGTTGCGGATGAGGATGGTCATCCTGTGGCGAAGCTCCAGATTCTTGCGCACTGCCTGGCGGCGCAGGCCCAGATAGCGGTACTTCATGCGGATGTCGTCGCCGCCGTCGGTCTGGTCCTCAATGGTGAAGGGGGGCGTGATGCTCTCGCTGAGGATGTTCAGCGCGGTGACCACAATCTCAATGTCGCCCGTGGGCATCTTTGCGTTCTTCGACTCACGCTCGCGCACACGGCCCACGGCCTGCACGCACCATTCGCGCCCCAGCTTGTTGGCACGCTCCGTGAGGGCGGCATCGTCGCTCTCGTCGAACACCAGCTGTGTAATACCATAGCGGTCGCGCAGGTCGACAAAGGTCATGCCGCCCATCTTGCGCGTGCGCTGTACCCATCCGGCCAGCGTCACCTCGCTGCCGGCATCGGCGAGCCGCAGCTCGCCACAAGTCTTGCTCCTATACATTATTATAATGCTAAAATTTTACGTTACAGCCTGCAAAGTTACTGCTTTTTTCGGAAATAGCATCATTTATCGCTGAAAAAATGAAATACTTCCTCGATTCTTTTCAAAACAACAGTTGCTATCTCTTTGTTTCACTTTTCAAAATATCCTTTGCCATCCTTTTAAACTGCTGTTTTAGTGATATTTGCGGTGAAGAATGCAAAACTGCATATTTATTCATCCAGAATAGTGGCGGGTTTGGGGGAAATACGCACGCCTTTTAGAAAGGCAACAATATAGCAGTTGACCCAGGAATTCTTCTCCGGCGGTAGCCTTTCCCCTCCCCTCAAGGGGAGGGGCAGGGGTGGGGTCTGTAACTTTTTCCGCCTAGAAAACACAGACGATAACAGATTCGCTGAAGGATATTAGATACCCCACCCCTACCCCTCCCCTTAAGGGGAGGGGAGTGCCATCCGGAGAAGCAAATTCAGGTCAACAACTGTATTGTTGCCTATATATAATCGCATCCCATTCGCGTCCCATTCGCATAGCGCCGCAGGCAAATTCCCTTCGCGTGCGCGCGCGTAATTTCGCCATAGCTCTTGCGCAGTGTGACGGTGATCTTGGGAATTCCCTTCGCGTGCGCGCGCGTAATAATGCGCGAAAAAGCGAGCTACAGGCGCTACTTTGGCACCAAACATACTGGTTGTCATGTGGTTATCGGTAGCTACAGCACTCTTTTTGGCGCTACTCTTGTAGCTACAGTAGTGTTAGTGGCAGAGAACAAACCTCACGACAGAAAAAACAGACGATGCGGAGAAAACACTAGGCTAAAAAAATGTCCCACGGCTTGGGACGAAAAAATAGCGTTCGTATTTTTCCAAACGGCGGCAGTTTTTTCCCAAACGGCGGCAGTTTTTTCCCAAACGGCGGCAGTATATGTCACTCACTCGACAGTGTATGTTCAAAAATAAAATGCAAGTGACATACATGCACCATGGCAGTGTTAATGAGTATGTTATCTGGAAAAATGCAGGTATGTAGGTTGTTTCATAAATACCTGCTCGGTCGGGCCTGCAATCCGACCACTCTGAATTTCAGTTGCACTAAAATATCCTCCTTCGTAATCTTGTTGGCAGTAGCCGTTAGGGCCATAATCGGCACGTGAGGGAACAACTGCTTCAACTGCCCCGGCTGCGATTATTCTGGTCGGAAGTCATGTCCCCAGCCCGAAATGCAATGCGCCTCATCGATAGCAAAGAGCGACACACGAACATTCTGGAGTATTGTCAGTACGCCACCCACCAATCGCTCAGGCGAGATATATAACATCTTCACCTTTCCGTCCTTGCAACTATTAATGATGTCGCGGTTATATCCCTCGTCGTTACTGCTGTTCAATGCCTCCGCAGCTATGCCGTTCATCCGCAAGCCTTCCACCAGCTCTTTCATCAAGAAGATCAACTGAGACACGATAACCGCCATCCCATTCATCAGAAGTGCCGCCATCTGAAAGCACAGCGACTTGCCGCCACTCGTAGGCATCGGCACCAGCGAGTCGCCACCGCCAATGGCGTTCATGATGATGTCCTTCTCAAAGGCCAGAACTCATCATACCCATAATAGGTCTTTACTACTTGCTTTATGTTATTCATATTATATCAAAGATCTTCAATATTCATTATTTCTAAGTAATTGGCTCATTCTTTTCTCCCACCTTTGAAAGCACCGCATTGGCTAGGCAAACGGCATATTCCACATTAGATTCTTGAGGTTTCCAAGCTAATGTATAGCTTACCTTTGCATTGATTACCTCATAACCTTTATCCGTCCACGCTTTCAATTTGTGTTTACCTGATGCAGACAATGCAGCGACATTGACTTCCTGTTCATTCAGCAAATATCCGTCTCTGTATTGCAGGTTGTCACCACTTCTGAGACGAAGCACAATATCCTTGCGTCCCTTAAAGAAATCGAGCCAGACATCACGCATATTTAATGCTATTGATATAGAAGAATACTCAGTAGGAGGATTGGTTACTAGGTAAAGGTTTCGCTTTGCGCGAGTGAGTCCCACATAATAGGCTCGCATATCATTGACATCCCTTCCGTCTGGAATTGGCGACAAGAGATAAACAGTATTAAACTCACGCCCCTTTGCTTTGTGGATAGTGCTTACAAACACAGACTTATCATCAGCTGCTATGAAATCTTCAATATTCGACTCGAAGATATATTCACGTAAGTCGCTGCGATAGTAGAATTGATGAGTAATCTCAAAGTCTGAGAAGAAATGCTGCATGATGTTGAGGCATGTACTAGACGCATACCTCTCAATCGTACGTTGTTTGGCCTCATTCCATTTTTCTTTCGAAATAGCCACATCGTCTTTACTACCCAATTGTTTTAGGAAATAGCGTACTTCTGTAAGATTACCGAAACGAAAGTCTCCCATTGATTGTGCAACAGTAGCATGAAGGCCACGTTGTTCCAATTCGTAGGCTACCTGCAGTGTTTCCTCATTAGTACGTGTAAGTACTGCTGTGCTTCCTTCTACTTTAATATCTGCATCCAAAAACGACCTCAAGGTCATTACTCTGCCATCTTCTCCTGTTGCTGACAGGATGGAAGTATGTTTCAAACGACCAGGTATCCGCTGTACATAGCGGTTGGCGCTATCAACAACAGCTTTCGCGGACCGGTAGTTATCTGTCATTTCATACAACTTTGCACCATCTTGTTCAACGAGTGACTGCATATATTTTGAATCGGAACCACGGAAACTATAGATATTCTGGTCGTCATCACCCACAGCAATGACACGCATTTCATCATTCTGTCGCATCAGCGCTTGAACCAGTCGGAAGTCATCCTTTCCCATATCTTGAGCCTCATCAATGACAAGCACACTCTTAGCTATCTTCGATTGCTCTACCTCACCGTTCTCAATCATCTCTGCAGCACATCTTACCACATCTTTTGCCTCATCCAGATTTCCCTGTTTACCAATAAGGTCAAAACTATAAGAATGGAATGTCTTGATGTCCACATAGTGCGCAGCATTACCCACCAAATCTATGAGTCGTTTTTTGAACTCTGTTGCCGCAGCTCTTGAGAATGTAAGCATCAGCAGTTGCTCGTGTTTTACATCCTCCAGCAACAACAATGAAGCCAGCTTATGCACTAACACGCGCGTCTTTCCACTTCCCGGTCCTGCTGCTACTACAATATATTTCGACTCCTTGTCATCGATAATCTCACACTGTCGATTGGAGAGTTCACCAAAGAGTTTATTGTATTTAGCAGGAGTGATATTTTGGTCAATCTGCGCCCGACGCTCTTCTTTGAAATACTGATTAATGAACTTACGGAAATCAAGTGTAAAGTAGTCATTCACAAAACGCAATGCAGCATTGTAGTCACGCACCATCAGGTTAGCATATTCACCCACAATATGAATCTGGCGTATACGTTGTTTGTAGAATTCGTCCAATAAGCGATACTGCTCCTTGCCATATCTGGTACGACGGTCAGCAATACGCCCGATCTGCATGGTGTTATAGATAACGATGAACCCACCTTCAATCTTCATCAGTTCCGTTTTGGTGAGATAAAGCAGCGCTTCCTCAATATCAGCAATTGTAGGTTCTTCTTGGTCGGCAAACATTGATTCCTGCCGACCGGAAATAAAATGTTGAAGCAACTCTACAATAGAGAAGTTCACAAGCGCCATGTCTTTACTTGGATCTCGACTAACATTGAGCGTATCCACAATAAAGCGACATATATCCATACGTCGTTCGAATCGAGCCTTCGTAACATCCTGCAAAGCTTGCAGACGTACACTCACGCTATCACTGAAACTATGTTCCTGTTTATGGATATAACCCTTCAATGATAGGAAATGAAGTAACATCCTTAGGAGCTTGATATTTGAATAAGTAAGACCGGCCTTTTGAGCTTCCTCATTCAGTTCTTTATAATTGATTCTTTGGGCTTCCCCACCAAATCGTTGCAGAAGGAATTGCTCTAACTTTAAGATGATGTCAAGATTGCGTTGAGAAGAACTCTTGGATATCCAGGCTTGCATATCTCGACTGTCTGCCAACAAACCATCCTGCCGCATCAGATTGATATTTCTGATAACAGTTGCCTTACTCATTCCAAGGATATCTGCTAAATAGTCAACACGACTCTCAGCTTCCGCTCCTCGGCCTTCAGCTGTTACACGAGCGCTGATAAGTGACTTGATAATGCGAGCAGCTTCTTCACGTGATTGCTCATCAAACAGAGGTGAGATGGTCAATTTTCGACGTGCCTCATCCATGTTCTTCACAGCAATGCCTGTAGCAAAGACGTGAGGAGAGTTACTGCCTCGTTGTATGAATCCAGCATCCTCA
>JAILFU010000083.1 GCA_024697405.1 Prevotella sp.
CTCCCGCCGACGCCCTCTACCGCCTGGAGCTGCTCTCGCAATACAATATACACAGCATCGAGCAGCCCATCCGCCAAGGGCAATGGGCCAACATGGCCGAGCTCTGCCGCGAGTCGCCTCTCCCCATCGCTCTCGACGAGGAACTCATCGGCATCAACGACCCTGAACAGAAGCGCCAGCTGCTGCACATCATCAAGCCCGCCTACATCGTGCTGAAGCCATCGCTCCACGGGGGCATGGCCGGATGCCGCGAGTGGATCAGCCTTGCCCGCGACGAGGGCATCGGCTCATGGATTACCTCCGCCCTGGAGAGCAACATCGGCCTGAACGCCATCGCCCAGTTCTGCAGTTCTGTTTATGGCGATGCCATCACCATGCCCCAAGGCCTTGGCACAGGCCAACTGTTCACCGACAACTTTCCATCCGCGCTTGAGATAAAAGGCGATCAGCTATGGATCTCCAAACATTCCTGAACGAGTGGCACAATGACAGCCCATACATCCGCGTGCACACCAGCGGATCGACAGGCACGCCGAAGGTCATGCTTGCGGAGAAAAAGCGCATGGAGGCTTCGGCCCGCATCACCTGTCAGTTTCTGGGACTAACAGCGGGCGACAGCGCCCTGCTCTGCCTGTCCCTCGACTATATTGCCGGCAAGATGATGGTGGTCAGGGCACTCACCTGCGGGCTGCGTCTCGTCAGCGTGGAACCCAGCGGACATCCATTGGCACAGCCCTTTGAAGGAGCCTTCGCCGCCATGGTTCCCATGCAGGTGTGGAACTCCCTGCAAGTCCCCGAGGAGCGCGAGCGACTCATGCTGATACGCCATCTCATCATCGGCGGCGGAGCCATCGACCCGTCGCTGGAGCGTGCCCTGAAAGACTTCCCCAACGCCGTCTGGAGCACCTACGGCATGACCGAGACCCTCAGCCACATCGCCCTTCGGCGACTTAGCGGTCCAGAAGCCTCCGAGTGGTACACACCCTTCAAGGGTGTCACGCTCTCTCAGGACGCAGACGGCTGCCTCGTCATCGACGCCCCGGAGGTCTGCCCGCATTCCCTTCACACCAACGACATCGCCGAGCTGCTCCTTCCTTCTTCAGTAGGAAAAGAGGAAGGGCAGGAGATGCGCTTCCGCATCCTGGGCCGGAAAGACAATGTCATCTGTTCCGGCGGCATCAAGATTCAGGCCGAGGAGGCAGAACGCCTGCTGCGCCCCCACCTCACGGTCCCCTTCTGCATCACCAAACGGAGCGACCCCCGGCTGGGTGAGGCCGTTGTCCTGCTGACCGAAGCGGCAGACATACAACAAGTGAGGAGCATCTGCGAACAGACGCTCCCCAAGCTTTGGCGGCCCCGCCATTATGTCAGCATCGCCCGAATCCCCCTCACCGGCACCGGAAAGATTGCCCGGCATGAGGCATTCCTGCTTGCCCAATAGCCATTCACGCGGTGTGTATATACCGCCGGCGTGAACGGCTGCCAGCAAGTTTAGTTCACCACATTGACGGGTTTTCCTGCGAGGAAGGCCCGCACGTTGTCCGTTGCAATCTTCATCAGACGCTGGCGGGCTTCAAAGGTGGCCCATGCGATATGTGGCGTCAGATAGGCATTGGGGCAACGGAGCAGGGGGTTATCGGCCTGTGGCGGTTCCTGTGTCATCACGTCGGCGGCGTAGGCCTGCAACAGTCCCTCTTGCAGGGCATCGGCCACAGCCTGCTCGTCGACCAGCGGCCCACGGCCGGTGTTGACGAGGATGGCTCCCTGCTTCATCTTCTTCAGTGCCTCGGCATCGATGAGGTGATGCGTCTGCGGCGTCAGCGGGCAGTGCAGCGAGAGCACGTCGCTGATGGCCAGCAGGCCGTCGAAGGTAGTCTTCTGAATGCCGGCGGGCAGGTCGCTGCTGTTCTTGCTGGTCATGGCGAAGACATCCATTCCAAACAGGCGGGCTATGGCAGCCACCTTCATGCCGATGTTGCCCAGTCCTACGATGCCCATCGTCTTTCCGCGCAGTTCCGTCAGCGGTGTGTCCCAATAGACGAAGTCGGGATTGCGGCTCCAGCGTCCCTCCCTATTCTGGCGGGCATAGTGATCCACGCGGTTAGTGACATTCAGGATATGGGCGAAGGTGAGCTGCGCCACGCTGTCGGTGCTGTAGGCCGGAATGTTGGTCACCGTGATACCGCGTTCACGGGCGGCGGCGGTGTCCACCACATTAAAGCCTGTGGCTAGCACGCCGATGTACTTCAGGTACGGGAGCTGCGACAGCGTCGCAGCAGAGAAGACCACTTTGTTGGTAAGGACTATCTCCGCATCTTTGCAGCGGTCAATGGTTTCGTCGGGGGCGGTACGGTCGTAGACTGTCAATTCGCCCAAAGCCTGCATGCCCTCCCACGAGAGGTCTCCGGGGTTGGAGGCATAGCCGTCAAGTACAACTATTTTCTTCATTCTTCATTTATTTGTTTTTCAATTCTTAACTCTCAGTTCTCAACTCTCAGTTCTCACTTCTCAAACCTCTTTCCCCAGCAGGCAATCATCCGCTCGTAGAGCTTCTGCTCCGAAGGCGAGTGCTGGGGATGCCAGATGCGGCGGTCTTTCAGCTCGTCGGGCAGATATTGCTGTGCTGTGAAATGCCCGGGGAAGTCGTGCGGATACTTATAGCCGTCGCTGTAGCCCAGCTGCTTCATCAGGCCGGTGGGGGCATTGCGCAGATGGAGCGGCACAGGCAGGTTACCCGTCTGCCTGACGACGGCCAGCGCATCGTCGATGCCCAGATAGGCGGAGTTGCTCTTGGGCGAGGTGGCCAGATAGACGCAGGCCTCGGCCAGCGCGATGCGTGCCTCCGGCCAGCCTATTTTCATCACCGTGTCGAAGGCGGCATTGGCCAGCAGCAGCGCATTGGGGTTGGCCAGTCCGATGTCCTCTGAGGCGGAGATGACCATCCGTCGTGCGATGAACTGCGGATCCTCGCCGCCCTCTATCATACGTGCCATCCAGTAGAGTGCGGCATCAGGGTCGCTGCCTCGGATGCTTTTGATGAAGGCGGAGATGATGTCGTAGTGCATCTCGCCGTCCTTGTCGTAGGCCAGCGGGTTCTGCTGGAGGCGGGCGACGACGACATCGTCGCTCAGGACGACGGGCTGCGAGGAAGGAGTGGCTTCCACCACCAGCTCCAGGATGTTCAGCAGCTTGCGGGCGTCGCCGCCACTATAGCGCAGCAGGGCACCCGTCTCCTTCAGCTCTATCTGTCGCTGCTTCAGCTCGGCGTCGGTGGTGACGGCGCGTTGCAACAGCTGCAGGAGGTCGTCTTTCTCCAGCGGCTTCAGCACATACAACTGACAGCGGGAGAGCAGCGGGCGGATTACCTCAAACGAGGGATTCTCCGTCGTGGCACCTATCAGCGTGACGATGCCACGCTCCACGGCTCCCAGCAGCGAGTCCTGCTGCGACTTGGAGAAGCGGTGTATCTCGTCGATGAACAGAATAGGCGACCGCTCGTTGAAGAAGCGTCCCTTCTGCGCCTTCTCAATGACGTCGCGCACGTCCTTCACGCCGCTAGTCACGGCACTCAGGGTGAAGAACGGCGTCTCCAGCCGGTGAGCGATGATCTGTGCCAGCGTGGTCTTCCCCACGCCCGGCGGCCCCCAAAGAATAAACGACGAGATATGCCCCGACTCTATCATCCGCCGGAGCACAGCCCCCTCTCCCACCAGGTGTTTCTGCCCGATATAATCGTCGAGCGTGCGGGGGCGCAAACGTTCTGCTAATGGTTGCGACATATTTTTATGGGGACAAAGTTACGAAAGAGTTAGGAGTTTGGAGTCAGGAGTCAGGAGTTATTTGACGGCTATTAACTTTTTTTACGATTTCCAACGGAAAAAAACTCCTTACTCCTTACTCCTAACTCCTAACTTTTAATTATCTTTGCAGCCATAAACACGAAAGGACAATTCATTACTATGGACCAAAAGACTGAGAAGAAAGTACTTACTTTGAAAACGCTCACGAAGAGCAGTGTATGGGATGTGCAGGAGAACGACATTTTCCGCCTTTGCGAGAGTGCGGAGAAAGATGCCGAGATGAAGGACAACCTGCGCCACTACACCGACATCATCCGCTCTGCCTTCATGATAGAAGAAATAGACCCTGAATCGAAACTGGAAAAACAGAAATACGAGAAGCAGGGCTACAAGGTGAAGCAGCTGAAGCTCGACGAGAACCAGAAGGTGACCTGGGCGTTGAAGAAGCGCCCCATCACCCGTGTCACCGACCTGACCTACGAGAACATCCGCCACATCTCGGCTGCTAAGCTCGTGGAGGTCATCGACCGTAACTTCGGCGGTGGCTGGGACTCTTTGTCGCAGAGCATCAAGGACATTATCGAGAGCGGATTCGACATCTCCACGACCACCCTTCCCAAAGACCGTCTGCACAAGAAGGGCGGCCTCTACGAGAAGAAGGTCGCCGACGGCTACGACGTGCTTGAGGTGTCGAAGGGCACATGGGTGGAGGCCATCTTTGCCAAAGTGAAGCCTGAGGCCGAGAAGCCACGCATGAAGTTCAACAGCTACAACGAAGAGGAAGTCGACGAAGACAGCGACGTAGAGATTGTTGACGACTACAACAAGCCCGACGAGGACGACATTATCATTGAAGAGCCTAACGATGAGGACATCAACGAGGACAACTACTCCACGATGATGGACCTGGGCAGCGGCGACCCCGACGAAGAGGCTGAGGGGATGGCCGACTATGTAGACGAATAAAACCACGGCTTCGCCGTTTCCGCGAAGTCGTGGCTTTCCGCTTTTTTACACGTTTCCAAGAATCACCTTCTGAATGCGGCCATCTCGCTGTAGATACGCTGCACAGGTAGTCCCATCACGTTGAAGTAGCTGCCGCGCAGCCCTGTGACGCCCACATAGCCTATCCATTCCTGGATGCCGTAGGCACCGGCCTTGTCGAAGGGGCGGTAATTCTCTATGTAGTAGTCTATCTCCTCATCGCTGAGCTGCTTGAAGGTGACATCAGTGGTCACGGAGAAACACTTCTGCTGCTCTTGCGTGGTCAGGCAGACGCCAGTGGTCACCTGATGGGTTTTGTTGCTCAGCTTCCGCAGCATACGCCGGGCGTCGGCGGCATCCTGCGGCTTGCCCATCACCTCGCCGTCGACGATGACTACAGTGTCGGCAGTGATGACCAGTTCGTCGGCCGCCATCGTGGGGCGGTAGGCATCGGCTTTTTCACTGGCGATATACTCGGCTATCCTGTCTGCCGGAAGGTTGTCAGGATAGCTTTCTTCTATGTCGGGCAGGACCTTCACTTCGAAGTCGATGCCCAGCCCTGCCAGCAGCTCGCGCCGGCGGGGCGAGTTACTGGCCAGGATGACGTGGTATTTCTTCAGGTTTTCCAGCATTTCTTCTTGGGGTTTTGTTTGTTGCGATAATATCGCAACAGACAGGACTACCCGCCGAAGGCGGTGGCGTTCATCTTCCAGAGGCCTTGGGCGCGCAGTGTCTGCTCGATAGGTTTTGTTTGTTGCGATAATATCGCAACAGACGGGACTACCAGCCGAAGGCGGTGGCGTTCATCTTCCAGAGGCCCTGGGCACGCAGTGTCTGCTCGATGACGTCGCGGCCGCAGCCCTGTCCGCCTCTCCTGTCGCTGATGTAGATGCTGCATTCCTTCACCTCGGTGCAGGCATCCTTCGGACAGACGGGGCAGCCCACACGGCGCATCACCTCCAGGTCGGGCACGTCGTCGCCCATGTACATCACCTCCTCGTCTTTCAGTCCGTGCTTGCGCAGGAACTCCTCGTAGGTCTTGATTTTCACCGAGCAGCCAATGTAGATGTCGGTCAGGCCCAGTCCCTCATAGCGCACGCGGACAGCCTCCACGTTGGCGCCGGTCATGATGGCCACGTGCAGTCCCAGTTTCACGGCCAGCTGCAGGGCATAGCCGTCCTTGATGTTCACCGTGCGCATGGGCACGCCGTCGGGCGACATGGGGATGGTCTCAGAGGAGAGCACCCCGTCGACATCGAAGACGATGGCACGTATTTTCTTTAAGTCGTAATTAATCATTGGCCAGAATATGAATGCTTTTACTCATTACGTCGTAGACCTGCTGCGCCATTGGACTGTCGGCCAGCAGGGCCTTCTGCGCTTCTATCACGTTCTCGTCGTAGCGCACGGCGGGCCCTGTCTGTGCCTCGCGCGGATGCATGGTCTGCACCTTGGAGGCCGTCTCCTCTATCAAGGGCAGCATGACGTCGAACGGCAGTCCGTGCTGCTCCAGTATGCCTGCGGCCAGCGCATAGCAGTGGTTGGGGAAATTGCAGGCGAAGACAGCCGCCAGGTGCATATAGCGGCGTTGCTCGCTCGACAGCTCTGTCACGCGGTCGCTCACCTCCGAGGCTATCATCCGCGCCAGATGCACCGTCTGCCCATCGCTGCCCTCTATAAATATAGGTACGTGCGCGAAGTCCTCGTCGCGCTCCTTCGAGAAGGTCTGCATGGGGTAGATGACCCCATGATGGCGCACGTTGCCAAATACCGACAGGGGCACCGAGCCGGCCGTATGGAAGAAAGACCGCTGCTCGCGCCCTTCCACCAGCTGGGGGATGAGCGAGGACAGCACCGAGTCCTTCACCGCCAGGATATAGGCGTCGGCAGAGAGCGGGAGGGCGGCGATGGAGTCGGTGGGAAAACCACCGACCACGGAACACAGGGCCTGAGCGCTGTCCATCGTCCGGCTATACACGGCCTGGACGACGTGACCTTTCCTGTGGATGGCCTTGGCCAGCTGTGTGGCAAGCCGGCCTGCGCCTACGAATACTAAATTCATTTATTCGGTTGATAAAGGGGAAATTACAGAGGGAGCTTTGGGAGAATAGAAGAGTTGTCACAGGAAGCGTCAGAACTTTCCCACGTGCACGTTTTCCCACTTCAGCCTGTCCTCGTTCTGGGGTTTCCGCTCGTCGGCCTTATGGCCGAAAGCCAGCACGCAGAGCACGCAGTAGTTTTCGGGAATGTCGAGAATGCCTCGGATGACGGTGTCGGCAGTGGTGCCGTCGCTCAGTCCCCGTCCGCGCATCTGCACCCAGCAGGAGCCCAGCCCCAGTTCCTCGGCCTGGTACTGCATGCTGATGGCGGCGATGGAGCCGTCCTCAACCCAGCAGTCGTTCTGCACGGGGTCGCCCAGCACCACAACGGCCAGCGGTGCCCCCTTGATGAGCTGGCTGCCCATGTCCTTGGCGTCGGCCAGCTTCTCCAGGTCTGTCTTGTCGTCTACCACGACGAAATGCCATGCCCTTTGGCTCTTGCTGGTAGGAGCCATCAGTGCGGCACGGAGAATGAGTTTCACGTCTTCGGCATCAATCTCCTCGTCGGTGAATCTACGGTGTGAACGGCGCAGCTGCGCCAAATCCTTGAAGTGTGTCATAAGCTTTTTCCGGTTATTATTGTGCAAAGGTACAAAAGAGTTGGGAGTTAGGAGCCGGGAGCCAGGAGTTTTTTGACGGCGAAACAAATAAAAAATGTTAATTGACAGGATAAAACTCCCTACTACCAGCTCCTAACTCCCAACTCTTTTGTATTTTTGCAAGCAAATTGCCAATCACAAAGGCCGATGCCGACACTACGGACGAAGATTTACACCTCTGGCGACACCTTGCCTGGCGGGCTGTTGGGAGAATCGTTCTTCCACAGCGGGCAGCTTTTTGCCCTCTTCCAGCAAACGCCCCGCCATCGCCCCTACCTGGTGACGCTCGAGACCGACGACGGTCGTGTGGAGGCTCAGATGCTGGCCGTGGTGCGCTACCGCTCCTCGTGGCTCCCCCCTTACTACTACATGCACTGCCGCATCATGGGCGAAGGAGAGTACGCCCCCCACCAGCCTCCCCCTACCGAGGAAGGCCTGCAGCACGACGACGCTACCCCTGCGGGAGACACACAGCCGGGCAACGCCCCAGCCACGGGAGGCGACCGCAGCGAGGCATTCGGCCAGATGCTCCACGCCCTCACTGCCAAGCTGGGGCCGCGCATGCTCTATGTGGAAGTGAGCCACCTGAGCCACAAGATGTTCGGCTACCGCCACCTGCGCGACAACCGCTACTTCCCCGTGCGGTGGATGAGCATCCACAACAGCCTGCACTCGCGCACGCCCGAAGAGCGCATCAGCCAGCAGCTGCAGCAGCGCATCGACAGCGCCTATCAGCGTGGCGTCGTCACCGACGAGGTCAGCTCTGAGGTCGACTTTGCCGCCTTCATGCGCCTGCTGCGCCAGCACAACTGGCTGAAGCCCAAGCGCTTCATCCCCTCCGAGGAGTTCTTCCGCCCCTACTGCGGAGCCTGGGCCGACACACTGGAGGAACGCCCGGTGAAGCTCAACGACAACGGCCGCCTCTTCGTCACCCGCTACAAGGGGCGCATCATCGGCTGCTCTGCCGTGGTCTACTCCGCCCGCCAGGCTTACCTATGGTTCGCCGCCTACCGCCGCAAGACCTACGCCATGGTCCACCCCCGCGAGCTGACCATCTGGCACGCCATCAAGGATGCCCATAGCCGGGGCTACGAACACATCTACTTCATGGACGTGGGCCTGCCCTTCCGCAAGAATAAGTTCCGCGACTTCATCCTCCGCTTCGGCGGCAAACCCGCCAGCACCTACCGCTGGTTCCGCTGCTCCATCAAGTGGGTCAATTCCCTCCTCTCCTGG
>JAILFU010000070.1 GCA_024697405.1 Prevotella sp.
ACAATAACTTACTTTCATGGCTGAAAAGTCTCGGAAAGAAGTGAATGTTATGTAAAGTCCAAACGTAAAGTTGTAACGTAATGCACCTATAATCAAGGCTTTGTAATTTGGACTTTACATATCCAAGATGTTTCCATAACCGAAGTTATGTAAAGCTTTACATAAGTCTGGCGAGAGTTTAAGGAAAAAATGATTAACTTTGCCGCGAAATTAGTTTAGCAGACTCGTGAGTGACTGATTTTGTCCGATGCTGCTGACTGAATTTCGCCCGACGTAGGCAGAAAGCCGACTTCCATATTTCAACAATGTTGTCGTTAAGTATTATTTGACTTATAATATTATGTTCGAAAGCAGACCTTTTCTCACTCTGCCTGCTGGAAGTCTTTCTTGCGCAGGACGAAGGAGTTGGTGAGGTATTTCTCGCGTACTATCTGGTTGGAGGCCAGCTCTTCGGGCGTGCCGTGGAAGAGGATGCGGCCCTCGAAGAGCAGGTAGGCGCGGTCGGTGATGGAGAGCGTCTCCTGCACGTTGTGGTCGGTGATGAGGATGCCGATGTTGCGCTTCTTCAGGTCCCAGACGATGTGCTGGATGTCCTCCACGGCGATGGGGTCGACGCCGGCGAACGGCTCGTCGAGCATGATGAAGCGCGGGTTGATGGCCAGGCAGCGGGCTATCTCCGTGCGACGTCGCTCGCCGCCGCTCAGCTGGTCGCCTTTGTTGCGGCGCACCTTGTCGAGGCGGAACTCGGCGATGAGGTCCTCCATGATGCTGCGACGCTGATTCTTCTTCAGGTCGCTGCGCATCTCCAGCACCGAGAGGATGTTGTCCTCGACGGTCATCTTGCGGAACACCGACGCCTCCTGCGGCAGGTAGCCGATGCCCACCTCATTGCGGGCATGCTTATAGACCGGGAAGTTGGTTATCTCCACGCTGCTGTCGTTGCTCTCGTCCACCACATAGACATGCCCCTCGTTGGGCATCACCAGGCCGGTGGTCATATAGAAAGAGGTGGTCTTGCCGGCTCCGTTGGGACCCAGCAGACCTACAATCTCGCCTTGGCGCACGTCGAAGTTCACATGGTCCACCACCGTGCGGCGGCCGTAGCGCTTCACCAGCCCTTCGGCCTTCAGCACTGCCTGTCCGCCAATCTGACGGTAGTCGTCTATCTTCTTGTCCAGCTCTACAGGCCGCTGCTGCTCCTGCTCCTGTCCGCGTTCCTGCTCGTATTCCGAATCCATGATGCTTTGTCTATTAAATATGTGAAAGTTGGCTTATTTAACAACTACTTTCCTGCCATTATGTATTTACACGCCCTTCGACAGTTTGCGGTTAGTACTCGTGCCTAACATCATATCGCTTGCTGCATGCCGGCGAGGGCTTCGGTGATGAGGGGGATGATTTGCTTGCGCGAGAGCTTCTTCTCGGAGAAGCAGACACCCTCGCGTAGCGACGGGCCGAAGACGGCCTCGGCCACGGCCTTGGCTCCCGTGCCATAATAGATGAAGTAAGTACCGCCATTGAGGTATGGCATCTTATCCTTGTTCTCACCCGTGTTGGGTATGCGCTCGTCGATCTTGGCAAAGACCATGTCGTAGTTGTTCTCCTCCTGTAGGCCGGGCATGACTGCGAGCATGCGGTCGAGGAACTCGTCCATACCGGGCTGCCGGTATTCCAAGCTTCCCATTGCGATGTAGTAACCGTTGATGTCATACTCCTTCATGTCCGAGCAGAAAATCTCCGTGTCGGTCATATCGCCGAAATCGTATTTCGTTTCTCTCATCATATTGTTGATGACAGACAGCGAGTCGGAGTCGATGCCCACCTGGCTGGAGAGCTCGAGGAGTGCCGTTCTGTCGGCCTGGACGGTGGATTCCTTGCCGAGGTTGCCGGTGTCGCTGATGATGCCTGCCAGCAGGATGTGGGCCGTCTCGTCGTCGATGGCCACGCCGGCCTCCTTATAGCACTGGTAGACGAGGGTGCAGCAGCTGCCCACCATCTCGCGGAGCACAAAGGGGATGTCGGCATCCTTGATGTCGCCCTCGTCGTGGTGGTCTATCTTCTGCAGGATGACGGCCTCGCGTGCGCCGTCCACGCACTGTAGATACTCGCCGTGGTCGGTCAGGATGAGGCGGGTCTGCGGCTCCACCGATGTTTTCAGCTCAGGAAGGTCGAACTCGAAGAGGCTGGCGATGAGCTTTGTCTCGCGGTTCATGCCACTCGACACCCTCGCCTCGCAGTTGTAGCCCAGCGCGCGCATCAGCTTGGCATAGGCCAGCGACGAGGCCACGGCATCGACGTCGGGCGTCTTGTGACCATAGACATAGCACGTGCCCGTGCCCCAGTCCAGCGACTGCATTTTATTCAGGTATTCAGAATTACCCGGAGTCACAGGTTCATCGGGAAACACAGGATTATCTTCCTGAGAGCAGGACGTAACAAGGCTTCCCAGGCCACAAATCAGGAGGGCGAGAAGCATCCATTTCCCGGATTTAAGATTTCGTAATTTCATTGTCGTTTTGTTTTTGGGGTGTTGTTTATTGCTTAGTGGGTGCAAAGGTACGAAAAAAAACTGAAAGCCGCCAATGCTTTCAGTTTTTTTTCTGACCATAAATCTTCACATACGCGTGCGTCGTCATTTCTCGTATGCGCTCATGTTACACATGGGCGCAGGGCGAAAAGAGCCTGTCTGTTCAGCAATTTCAGCCATTTGTTTTGGCTGTTTGCTTTTTTTATTGTACTTTTGCACCAAAAAATAACAGGTATGCAACGGACGGAAATGAACAGACGGCTGGCAGTGCTGCCGCTCGTGGGTGGACTGCTGTGGCTGGTCGCAGCGTGTACTATCGACGCCTACGACAAAGGCGAGGGCGACTATTCGCTGACCACGGCGGAGCTGGTGGAGGCCCATGTGGGCAGCGACAAGCAGGTGGACTATGTGGATACTGACCTGGGCGAGCGGCTGAAGATGACCTCCAGGCTGACCGCCAAATGGATAGAGAAGGCCGATACGACCTATCGGGCTGTGCTCTATTATAATAAGATTCGCGAGAATGAGGCCGAGGCTGTGAGCTTGGGCAGGGTGGGGGTGATTGTGCCCCATAGCCTGTCTTCCGACAGCTCGTCTGCAAAGGGAATACCGGCAGTGATGAAGACCGACCCCGTTCACCTGGAGAGCGCATGGCTGTCGAAAAACCGGCGCTACCTGAACTTGCGCCTGCGACTGCTGACTGGCGCTACCGCCGACGAGGAGGCCGTGCATACCATCGGTCTGGTGCCTGACTCGCTGGCCAGCACGCCCCAGCATGCACACCTGCTGTTCTACCACGACCAGGGCGGCAAGCCGGAATACTATTCGCAGGTGGCCATAGCCAGCATCCCGCTCTATCTGCTGAAGACCGACACCATCACCCTGAAGATAAACACCTACGACGGGGTGGTGGAGAGGACGTTTGTGACGGGTGAGAGGTGAGTGGTGATTGGTGAAGGGAGAATAGTAATAGAGGCATTGTCTAACCTCCACTCACCAATTCCCTTCACCACTCACCAATTCCTTTCACCACTCACCCCTCACCACTTACCAATTCCCCCTCACCATTGTACGGGCGTAATCCCGTTCTCCTGCAAGTATTGGTTGCAGCGAGAGAACTGATGCTGGCCAAACCAGCCGCCACGGTTGGCGGACAGGGGTGAGGGATGGACGCTCTCCAGCACGAGGTTGCGCTGCTTGTCAATCATCCAGGCTTTTCCACGGGCATAGCCTCCCCAAAGCATGTAGACAATATGTTCGCGCTGCCGGGCCAGGGCGAGGATGGCGGCATCGGTAAACTCGCGCCAGCCCAGCATGGCGTGGCTGTTGGCCTGATGGGCACGGACCGTCAGGGTGGCATTCAGCAGCAGCACACCTTGGCGTGCCCAGCGTGTCAGGTCGCCGCTCTGCGGAATGGGAACGCCCAGGTCGCCTTCTATCTCCTTGAAAATGTTCTGCAGCGAGGGCGGGTACATCACCCCCTCCTGCACAGAGAAACTCAGCCCGTGTGCCTGTCCCGGCTCATGGTAGGGGTCTTGGCCGATGATGACCACTTTCACCTGGTCGAAGGGGCAGAGGTTGAAGGCGTTGAAGATGAGCGGTCCGGGCGGATAGCAGGTCCCGCGCTGATATTCCTGCCGCACCTTCTCAGTCAGCTCGGCGAAATAGGGCTTCTCAAACTCTCCTTGTAGTTGCTGTTTCCACGAGGGTTCTATCTTTACGTTCATCTTGAAAGGATTAAGAAATGGAGTAACTGTTTCGTGTAAGGAAATAGTTCATATCATTGAGCTCTTCTCAGAAGGGATAGCCGATGGCGATGTGCAGGGTGTGCATGTTGCGGAAGTGGCGGATGTTGAAGTAGCCGCTTTTGCCCGTGTCGTAGGGCAGGTGGAGGCCGAAGCCCCAGTCCAGGCGTAGCACGAGGAAGTCGAGGTCGTAGCGCAGGCCCACGCCGGTGCCGGTGGCTATCTGGCGGAGGAGATTCTTTATACGCAGCTTGTTGTTGACGACGACAGTGTTCCATTTATCTATGTACTCATCGTTGTCTTCAGGGCCTATGTTGCTGCGTTCTTCTTCGGTAAACCTCCAGTCTTCCGAGTTCCACACGTTGCCCGCGTCGAGGAATACGGCTCCGTAGAGATTGCCGAAGAGGCGCCGTCGCAATTCGAGGTTCATAATGATTTTCACGTCGCCGTTCTGCATGAGGTAGGAGAACTGGTTGTTGCCGCCCAGACCGGGGAAAGCGCCAGGGCCGATGCTGCGCACGGGGAAGGCGCGTATGCTGTTGGCGCCGCCGGCATAGAACAGCTCGGTGAAGGGTCCGCTAGTGCTGTTGCCGTAGCTCCACATCAGGCCCATGTTCAGGTGTCCCACCAGCTTGGTCTGCTGGCTCAGGGTCCAGGTCTTCGTCAGGTCGGTCTCTATCTTCAGGAATTGCGAGTAGGGATTCTTGAAGAGTGTCTTGTCCTTCTGGTTCCAGTCGTAGCCCTGTATCAGCACGTCGTAGAGGGCCGTCACGTTGCCGCTCTCCTCGATGGTGGTCTCCCAGCGAATGGGGTTGCGCAGGCTGGGGGGCGAGACGTAGGTATAGGTGTAGCGCATCTTCGGGATGAAGTAGTCGTCCATGGTCGTTGCGAGGTAGGGGTTTTTCGACAGCAGACTGTCGTAGCGCTCGGTGTGGCTGTTGGTGAACTGGTATTTCACCGTCAGCGGTGAAAACTCGTGGCGGCTCATGGCGGAGGGCTGCCATTTGTAGGTCCACTCCCCGCTGACGATGTGCATCTTGTAGTAGTTGGGGCGCCGTACAATATCGTTCGACACCTTGGCTATGGTAGAGGGCGGGATATAGAAGCGGCGGCGAGGCCTCCTGGGGCTTCTGGTGTTGCTGGAATCTCTGGAAATGCCAGATGGTCTAGAGTTACTAGAGATACTAGGATTTCTAGACCTGAGCCGTGGGAACAGCGTGCGGGGGAACTCTATGGATATGTCGTTGCCATACTGGTAGCTGTTCATGTCGCTGCCTTTGCTGCCAGTCTCCCATTCGTAGGAGCCGTGGGCATTGATGTCGAGGCGCTCGCCGCCACGGAAGGCATTGCGGCGGGTAAGGCCCACTTTCAGCTCCGGACCCAGACGGCCGATGGTGCGGTTGACAAAGTTGGTCTCTACATAGAAGTCGTAGGGCTTGTCGAAGATGCAGTCGATCATGAGGTCGAGGGAGTCGGGGGAATTGGGCCTTGAGGAGGCACGGGGTGTGAACTGGAAGTCGACGCTGCTGAAGACGCCGCTGGCATTCACCTTCTGCATGGACTCCTGATAGGCGTCGTAGCTGAACAGCTGACGCGACCGCAGCTTCAGGTTGCGCAGCACCACGCCAAGGCGCATAGGGGCGTGCTTGCCGTGAAACATGAATTTCAGCGAGCGGCGGCTGACCGTGCTGTCGGCCTGCTCCATGAACGAGCGCCGCATACGCACGCTCGTCGTGCCGATATACCAGGGGCGCAACGCCTCCTCGGGCAGCGAGTCGGCCATCTGCAGTCGCAGATGTACACGGTTGGCCACCTGGAACGTGTCGGCCAGATAGGAGGCATAGCCCGGCTGGTAATAGTAGTAGCCATTGTTCCGGAACAGTTGCGACAGGCGTGTGCGCTCGGCGTCGAGGTTTGCCACGCTGAACGGCTCGCCGGCTTTGATTTTCGCCTCAGACAGGGTGGAGTCGATGAGCTGTAGCATCATCGGCGGAAACCCTACGTAGCTCATGGTGTCTACCCGGAAGAGCGAGTCCATGTTCACCGTATAGGCTATCTTGGCTTTCTTCGGATTTTTCTGCGTCACCTCCTGATAGCTGACGCTGCCGTGCATGTAGCCGCTGTTGTGCAGCACCTGCTGGGCCACCTGGGCACGCAGGGCGGGGTTCACCTGGCTCATCAGCACGGGCTGCTTTCCCAGCACGCGGTTCATCCATTTCTTCAACACGCCATGCGAGTCTACCGTAGCGTTCCAAATCCACAGTCGGTAGGGGAAGGGCGTGCGATAGTAGCTGCTGCCGAAGAGGGCACCGTTGGGGGCGGTGGCCAGCGCGGCTTCCAGCTCTTCCTGCGTCTGCGTGGCATGCTGGCACTTCTCATAGTCGGCGTAGGCAATCTTCTTCAGGCCGATGTAGAGCTGGTCGTCGTCAGGGATATGCTTCGTGGTGGAGCAGGAGGAAAGGAGGAGGAACAAAAGGCACACCCCCACCCCCTCCCAAAGGGAGGGGAGGTTGGATAGACTTGCTATCCTGCTTATTCTATGATATAATTCACTTAGAGCTATCATTACTTTCTACATTGTACTCTCCTCTTTTTTCTTAAACAACGAATTAAGACGAATTACACGAATGTACACGAATTATGGCAAATTACACGAATTGTCGCCGCAAGCGGCGATTGCCTGCGCGTAGCCAATTCGTTCATTTCGTGTAATTCGTTGTCTCATTGTTCAATTCGTGTCATTCACTTTTAATTCGTGTCATTCACTTTTAATTCGTGTCATTCGCTTCAATTCGTCCAATTCGTGTAATTCGTCTTAATTCGTTGTTTTAAAGAAATACAAGTGAGTAATTATTCGTTTATCTCTGTAGAGTCTTGGGGCAACGTTTCATTTGCAGGTCTATCCAACCTCCCCTCCCTTTGGGAGGGGATGGGGGTGGGCTGCTGTATCGGCCGCTGCGGTGTAACAGTTGCACTCTTTCTGAACACGTCGGTCAGCTTGTCGAGTTTGCGTTTCCAAAGGAAGCCTCCCCCGTATTCGCCGGTGTAGCCCTCCAGCCAGTCGTAGACGTTCTGCTTGTAGAACAGCTTGAGGTACTGGTTGGAGGTGGGCGACAGGCGGTACTCCATCGTGACATTGTCGAAGAACGACTGCTGCTGCCCCTGCACCTCGGCACCCGACGACACCTTGCCACCTATCTGCACGTTCAGGCGGTTGTTCCAGAAGCGCTTCGCAAAGCGGAAGGAGTAGTCGGTATGTGTCTGTCCGCTGGCGTCGATAGAGTTGTCCAGTCCCACCTGCAAGTCCACGGTCTTCAGCGTGTTGGCGGTGATGTTGTTGATTTCGCTTTGCAGGAAGGAGTTCAGCGCGCTGTTCATGGAGAAGGCGCTGGTGTTGCCGTCGGCCAGGTACATGCCTGTGGTGAGCATCGTCACGGCCAGCTTGCCCCGTTGTTCGGTGCTCATCGTTGCCAGCTCGTTCTGCACCTGCATGTCTTCGGGTGCAGAGATGATGAATTGCAGTCCCATGTTCTCCAGCGTCTGGGTAATGACGACACCGCAGTCGAAGGTGACGCTGCGGTTCATTCCGTCATTTGACGACACGCTGGCCTTTCTGCGCTCGGTGGCCGTCAGGTTGAGGGTGGGGTTGGCGGCGGCGCCAGTAAATTCCACGTAGCTGTCCTCTTTGATGCTGAAGGTTTTCAGGGGGATGATGGGCAGCGAGTATTTCATGGTGCCGTTGACCACGGTATAGCGCCCCATCAGGTTCAGGCCGTTGGCATCCATGCGCATGCGCAGGTCGCCGCCGCCCAGCAGGTCTACGTAGTTGGACTGGTCGGCATTCAGTGCGCAGCGCACGTGTGCCCCCTGGTCGATGCTGATTTGCATGTCCATGTTCATCTCGTCGCTCTCCGGCCGCTGCACCACGGCCACCTGTGTGGTGTCGTTGAAGTTGGTGAAGCGCACCAGCTCGTCCATCTGGTTGTCGGTGGACAGGGGGGAGTCGAGCAGTATATAGTTCAGGTCGGTAGTGCCGAGCACATCCAGCCGTCCGCGCATGGTCATCTGCTCCAGCGTGCCGCCGAGGCGGGCGAAGAAGTTGACGAACATACGTCCGTAGGCTACCGACTCTTTCGTCTGCCGGGCGTTGATGAGCTGGAAGTCGCGGGCCGAGAGGCGCAGGTCGATGTCGGAGCCGCCTTCGCTGCCCATCAGTTTGGCGTTGCCGCTGATGGTGAGCGGGTTGTCGTTATAGGCATAGAGGGCGAAGTTCTCGAAGAGCAGGCGGGAGTCCTTGATGTTCAGGGGCTTGTCGCCGAAGCGCATGCGCATGCCATAGGGCACGCTCACCAGATAGCCGTCGGCGAAGGTCACGTCGCCGTTGATATTCAGCTTGGCCAGCTGTCCCTTGACCGAGAGGGTGCCGCTGGCGGTGCCCTCGAAGCCGAAGAGCTGGTCGGGCATGAAGCCGTTGGCGATGCTCAGGGGCAGGCTGGTGAGGGTAAGGGTGGCGTCGAGCTGGCTGATGGCTTCTTTGCTCTTTGCCTCCGGTTCGCCGCTGTAGAGGCTGCCCTGCAGCGTGCCGATAGGCTCGTCGTCGAGCATGAGCGTGCCGTCGACCACGTGTGTGCCGTCCTCACGGAGCAGATAGACGAACTCCGTGCCCAGGTTGCCGATGGGGCTGCCCTCGTAGGCCATCTGGCCGATGTGCATGTCGCTGGCCACGGAGATGTTGTGGTCTGCATCCATCAGCAGGTGGTAGTCGCCTTCCAGCATGCCTGCGATTTTCGGCAGGAAGGGCACGCCGCTGGTCAGCTCGTCGAGATTGAGCTGGTGGGCGCTGACAGTGATGTCCTGCAGCATGGCAGGATCCTGGTTCTCGGTGTAGACTTTCAGGTGTGTGCCGTCGTCGGCCTTCAGGTCGATGTTGGCTTCCAGCTTCATGTTGTTGTGCAGCAGGAGGAAGTTGTCGTCGTTAAGCTCGAACTCCTTGTATCCCAGCGTGGGACGTTTGGGAATGAGCTGGAAGCGGATGCCGTTTTCCTCCTCCGAGCCGAGCTGCACCATCTCGGCCTTGGCCCCCAGCCGGATGTTGCGCTGTCCCTGCTCGTCGAAGTAGCGGAGGCCGAAGCTGGCGCCGTGCTCCTGCAGCAGTCCGTCGAAGAGCACGTTGAACACGGCCATGGGGTTCTTGCGGTTGTTGGTCACCTGGCCGTTGAAGGTCAGCCCCTGGCCTTTGTCGATAAGATTCAGGCGCAGGGTGTCGAGCTGTATGTCGCCCATGGTGAGGCAGTCCAGGCGTGCCGTGCCGTTAAGTCCTGCCTGCGGCGACATGCTGAGGTCGATGTTCATGTTCTTGAAGTCTATGCCCGTCGTCACACGGAGAATGTCGGCCAGGGGATTGTTGCGCTGGCTTGTGATGTAGACTTTGGCTGTGGGCAGCATGGCCTTCAGCAGTGGCTGGTCTATGGTGCGGTGCTTCAGCTGCGAGACGATGGAGTCGGCCAGCGTGCCGGCTTTGGCCAGCAGATGCTCGTAGCCGGTGCTGCCGTCGAGCTTCAGGATGAAGTCGCCGCTCTGCAGGCGTACGGTGGTGGTGTCGCGGTCCAGTTTCAGCAGGAGGCCCACGTTCTCGGGGTGACGCGTGCCCAGGCTGTCGCTGATGCTGATGCCACTCAGCAGTGCCGACAGCTTGTGCCGCTGACGAAGGTCGCTCTCCAGCTCTACGCTGCCGCTGAGTCCCAGCCGCTGGTCTTTGGAACCCAGCCCCAGCGTCAGCATGTCGGTATTCGCAAAGCCCAGGTCGGCATTTGCCTTTAGGATGCCGCCGCGCATTGTCGCCGTGCCCTGCAGGCTGTCGAGGCTGATGCTTCCGTAGTCCAGGTGGTGGAGCAGGATGTCGGCATCCAGCTGGCTGGCCGGCGCGAAGGGGTCGGTGCCCCTGCCGCTCAGCTGCACGTCGGCAGAGAGCATTCCCAGCGAGTCTGTCGGCAGGAAGCGGCGCAGGTTCAGCTGGCGGGCGGTGAGGTCGGCGCTGTAGCTGTCAGTCCCTGGGGTATAGGTGCCCTTCAGGCGGGCGGTGGCGCTCCCGTCGCGTGCCGTCAGGTCGGCATGGTAGCGCTGGCCGTCGGCATTCACGGTTCCGCTGAGCTGCAAGCCCCTTGGCAGCGCCACGCTGGCGGGCAGCTCCAGGGCACGGTGTAAGGTGCCGGGATTGAATGCCTCAGCCTTCACATTGAGCTGGGCCTGCAGGTGGTCGGGGTCGGTCAGGTTGCCCAGCTGTCCGCTGGTCTCAGCATGAAATACGGTAGGCAAGGTGACGGACAGCTTTTTCACGTCCATCCGGTCTGTGGTGCCTGTGGCTTGCCCTTGCAGCAGCAGCGGGTAGTCGGGCAGGTGGGCCATGCTGGGCGACAGCAGCACGAGGTCGCTCTTTCCCAGAGAAGCGCTGATGTCCACATCGCTGATGCCGTCGATGTCGACATTGGCCTCTGCGCTGAGGCTGGAGTGTGGCGTCGTGGCCGAGAAGTGCTTCACGCTGATGGTCTCGCCGTCCATGGTCACCTGTCCCGTCAGGCTGGTCAGCTCCAGCCCGGGGGCAGTCCCGGCTCCAGCATCCGGGCTGTGCTCGTCGGCCGGAAGCCTTTCCCCGAGGGAGGGGATATGCAGGCTGCCGTGGCTGATGCCTAGCCGCAGGTCTGACTGGTAGGAATAGAGCGAGTCGAGCCCCAGGCTGATGTTGCTCAGGGTCATCTGGTCGTTGTAGTTCAGCGAGCCGTCCTCCCATTCTATGGGGCCGAAAGCGAAGCGTCCCAGCCCCAGGTCGATGTCGGCGTCGCTGATGGCGGCCTGTTCCATATAGGCGCTGAAGTGGGTGACAGCGTCGGTGAAGAGGGCGGCAGAGTCCTGAAGCACGGTGATTCGTGTGCGCTCCATCTTCAGACGGTCCATGAGGATGTGCCATCCCGTGGTCGAGGTGTCAATGGCAGCAGTGTCGCTCATGTAGACTGCCAGATCGGCATCCTTCAGCGACGGATGGTGCAGCTCCATCTCCATCAGCGCGGGGTCTATGCCCGGCGAGGAGAGCGTGAGGGAGCCGATGGTGCCTTCCAGGCGCATGTCGTCGATGAAGTTGACGGTGTTCAGCCGTGCCTGGTGCAGCTCCAGCGCGTTGAGCACCACGCGCCCGTCGAGCAGCGGCCAGAACTGCACGTCGGCCACCACCCGGCCGATGTCGGCAATGGTGTCGGGAGCGTTGATGACCCGCACACCGTCGATGCCCAGGTCCAGCGGGAAGTCCAGGTCGACGTGGTCTACGGCAATCTCCATACCCGTCTGTTCGGAAGCGTAGGCTACAACCCGCTGCGCCACCCAGTTCTGTATGGGCGGCACATAGAGCAGCGCTGCCAGTATGAGAAACAACAGGACAGGGCTGAGCAGCACAATCCCTATCCACTTGAAGAGCCTCTTCATTGCAATTGACTGCAAAGATACAAAAGAGTTGGGAGTTAAGCGTGAGGAGTGAGGAGTTAACATTCGTCCCTTAAGTATTTTTAACTGTTTCCCGCTGCTAAAATCTCCTGGCTCCTGGCTCCTAACTCCTAACTTTTTACTACCTTTGCAGCGGACTTTTCGAATGACCGAAAACAAGCATGGATGATAACAATACAGACCTCAAACTTTAGCTATATAGGCGCGAAACTATCAACACACTAAAAAACAAAGGATTTATGAAACGACTGCTAGCTTTCTCATTTCTCATTTCGTATTTCTCGTTTAGCCCCGCAGGGGCGCAAAACCCCATTCTGCCCGAGATGCATGCCGACCCCGAGGTGATGGCTGCCGAAGGCCGGTATTACATCTATTCCACCACCGACGGCGCTCCCGGCTGGGGTGGCTATTACTTCACCTGCTACTCGTCGAAGAACCTCAAGCAGTGGCAGTATGAGGGCATCATCCTCGACCTGAAGAAAGACACGCGATGGGCCAAGGGAAACGCCTGGGCACCGGCTATTGAGCACAAGAACGGCAAGTACTATTTCTACTACAGCGGAGACCAGGGGGAGCGCAAGGCCATCGGCGTGGCAGTGAGCGACTCGCCCACAGGCCCCTTCACCGACTTTGGCCGTCCCATCGTCGACAGCCGTCCGCAGGGCGTGCGCGGTGGTCAGGAGATTGACGTCGATGTCTTCACCGACGACGACGGGCAGAGCTATCTCTACTGGGGCAACGGCTACATGGCCGGAGCGAAGCTGAACGACGACATGACTTCCATCGATGCCTCCACCATCACCGTCCTGACGCCGAGCGGAGGCACCCTGCAGGACTATGCCTACCGTGAGGGCACCTACGTCTTCAAGCGCAAGGGCGTCTACTACTTCCTCTGGAGCGTCGATGACACAGGCTCGCCCAACTATCACGTGGCATACGGCACCAGCAACTCCCCGCTGGGACCCATCAAGGTGGCCGACGAGCCCGTCATCCTGCAGCAGCGGCCCGACCAGAAAATCTTCGGCCCGGCCCACAACTCGGTGCTGCAGATTCCCGGCAAGGACAAGTGGTATGTGGTCTACCACCGCATCAATCCCGCCTACATGGATCGCAAGGACGGCCCAGGATTCCACCGCGAGGTGTGCATCGACCCCATGACCTTCGACAAGGACGGCCGAATCCTCCCCATCACGCCGACTAACTGATACCCCCCTCTAATCCCCCCGAAGGGGGGAGGAAGGACACCCCCCTCTTGTCCCCCCTCTTGTCCCCCCGAGGAGGGGAGGAAGGACACCCCCCTCTTGTCCCCCCGAAGGGGGGAGGAAGACAGTCAGCAAAGCTAATCATACCTCTCAATTCTCAGTTCTCAGTTCTTAGTTAGGCCGTTCTCAGTTAGGCCGTTCTCAGTTTTTCAACAAATGCCCGCGTCAGCTCAAACGACTGGGCAGCCACCGTAGCCCAGAAGTCGTGATACTGCGAGGCGTGGCTGTCGCTGAGCGGCATGTCGCTCACTACGCGGAACGAGATGAAGGGCACTTTGCTCAGATAGCAGGCATGGGCAATGGCTGCCGACTCCATGTCCACGGCAAGGGCATCCGGGAACTTCTCGACGATGGAGCGCATCTTCTCCTTTGAGTCCACAAACCAGTCGCCGGTGACAATCAGCCCTTCGTGCAGCTGCGTGGAGAGCGTCTCGGCCTGAGCACGGAGTGCCGTCGCCTGCTCCAGCAGCCAGGGGTCGGCAGGAAAACGGGCCGGCAGCCCCTGCACCTGACCATACTGTGTGGTGTCGTCAATGGCCGAGCCGCAATACACGTCGTGATAGGCCAGCTCCGTGCTCACCACCACGTCCTTCACATGAACGCCCTCACCATGACCGCCGGCACAGCCGGAGGAGATGATGCAGTCGGGCTTATAGTCATTGATGATGCGCTGCACACCCAAGGCGGCGTTCACCTTGCCGATACCGCATTTTTCCACCAGCACCTGCTGGCCCTTGAACACCTGTTGCAACTGCTGCAACTCCTTGTCCATCGCTACAATAATTCCTATTTTCATCTTTCTTGTTTTGATTAGTTGCTTCTTCTATATGACTAAAGCTAGGGACCTCACCCCTGCCCCTGTCGTAACCTTTCTTCTCCCTTCAAGGCGATTGCGAGGCAATCGCGAGGCAATCGCGAGGCAATCGCGAGGAGGGAGCGATTGGGGAGCGAAGCGACGGCGTGGCGTAGCCGGGGCAGAGGTGGGGTCTGTATTATTACAATTCATCTTTGTTATCGGTTAGTCGAAAAGACCGCTGCAAAGTTACGAAAAAATGGGAACAATACCAAAAGAAAGTCATTAATTTTGGTAATGATATAGCAGTGAACTCAAATACTCCACATGGCAAACAAAGCGGATGCGCATTGTTTTCGACCATACAGGTCGAGCTTTTTAAAGTGTTCTCTCATTCAACGTTCACAAGAAGAATCTGACCTAATACGCGCGCGCGTGAGACTTTTTTTGGCGCTACAGGCGCTACTTTGATAGTTAACTTCCTGGAAAGTACGCTGTTGCTTGTAGCTACATCATTCTAAATGGCGCTACAATTGTAGCTACAGTTCCAAACGGCGTTCGAATTTTCCAAACGGCGGCAGTATTTCTCCAAACGGCGTTCGCGTTTTTTAAAATAGCGTTCGCATTTTTCCAAACGGCGGCAGTATTTTTCCAAACGGCGTTCGCATTTTTCTAAACGGCGGCAGTATTTTTTCAAACGGCGTTCGCATTTTTTCAAATAGCGGCTGTATTTTTCCACTCGCCACCTCTTTCTGCCTGTAGCTACAAAAGTAGCTCCAAAAAAAGAGATGTAGCTACAAACAAATATTTGCAAATCAACCTGTTCGCTGCCAATGTAGCGCTTGTAGCGCCTTTTTTCGCGTACATTACGCGCGCGCGCGAATTTTTTATAAAAGGCAATAATATAGCAGTTGACCCGGGACGTCTCCGGCGGCAGCCGCTCCCCTCCCCTCAAGGGGAGGGGTAGGGGTGGGGTCTCTAACTTCCTTCCGCGAGTTTGATATCGTCTGTGTACTCTCAGTGGAAATAGTTACAGACCCCACCCCTGCCCCTCCCCTTGAGGGGAGGGGAAAGGCTACGGGTAGGCGACCTCTGGTCGGGAATGCGGCTACCGCCGGAGAAGAATTCCTGTGCCAACTGCTATATTGTTGCCTAATTTTATGATATTCCTAAAATCCGCAGATAAAAAATATCGGACATTCCTCGTGGCGGCGTTCAGAACTTTGCGGGCGCTTTAACTCATTTGGGCGCTTATTCGTGGCTTGTGACGCCGTCTGTGTGCCTGTACGGGCACTATTCCCCCTTTCCCCATGAAGGCTGAGGGGCGTTGCCGTGACTGTCCTCGAAGATGCCTGTCCTAAGTGTAGCCAGCATAGAGTGCCTCAAAGGCTTTGTTGTCCGTGTACAGGGTCAGTATGTCTCTCCTGCCTCCCCTTGTCCACCTCGCCACGACGGTGACGACCTTTGCCGTGAAGGCCTTCATCCGCGTTGTGCACCAGATGCCGAAAGCACGGAGCGCGTCGTTTCTGAGAAGCAGGCGGAAGAAATTGCGCAGCATGGCCGTGAGCAGCAGGAACACGGTGTTCTCCCTGAGCAG
>JAILFU010000133.1 GCA_024697405.1 Prevotella sp.
CACAGTATAAAAAGGAAGAATAACTATGGCTAAGAAAAAAGAAAGCAAACAGAAAAAGATGAATGTCCGAGTCGACTTCACGCCGATGGTGGACATGATGATGCTTCTGATCACGTTCTTCATGCTGTGTACATCTCTGGCAAAGCCTCAGGCTATGCACCTGACGATGCCGGCAAAAGACCAGAACTTGCAGGAGCAGGATAAGGATAAGTCGAAGACCGAACTCACCGTGACGCTCTACCTCGCACCCGAGGGAAAGCTTTACAGCTACATCATCGACGCTAAGGAGAAATTCGGTCTGATTGACTACCTTGAAGAGACTACGTATGGTAAGGAAGGTATACGCAAGCAGCTTTCCTCCTACAACCCCTACAAGAACAACGTCGCTCCCGTGCAGGCCATCATCAACGCCAAGGCTGACCTTGACGGATGGTATGCCAAGCAGCCCACTGCTAAGGATGACCCCACGCTGAAAATCGGAGGTGGAGCCAGCAGTGGTGCCGACACGCTCCTTTCCATCAATGAAACCTACGACAAGGCGCTCATCATGATTAAGAAAGGTCATGTCGACGTAGTGAAGAACGGACAGAAGGACGTTGACCTGGCTCGCTTCGTAGAAGTGTTCAAGCAGATGCGCGACGGAACCGAAAAGGCTGAGGAGCTGGCTCCCACGCTGTCGGTGAACATCAAGCCGCTCGACGCTGCCACCTACGACGACCTGGTGAAGGTTCTCGACGAGATGCAGATTTGCTGCATTGGTAAGTATGTGATTGCACAGATGGCCGAACAGGATTACCAGCTGCTGGGTGATGCCAAGACGAAGTTCCCCGAACTTCAGAAGGTGGAAGAGCTGAAGGACTATCCCAAGGCTGTAGCTGCTCAGTAAGTACTAATTGTCTAACGTAACACTGAAAGAACTATGGCAAAAATAGATCTATTAGACCAGAAATGGATTGACCTTGTCTTTGAAGGCAAGAACGAGGCATACGGTGCTTACCAGATACGTCGCGATACGACCAGCCGCAACAACTTGGCCATGCTATTCCTTCTCTTGGGCATAGCTGCCATCGTGGGCATCTTCTTCGCTTGGGGCGGCATTGCTAATGCCATCGCCGCCAGCGAGGAGCGCAACGAGGGTACTGAAGCACTTGAAATGGTGCTTGATGAACAAGAAGAGGAAGAACAGGAAGAGGACGAAATCGTCTACGACATCCAGCCTGAGGAAGAGCAAGTCCAGCAGGATCAGCTGATGAACTCTGAGAAGTTCACAGAGTACGCCATGGACGACGAGGCTCCCCAGGAAGTCACCAAGACTCAGGATGAAACCGAGAAGAGCGATGTCGCTATCTCCTCAGTCACCTTCGACCAAGGCTCTGACGAAGGTCAGGAAGTGCTGAAGCAGAACCAGGTTGTGGTGGAGAAAGTAGAAGAGAAGGAAGAAGAGACCAAGGTCTTCGAGGTCGTGGAGCAGATGCCCCAGTTCCCCGGCGGTGATGCTGCTCTGATGCAGTTCCTCTCCAGCCACATCAAGTATCCTGTGGTAGCCGAAGAAAACGGCATTCAGGGTCGTGTGGTCTGCACCTTCGTGGTTGAGCGCAACGGTTCTATCACCGACGTAAAGGTCGTCAAGAGTGTCGACCCCTCTCTCGACAAGGAGGCCGTCCGCGTGATTAAGAGCATGCCCAACTGGATTCCCGGTAAGCAGAACGGCTCGGCTGTGCGTGTGAAGTACACCGTGCCTGTAACATTCAGACTGCAATAACGTGAAATGAACAAACGATTCAACATTCTTTCGATAGTTGGATTAACGCTACTCATAGGCTTGCTCCCATCATGTGGGGGCAAGCCTACTAATACCAACTATGATGAGACGGCGAAGCTCTTCGCCGCCGACAAGAGCATCAGCCCCGTCATCGACGAGTGCCACAGAAGCTTTTGCAATAAGACGCAACGCGACATCTGGCCGTTGTACATGACTGAGCAGGAAGCTATCGACAGCCTGCTCGACCTGAAAGTCTATCTTGTGTTCACTACACGCAAGTTGACTCCCAACGAAGAGAACATTATCAAGAGCAAACAACATAACCCGCGCCAGAAGCCTCTGGCTTACGATGGTATGACGCTCATCGTGAACAATGAGAATCCCGATACCGTGATTACCGTCGACAATTTCAAAAAGATACTGACCGGCGAGGTCCGCACATGGAAGGAGATTTATCCTGCTTCGAAGCTCGACACCATCCGTCTGGTATTTGATACGCCGCAGTCCAGTTCTGTCCGTTTCTGCACAGACTCCATCCTGAAGGGCGGAAAAATCTCCAATGCCGGCAATGTCCGTGCCGTGGAGACGACAAACGAGGTCATTGAATATGTAGAAAACCATAAGAACGCCATTGGTGTCGTTGGGTCTATCTGGATTAACGACCAGCGCGATACTACCAACGTCACCTTCAAGCGCAATGTCATGGTGATGAGCGTCGGCACTACACCGCTGAACGCCGTCAAGCCTTATCAGTACTATTTAGCCACTGCCGAATATCCCTTCATACGCACCATCTGGGCTATTTGTACTGACCCGCGCGGACTGGGCACGCCGCGCCGCTTCTTCAATTTCCTGACGAATCCGGGTGAAGAGGGGCAGCTCGTCTTGTGGAGGGCAGGTCTCTATCCCGCTTGGACGGAGTTCCTGGAAAGAAAAGTTGTGGTCAATTAAACCTCCACTGCAAATATAGCGTCAATTGTGTAAACCCTGTACAACATAGACATAACGAACGAGAGTATTAACCATTTTAAAAAAAAACAAAGAACTATGAAACCAATGAAATATCTATTTGTGAGCGCCCTGCTGCTAGGTTTCAGCACCGGCGCTGTGGCACAGGACGGCACCGCTGCCGACATTGCTGCCGTGAAGAGTCTTATCCAGAGTAAGCCTGCAGATGTGGCCAAAGCCATGAAGCCCTTCTACAGAAAGAACAAAAAGAATGCTGCAAACCTGGTGGCTTTCGGACGTGCATTCTATGAGGCCAAGGACACCACCAACGCAAAGGTGGCTGCCAACATGGCCCTGACAGCTTCCAAGCGCCAGAGCTCGCCAGCCTATGTGCTGCTGGGCGACATTGCTGCCATGGGCGACGATGGCGGTGCTGCAGCTGCCAACTACGAGCAGGCTATCTACTATGACAAGAAGAATCCTGAGCCCTACCGCAAGTATGCGCTTGTCTACCGCAAGATCGACCCGGAGGGAGCCGCTGCTAAGCTCGACCAGTTACAGACTGAGTTGCCCGACTATCCCGTCGACGCACTGAAGGCTCACATCTACTATCTCTCGCTGAGATATGGCCAGGCCATTGAGACCTACGCCAAGGTGCCCACGTCGAAGATGACACGCAGCGACTTCATCGAGTATGCCAACGCCTGCTTCGTGGCTCAGCAGTATCAGCAGGGCTATGACGCAGCCAAGGCTGGTCTGGTCCAGAACGCCAACAATGCTACGTTGACCCGTCTGGCAATGTTCTGCGCCAACAACCTCAAGAAGTACGACGAGGCCATTGTCTATGGTGACGCCCTGTTCAACAAGGTGCCCAAGGACAGCGTCAACTTCTCGCATCTTGACTTTTTGAACTATGGCGATGCCCTTGCCGGCAACAACCAGCTGGAGCAGGCTATCGACCAGTATAAGAAAGGTCTGGAGGTGAAGGATGTGGAGGACAAGAATCTTGCCGACATCCACAAGTCGCTCTCTGATGCCCACAAGCAGTTGAAGAACTTCCCCGAGGCTATCGCCAGCTACAAGCAATATCTGGCCACGGCCAAGGAGCCTGATGCAGTAGCCCATGCCGGTCTTGGCACGCTTACTATGAACTGGGCACGCTCGCTCAAGCCGGAGGGAGCAGAAGAAATGACCGAAGCTGAGGTCAACGCCTATAAAGAGGCCGACCACATCTGGGGCGACCTGGCTGAGAAGTTCCCCGATGCAGCTGAATACGCACTGTTCCAGAGGGCCTCTGTGAATGCCGTGATGGATCCCGACAGCAAACAAGCACTGGCTAAGCCCTACTTCGAGAAGATGGTGGAACTCATCAATGCTCGCGAGGAGCACGATGCTACCGACAACACCCGTTTGGAGAAGGCCTACCGCTATCTGATGTTCTACTACTACTCTATCGCCAAGGATAACAAGTCGGCTTTGGACTATGCCAACAAGATTCTTGAAATCAAGCCTGGTGACGAGGGCATCATGAAGGTTGTCGAGTCTCTAAGCAAGACCGTGAAGTAATATCGCTATCCATAGATAAAGAGCGCACCACCCTGTCCAAACAGGGTGGTGCGTTTGTATATAAGGAAGGAGTGAGGTAGTGCGTTTGAATATAGAAAGGGACGAGACGGTGTGTTTATATACAGAGAAGGACTGCCTATATGGCAGTCCTTCAGGTAGAGCCTCTTGTCGGATTCGAACCAACGACCCCGAGATTACAAATCACGTGCTCTGGCCAACTGAGCTAAAGAGGCGGGTGGGCAAGCGGTCTGCATCGCGCCGCTACAACCAAGTACCTTTGCTACGTTCCCGTCCTGGAGGATTCC
>JAILFU010000135.1 GCA_024697405.1 Prevotella sp.
CTTTCGGGAAGATGTCGGGATAGGCGTCGGTGAGGAAGTAGTACTCGAAGCCGAAGCGCTGGATGTCCCATCCGGCCCCCCAGATACTCGGACGATAGGGCACTCCGTAGGGGGTCTCGGCAGCCTGTCTGTCGAGCTGCGCCTTATAGCCGGCAAGGGCGGCACGGAAGGCTTTCACAAAGGTCTTCGCCTGTTTGTCATTCTTCGTTTCAAGCTGCTTGGCGATGCGGGCGGTGAACCAGCCGTTGCGGGCAATGCTCCTTGTAATCAGCTCCTGCTGGCCGAGGATGAAGTCGAGATACGGCTGCTGGCCGGTGGCGAGGTATAGCTCAACGGCTGTCTGCAGTTTTGCTCCCGCCATCCTTCCGTCTGTACTGCTCTGGAGATAGAGCGTCGTGGCAATGTCGAGACACTCCTGGCTTAGCGCATCGTTGAAGCCGCGCAGCACGCGTGCAGCACCCGCCAGCTGAGCGGCGGTCGAGAGGGCACGCACAGGGTTGTCCTCGGTGAAGATCCAGCGGTCGTCGCCATTGGGCTGGCCGTCGGTCATGGCGGCAGCATCGCCGAGCATGGCATACTGGCGCAGGGTGCTGCAGATGATGCCACGATAGAGACGGCCCAGGGCCTGATAGGAGCGGACAACGGTGAGTGCTCCGTTCTCCACCTGCTGCAGGATGTCGTTCTTGCCGTCGGGCTGGTGAATCTCCACAAGATGCCGCTGCTGGTCGATGGCCGTCACATCAATGTCAGGTCGGAACTGCTCGTAGGCCAGCGCGAGGATGTATGCCTCGCCTGCCTGCGACTCTACACGGAGATCGAAGTCGCCGGCATCATGCCAGCCGCCGACATTCACGCCGGGCACACGGTCTCCCTCCTTGTATCGGGAGAGGCCAGGCCGCTGGTCGTAGCCGTCGATGTGGTTTCCTACACGGGCCATCAGGGCATCGTCCATGTGGCAGGCGTCATGCCAGATGCGGTATTTCTCGCTGACACGCATGTGGCACATCTGCACGGGCAGGAAATACTCGATGACAGGCTGCCACACGCCGCGCTCGTAGACATCGTCGGCAATGCGGAAGACTGTCGACTTGACTTGGCCGTAGCGCACCTGATAAAGGCCAGGCTCGGTGACGTCGGAGAAATCGGCTGTGCTATAACGGTAGCGCAGGAAATTGCCCCAGACGGCAGGCTTCACAGAGCGGACGAGGTGAGCGCCGTCGGCCTCGATGCGGAGGAGCTCAACACCATTGTCCCGCTGGAGCGGAGCCTGACTGCGAACGCTGTCACGACGGTCGTCCTCAATGACGATGCGCTTGGGCTGGTGGGGAAGATAGCCCACTTGCGAGGTCTGGATAACGGTTGGGGCGTACCAGGACTGGTGGACAGCGGGTGTGATGAACCAGCAGACAGCGTTCTTGGTGGCACCCTTAGCTATCTCACTGCGCAGCACGAACCAGCCGTTGTTGTGGTTCATGCGGCCGTCGTAGAGCTTCAGGTCGCCAGTATAAGACTCCACGGTAAGCCGACTTAGGTAGTCGTCGGGGCGCGACGTGAACTTGCGGCCTACAGCATAGGGCGCGGCGATGATGTCATCGGCACGGAGGGGGCTGTAGGGGTGATTAGCAGCGGAGGGCGCATTCAGACCGTCGAGCTGAGCGAGATCAGCCTTCTGGCCACGCCCTGCGAAATAGTTGCCATCGTGGCCACGGTTTGTGGGAAGGGACAACAGCGGAGAGTTTGGCTGCTGCGGATAGATGCCCGTCTGGGTGATTGATGTGCCGTCAGCATTCCGGGCGCCTTCCATCATCCAAGGCTTACCAAACAGGTCGCCGGGATAGAACTCGAGGTTGAAGCCCACCTTGCCCAGCAGGAAGTCGGGCACGGGGGTATCAAGGTCGACGGTGACGAAGATGCCTCGGTCTTTCGGCTGAACAGTTACGGTGTAATTGACATGCCAGTCGGGATAGACCATCGGGTTGAAGCCCGTCAGATGGCGGCTGGAGTCAGGATAGCAGAGCGTTGTCACAATGCGGCCTGCCCTATCCGATTCGGTGGGAGGGATAACCGTTCGGTTCAGCTGTTTGGGCACCGGCTGCCACTGTCCGGGGGTGGCTTCCAGCCGCAGGTCGCCGTTGGTAGCTACTCGCCGCCCGTTCATGATGACACACACACCGCCCTGATGACCTTCGGGATAGAAATCGCTGAATGCCATCACATCAGTGCCGCCAGCGTTGAAATAGCCGTCGCTAGTCAGCTGGAAGGTCTGGGCTGATGCCGTCTGCACCATAAGCGCCAACCCGGCTGCGGCAACAATCTTTCGTTTTATAGTAAGTTTCACGAATCTCCTTTTATATATAGTGGATAGTGGGTATTATTATTATTCAACTTTCGCATGTTTCTTTTCAACACAGAGAAGGCAGAGCGCACAGAGATGCACAGAGAGAAATATCTACTCGTAATGAGAGATGGCAAGAGAGACCTAAAGGTCTTTCACAGAGGCTGGCGCATGAAAAATCGCGGCGCAGCTCTCTGTGCAGAGCATTTATGCTCCTCGTGCTACCTCCCCTGCCAGGAAAGGATTCTCTCTGTGTTCCTCTGTGTGCTCGTGAAACCTCTGTGTTGAAAAAGAATTCTGCGAGCTTGAGAAACTTGAATTATTATTACTCAACGTTCTGAAGTATGAAAACGACCACAGATTGCACAGATTAAAAGGATTTTTTTTTCGATTTTAGCGGCCAAGCCGCGCGTTCTCTTTGGATGACACAGATTCCCTGCGGCGCAGCTCATCTGTGAAATCAAGATGAAATCTGTGAATCTCCTTACTCCACATCTCCTTACTCCACACCTCCTTACTCCACATCTCCTTACTCCACATCTCCTTACTTCATCTGCCTGAGATATTCCGACGGCGTGGTGCCGAACATTTCCTTAAAGTACTGGGCAAACATCTTCGGCGAGTAGCCTACCTTGTCGGCCACTTCCGAGATGTTGGTGCGCCCCTGGTCGAGCAGGCTCTTTCCGCGTTTGATGCGGAGGATGCGAATGAATTCTACAGGCGACTTGCCGACTATGGCCATGAGCTTCTTGTACAGGTGGCCACGGGTCATACCGACCGCTGCACTGAGCTGTACCACGGAATAGTTCGGGTTGCTGATGTTCGCTTCCACCTCGGCGATGACATGGCTGATAAGCTCTTCGTCGAGCGAGCTGACGGTCATCTCGCTGGGCTTGATTTCGATGCCCGAAGCCACCTGCTCGTGTACGTGCTGTGTCCATTCAAGAATCTTCTTGATGCGCAGGCGAAGCACGGCAAGACTATAGGGCTTTGTCAGGTAGTCGGCCACGCCCTCTTCCAGTCCGGCAATGATGTCGTCCTCGTTGCTTTTGGCTGTGAGCAGGATGACGGGAATATGTGAGAAACGGACGTCTTTCCGTATCTGGCGGACGAGTTCCATGCCGTCCATCACGGGCATCATCACGTCGCTGACGATGAGGCTGACGCCGATGCCCGGTACACGCTCGCCTGTCCGCTGGCTTTCAACCTTCTCCAACTGGCTGAGCGCCTCCTTTCCGTTGGCGGCGAGCAGCACACGATATTCGTCTTCCAAGCTGCGTTGCAGGAACTGGCGAGCGTCGGTATTGTCCTCCACGACGAGGATGGTTGACGCAGAAGCCCCTCCAACAGCCCCCGAGGAGGCTTCTAAAGTTTTGCTGTCGGTGGATGAAGCCATCATGTTTGCCTCAGGGGAAGAAATGGGGACTTCTTTGGGCAGCGTCACGGTAAAAACGGTACCACGGGGCTTGTTGTCCTCAATGCTGATGCTGCCGCCCATCATGTCGACATACTGGCGCACGATGTGGAGACCCAGCCCGCTGCCCTCCTGTTCCTGACCATGCGTTTCCTGCATGAAACGGTCGAAGACACGATGCTTATCCTTTATGCCGATGCCTGTGTCTGCCACACTTAGCTGAATGGCCGATGACGAGGGACCAGAGGTGAGCATGACGGTGACGCTGCCTCCTTCGACATTGTATTTGCAAGCGTTCGACAGCAGATTAATGATGACGCGGCGCATCTTGTTCTCGTCGAACAGCATCTCGACAGGGTTTGCGGGAAGATGAAGCTCCATCGTGATGTTTTTACGCCTGGCAATATAGTCGTAGCCCTGCACAGTCTGACGCACGAAGCTGACCAGCTCACCATGACTAAGCTTCAGCTTCTCCTTGCCCTCGTCGAGCCGCCGGAAGTCGAGCAGTTCGAGCACGAGGTCGTAGAGCTGCCGGGCGTTCTGCCAGGCCACATCTATCTCAGTGCGCACGGCAGCCGGCAGACTGGCATCGCGAATCTTCTCCAAGGGGGCCATCACCATCGTCAACGGCGTCTTGATGTCGTGGCTGATGTTGGTGAAGAAACCTATTTTCTGCTCCTCCATCTCATATTTCTTCAGGTTCAACTCCATCTGCTTCATGGCCAGCTCACGCTTCTGACGCCGACGCACAGCCCGCCATGCCAGCCATACTGCGGCAGCAATCAGCAAGAGGAAACAGGCGATGGCACCCTTCGACAGCCATAGCGGTGGCAGCACCTTAAAGGTCAGCTCGCTGACCTCAGTCACTGTCATGCCTGGCAACTCGGCCTTCACTTGCAACACGTGGGTGCCCGGCATCAGCGAAGCGAAGTAGAGCATGTTATTAGGTGCCCGCATCCATTCGTCCTCATCCTTGAAGCGGTAGAGGTAGCGTGCCCTGTGACTTAGCGCAGGCACCATCACCGAAATAGAAACGCCCAGGCGCTCGCCGTAGCCGATAGTGAAGTCGCGGGGCGACTTCACCACCGGCTGTCCGTTGATGCGGAACTCGGTAAAACGCACTCTGAGGGGCTTTTCGCCATTCACTTTCTCCTGTTCACTTCCAGCGGGGATGCTCACGTAGCCCGTCATGCTGCCCAGGAGCACATGGCCTTCGCGGGTGGTCAGTGCAGCGTTGTTTGAGAAGAGAATGCCGTGCAGGCCGTCGGAGTCGAAATACGGGTGACACTGTTCCTCTATTTTGGTCAGCCCATTGTCGGTACTAGCCCAGACGGTGTTTCCGCTGACGGCAAGCGCCCTCACCACATTGTTGGTCAGCCCCTGTTCGGTGGTCAGGCGGGTAAGTCCCCGTCCCTTTACCCACAGCCCGTCGCGGCTGCCTATCCATAGCCGTCCGCCGTCGTCTACGAGGAGTGTCGTCACATAGACATTCCTCAGGCTGTCGAGCGCATCGTCGTGGATGAAGCTGCCACGCGAACAGTTGTACGCTGCAAGGCCGGTGGAGGTGCCAATGTATATGCGGTCGCTAGGGGCATCGTAGGCCAGGCACACAACGCCGTTCGACGGCAGGGGCGAGTTTTCTTCAGTATAATATGTGTATTTCCCGTCGGCTATACACACCACGCCCCTGTCCACCGTTGCCACCCACAGCCTTTTGTGGCGGTCAGCCACAAGGGCCTTCACATAGTGCAGCCGGTCGTTGTCCGTATAGATTGGAGCGAATCCCTTTCCGTCGAAGCGGGCGATGCCCCCGCCGTAGGTGCCCACTAGAATGCCTCCGCTGCCGTCGTCGGCCAGCGCGGTGACATTGTCAGAGGGCAGCGTGCCGTTCTTTAGCGAGAAACTCCTGTCATTCACAACCACCCCGTCGCCGTCGAAACCTATCCAGAGGTTGCCTTGAGCATCTTCCAGCAGCGCACTCACGTCCTCACGGCCGGCGGTGGTCACATGATTAAAATCCGGCCTGTTCAGGTCGGCGTATGCAGCGCCGAGCTTGGCCGAGCCAACCCACATGGTGTTGTTGCGGTCGGCAAAAAGGCAGGAGATGTGAGGAAGCGAAGAGAGGGAAACGCCCAATTCGTTCACGATAGTACCCTGATTGCCAGTCCCCACCCACAGCTGTCCGTCACGGTCTTCAGCCAAGGCATTCACCGTCACGCCATCCCCCAGCCGTCGGAACGTCTCCGGCTGCATCCATGCTCCGCTGCCTAGGGAATAGACCCATAGCGAGCCGGCCGGAACGTGTGAACAGTAAAGCCAGAGGTTCATCTTGCTGTCCATCATCGCCCGGCTGTCGCGGTTGTCCGTCACAGGCTTCGGATGCTGGGTAAGCCGAATCAGCTTCCCGCTGGCAGTGGCCTTAAGCACGTGATAGTCTGTACTGACAACCAGCGTCGTGCCGTTCTTCGACACAATGTGCAGCACACCGCCCACTTCATCCAGGCGATAATGCCTCACACGCCCCTCAGCATAGTCGTATGCGTAGAGGCCCTGCTCAGTGGCTATCCAAAGACCGCCGCCGTCGTCAACATAGAAACAGCTCATGCTACTGCCGCCGACGCCCATCTCCCGCAGCCGCACGCCACCGTCCTTCTGCCATGTCTGAGCGTCTTTACAATAGGTCAGCAGTTCGCCCGCGCAACACATCCACAGCGTGCCGTCGGCCGTCTCGCGCACCATCGTCACATCGCCCGACCGGCCTCCCCACTGGAGGGGGTGGAAGTTCAGGAAGTGGTAGCCGTCGTAGCGACTCAGTCCGTTGATGGTGGAAAGCCACACGTAGCCCTCAGAGTCGGTAAAAATGTCGCGCACGAAATTGTCGGCCAGACCGTCTTTCACAGTCACAGTGTGGAAGTGTTCAAGTTCTCTTCCTGCCGACAGGGGGAGCAGCAGGACGAACAGCAGCACCGTCACCATGCTCCTCAGCTTCGTGTAGTCATTTTCGTGAATCATTGCTGCAAATATACAAAAAAATGATTATAGAGAAAGGAGGATTAAGAATTAGTTTACGGCCCGTAGCGTTTTTTAACGTTTAGCTATCCCAGATGTATCGCATATTATCCGAAATGTTTTCCGGATACATACAAGGCAGCATAGAATACCTCGTAATCAGCGTAACAAACACATATTTTATATCTTTGCACTCGTAAACTAAAAGTGAATAATCATATCAACTAATTTACAACCAGATGATGAAAAAAAGTAAATGTATTCTATTGGGCATATTGGCACTGCTGTGCCTCTTGCCTGATGTGGCGTTTGCCCAAGGTCTGACGGTAGAAGGAACGGTGATCGACGAGACGGGAGAGCCCATGATTGGCGTCTCCGTCATCGTGCAGGGAAAGGGCACCGGTGGTGTCACCGACCTCAACGGCCATTTCCGCATCCAGTCAGTGGCGCAGGGCGCAACGCTCGAGTTCTCGTATGTGGGCTACCTTACCCAGCACCATAAGGTGCAAGGTCGCCAGATGAATGTGACCATGCAGCCCGATGCGCAAGCGCTGGAGGAGGTGGTGGTTATCGCCTATGGCCAGCAGAAGAAGGTCACCATCACGGGTGCTGTGGCTGCCGTGGGTGGCGAGGAGCTGCTAAAGGCTCCTGTGGCAAGTGTGGCTAACGCCCTGCAAGGTAAGTTGCCGGGCATGTCGGTGGTGCAGCCTTCAGGTATGCCTGGTGCCGACGAGCCCGTCATCCGTGTGCGTGGTACAGGCTCGCTGAACAGTGCCGAGCCACTGGTGCTCGTAGATGGAGTGGAACGTCCTTTCGGACAGTTAGACCCTAACGAGATTGAGGACATCTCCATCCTGAAGGATGCCTCGGCCACGGCCGTCTTCGGTGTGCGAGGCGCTAATGGTGTCATCCTCGTCACCACCAAGCGTGGTACGGCAGGCAAGGCCTCGGTGACAGTATCGGCCAGCACTGCCGTGCAGACCATTGCGAAGTTCGTGGACTTTGCCGACTCCTATACCTACGGGAAGATGTGGAACTACACGGCCATCACCGACGCACTGCCCATGAGCCAGTGGCCAGGCAGCGTCATCATCCCTGACTACACCAAATATGCCGACACAGGCATCCGCTTCAGTCAGGATGTAATGGAGCATTTCCGCACAGGCGACATGCCCACCACATTCCCCAATACAGACTGGATAGACTATATCATGAACGATGCCGCCTGGCAGGAGCAGGTGAACGTGAACGTGAACGGAGGCACGGAGAAGGTGAGGTATTTCGTCTCTGCAGGATTCCTGAACCAGAACTCACTCTTCAAAACCTTCTCGAAGAATGACGATGAGACGTTCAAGTACAACCGCTTCAACTATCGTGCCAACCTCGACATCAACGTGTCGAAGTACAGCCAGCTGGCGCTCACTCTGGGAGGCCGTGTTCAGAACCGTACCATTCTGGGCGGTGGCGAGGGGTTCATCTTCCGCTATCTGCAGGGAGCCACGCCCTATGCCGGCATAGGTATTGACGACCAGGGCCGCCACGTGGTGGCCGACAACACTATTGTAGGCCCCTACGACCGTGATGCCCTGTCGAACTATTATGACCTGGGCTATGTGGGCGAGAGCACCAACGTGCTGAACCTCGACCTGCAGTACAAGCTCGACATGAGTTTCATCACACCGGGCCTGGACTTCAAGATTAAAGGCTCATACAACACCGACTATACGGCCCGAAAGGACCGCCATAACGGATATGGAACGGGCGTGACCTACGTGGCAACACTTGTCGACGGGCAGGAGGTGCTCCGCAAGGAGAATATCACCTGGCCCATCCCCTATAACGAGAGCCGTTGGGGCAACCGTAACTGGTATGCCGAGGCCAGCTTCAACTATGCACGCAAGTTCGGCCCCCACAATGTGGGCGCGCTGCTGCTCTACAACCAGAGCAAGACTTATTACCCCTGGGATTCTGACAACAGCCTCTACCGCTCGATTCCCAAAGGCTATGTGGGTCTGGTGGGACGTGTCACCTACGACTATGACACCCGCTACATGATTGACTTTAACATCGGCTACAACGGCTCTGAGAACTTTGCCGAGGGCAAGCGCTACGGTACCTTCCCCTCGTTCTCACTGGGCTGGATTCCGTCGAACGAGAAATTCTGGGAGCCTCTCAAGAAGTATGTCGGCTATCTGAAACTGCGCGGCTCGTGGGGAAAAGTAGGTAACGACAACACCAACGGTGCGCGCTTCCTCTATCTGCCGGGCGCATGGCAGTTCTACACGGGAGCGACTACTGTAAACCCACAGAACCGAGGCACCAACTTTGGTACGAGCGGCAGCTGGCTACAGGCCGTAAAGGAGCTGACGGCCGGCAACCCGAATGTCACCTGGGAGACGGCCACCAAGATCAACGTCGGCTTGGATGCCGCCTTCATCAACGACCGGCTGTCTGTGAACCTTGACCTCTTCTGGGAAGACCGCAAGGACATCCTCGTTTCGAACGCCTCTATGCTGCCGGCAGTGACGAGCCTTCCATCGAGCTATGTCAACGAGGGACGTGTGAAGAACCACGGTTACGAGCTGACCCTGAAATGGGCCGACAAGGTGGGTGACTTGCGGTATAGCATCAGCCCCAGCATCGCCTTCGCCAGGAACAAGGTGATTGAGATGCTTGAGGTGCCGCCTATGTATGACTATCTGAGCCGTACCGGCCTGCCGGTAGGACAGCGTTTCGGCTACGACCTCTTTGAGTTCTACCAGCAGGGTACCGAAGATCGATATAAGGCGAAATACGGCGTGGATATGCCCGACCAGAATATCGAACTGAAATATGGTGATGCTGTCTATGTTGACCTGAACGATGACGGCATCATTGACCAGAACGACCAGAAGCCCCTGGGCTATACCGACAACCCCGAAATCACCTGGAGTGTCAATGCCAGTCTGAACTGGAAGGGGCTTGACTTTTCGATGCTGTGGGTAGGTGCCGACAACACTAGCCGCGCACTGAATGGCTACTTCCGCGACCAGTTTGGCTCTACAAACACTTCGGCACTGACGCAGTGGGTGGCCGGCAACTCCTGGACGGAGAATAACACCGGAGCCATCCTGCCACGTATCTCATTCACCAACCGCGTTCATAATAACCGTGATTCGCAGGCGTGGATCATCGACTCCAAGTATGTGCGTCTTAAGAACTTGGAGATTGGCTATACTTTCAACAAGCCAAAGTTCCTGCCACTGCTCAACTACGTGAGATTCTATGCCTCTGGCCAGAACCTGCTGACATTTGCCGACTTCAAAGGAAACGACCCCGAGGCTCCAGGCTCAGGACTTGACTTCGGCGTGCGTTATCCTATGACACGTGTGTATAACTTTGGCCTGCAAGTGAACTTCTAGGAAAGGTAAAAAGGTAATATAGTAAAAAGGTAAATGTATGAAAAAGATATGTAATTACATACTGGCTTTGGGGATGGCTACCAGCATCTTCTCTGCCTGTGTCGACGATATCAATGTGGGTAATGCCTTCTTAGAGAAATCGCCGGGCGTCGACGTGAATATCGACACTGTGTTCTCCAAGGCCGAATACACCCGCAATTTCCTGTGGAGTGCCTACGGTCAGCTCTATTGCACCTACACTTCAGGAAATATGATGAACGGAGCACCCATTGACGTGCTTTCCGACTCCTATCATTGCTACGTGAGCTGGGGTGGCCCCAAACAGAGCTATTATCCCGGAGGCTTGACCGAGAATGCCCAAGATACGGAGGATGGTAACTTCCAGGGGAAATTCTCTTATTCTACGAAAAGCGGCCTTGACAGTGATGCCGGCGGACGTGTGTCCATCTATGAGACTGTGCGCAAATGCTGGCAGCTGATTGAGAACATTGATCGTGTGCCCGACATGAGCGATGCAGAGAAAAGCCGTCTGCGCGGTGAGGCCTATACGATTATGGCCAGCCGCTACTTTGACGCATTCCGCAATTTCGGTGGTCTGTGCCTCGTTAAAAAGGCTTTCCCCGTGGGAGAGAATTTCACCGGAGGCCGTTCCACAGCGTGGCAGACCGTCGAGTTCATCGACTCGATTTGTCAGTGTGCCATTGATGAACCTGGCTACATCTGGAACGTTCCCGACGCCGATATCGGGCAGTGGTCAGGCCGCTTGACACGTGCATCGGCCCGTGCCCTGCGCGCCAAGGTATGGATGTTTGCCGCATCGCCGCTGTTCAACAACAATGAGCCCTACCTCACATATACCAAAAAGCCGACAGGTTTTGAGAATGAGGAACATGTGTGGTTCGGCAAAGAGGATCCTTCCCTCTGGGCCCGTTGTCTGAAGTGTTGTGAAGAATTCTTCGCCGACAATGCAGCCAATGGCAACTATTATGCGCTAATCCAGCCCGCCACTCAGGACGAAGCAGGCTACCGCACAGCCTTCCGCCGGGCCTATCGATATCGCAATGACGCCACTCATCACGAGAAATTGTTCGACGCCCATCCTACACTGACCCTGTCCGACGGCGGCTGGGGCTGGGGCTGGCGAGGCTTCGCACTGGACTGCTACCGCCAGGGAGGCGCCGTACCGACCAACGAGCTGATGGAATGCTTCGGCATGCAGGACGGCCGCAACTTCCCCTATTCGGACATCTACGGCGCCGGCAAGAACCCCAACGGAGTTGACATCTTTGCCGACCGCGACCCACGCCTGTATGAGACTATGGTGGTGCCGAGGCACGACCTGCCTGCCGGCTTCGACTATGCCGGACAGTCGTACACCGACGCCTGGGTCGGCGGACTCATGGAGAAAAACAGCAATTTCAACAATGTGGACGACGTGGCTTCCGGTTACTGCAAGTTCAAGTGGCTACTTGACTATTATGGAGGCAGCCGCTATGATGATGAATACATCGGCGTGCCTTACATCCGTCTGGCAGAGATGTACCTCATCCGTGCAGAAGCCAAGGCAGAAACAGGCAATCTGCAGGGAGCACTCGACGACCTGCATATCGTACGTAGCCGCGTGGGCCTGGGCCGTCTGGAGCAGATGAATCCCGGACTGAACCTGACAACCGACAAAGCGAACCTGATCAACGAAATCCTGCGTGAGCGCAACTGCGAGATTGGCGCCGAGTGTGGCGACCGCCTGTACGACATGGTACGTCGCATGCGCCAGGACCTCTTTACCAAACCGCTTCACGAAATCCGGATCTATCGCCTCGACGCAAGCGGCAGCCGCTTGACGGAGGGAGACCAGCAATGGGATCCCAGTACACCGTGGCCGAAGTTTGAGTACGAGAAGCCTCAGATTGTGAATGGTGCCCGCCGCTGGTGGGACCCCGGCTACTGGACCAACAAGTGGTATCTTGACCCTGTCTCTCGTATTGAGATTCAGAAGGGCTATGGACTTACACAGAATCCCGGGTGGTAAGCGGGCTTCGCCCTAAATGGAAAATGAGAAAATGAGAGAATGAGAAAATGAGAGAATGAGAAAATGAGAAAATGAGAAAATGAGAGAATGAGAAAATGAGAGAATGAGAAAATGAGAGAATGAGAAAATGAAAAATGAAAAATGAAAAAATGAAAGATATGATTAGCAAGATAAAAAGAATATGGCGCAGACCATTATTCATTATTCTTTGTTCACTATTCATTAGCGTAGCGCAAGCCCAAGTGACGCTGAGCGACAAAGCGTCGCAGAAGGTTGACCTAGGCTATGGTGTGGAACAGACGGAATTTCTCACTACAGCGGCAGCAACGACCATTACTGCAGAAGAGCTTCGCCGCACGTCAGCCATCAGCCTGGCAGACGCCCTGTATGGCAAGCTGCTTGGACTGAACGCCTTCCAGAACACCGGTTTCAAAGGCGAGGAAGGCCGTGGTGCCACGTTCAACATCCGTGGTGTGCAGACCACTGGCGAGAAGGACATTCTTATTCTTGTCGACGGTGTGGAGCGGCCTATCGACCGCCTCACCGTAGAGGAAGTGGAAAGTGTCACAGTGTTGAAAGATGCCGCCGCCGTGGCCCTCTACGGACATGAGGCCATCAATGGCGTGCTGCTGGTGAAGACCAAGCACGGCACGAAAGACGAGAAATACCACTTCAAGGTGGGTGCTTCACACAAGATACAGTTCGACCCACAGATGGCAGACATGGTAAGTGCCTACGACTATGCCAATGCCCTGAACCGTGCACGCCTGAACGACGGTGCCACAGCCGCTTACTCTGATTTAGAGCTGCAGAAATTCAAGGATGGCAGCGACCCCCTGGTCTATCCCAACATTAACTGGAAGGATGAAGTGTTTAAGAAGACGGCCCATGAGTCGAATGCCTATCTTTCCTTCTTTGGCGGAACGGATAAAATTCAGTATTATGCACAACTCGACTATACCGATGCACGCGGACTCTATAAGAATCCCGATCAGGGCGACTGGAACTCGCAGCTGAAGTATTCCAAAGCCAATATCCGCGCCAACGTGGACTTCGAGGTGAGCAAGACCACCAGGGTCAGCGCAAACATCCTTGGCATCCTCATGGAAACCAACGGCGTGCCCAACGTGAACTCCAGCGACGCCTGGTGGCATTTGTACAAGGTTCCCGCCCTGGCCTTCCCCGTGAAGACGGCAGGCGGCGTATGGGGCGGCAGCCAGACTTACGGCGACTTCAACCTCCTGGCCAAGTCGCAGGGTGCAGGCTTCATGAAAACCCACCAGCGCCAGGTCTGGGCCAACATGACCCTGGAGCAGGATCTTGACATCATCACAGAGGGCCTGAAATTCTACGTTGGAGCTTCCTACGACAACTCCTCCAACACTATTGAGACGCGTTCCAAGGGCTATCAGTATGGCTGGAACTATTATGATGGCAGCGGCAGCATGCAGGAAACTGTGATGGGCACGGTAGAGGACAAGCTGGTGTTCAACAACTGGGTCGACTCGCAGTGGCGTATCGCCACCTTCAACGCCGGACTGAAATATGGCTTGCAGCTGAACAATGGCGACAACATCGCCGCTAATGCCAACTACAACATGAAGAGCGAGATTCGCGACAACCGCAGCAACACATGGTACCGCGCTAACTGGCAGCTGGCCCTGCACTACGACCACGCCAACCGGATGATGGCCGACGTGGTGCTGGCCGCCAACGGCTCCAACCGCAGCTATCCCGCCAAGTGGGCATTCTCACCGACAGCCGGTTTGGGTTATATCTTTATCAACAACCCTGAAAGCAGCCTGTTCAACTTTGGAAAGGTTCGCCTCTCAGGAGGTATTCAGCACACCGACTACGTGCCGGCAAACGGCCTTTGGCTTGCCGCATGGAACAATAGTCACGGACAGTTCTGGTATGGCACCAATTTCCAAAACTCGTGGGGCGCCTTCCTGACGCAGTTTCCCACCGATGACTTCGCCCAGGAGACTGCCTATAAGGCCAATCTCGGTACCGACCTGAGAATAGCCAACCAGCTCGACGTTACGCTGGATGTGTTCTATCAGCAGCGTCGAAATATCCTGGTCAGCGCCAATTCACTCAACTCGGCAGTGGTAGGCATCCAGTCGTCGTATGACGACAAGGGACGTGTAGCCAGCTACGGCATGGAGCTGGGGCTGCGCTATGCAAAGACCTTCAGCAACGGCCTGAACGTCAATGCCGGTGCCTCCTTCTCGACGGTGAAGAGCGAAATCCTGGAATGGATTGAGACACCCGCCTACCCCAACCTCTCGCTGGTCGACGGTCCTGCTGATTATGAGCGGGGACTCATCGCCTTGGGCTTCTTCCAGGACCAAGCAGACATCGATAACAGCCCTGTACAGCAGTTCGGGCAGGTGAAAGTGGGCGACATCAAATATAAGGATGTCAACGGCGACGGTGTCATCAACGAGAACGACTATGTGGCCCAGGACTATGGCAACGCCTTCCCCGCACTAAACTACGCCTTCAACCTCGGAGCTGAGTACAAGGGCTTCGGCATCAACGCCACCCTGCAGGGAGCAGCCCACCAGGTGAAGAACCTGCGCTATGTCGACGGCGTCTGGGGAGCACTCTCCGACAACCGCAACCTCTCTCAGGAGTACTACGACAACTGCTACGACCGTGCCGGAGCCAATGCCCTGTACCCGCGCCTGTCAACGGAGAATGTGGCCAACAACGCCCAGAACTCCACGACGTGGTATCGCAACATCAGCTGGCTGAAGCTGCGCGACTGCGAACTCTACTACAAGTTGCCTGCCAGCGTTATTGAGCCTCTTAAGCTTTCAAGCGCCAGGGTATTCGTACAGGGCCAGAACCTCCTGACCTTCGACAATATCGACGCCATGGATGCCGAGAACCTGAACACAGGCTATCCCGTGATGAAGAGTGTGAACATTGGTCTCAACGTAACATTCTAAGCGGCCTGTGGCCAAATTAGTAATTAGTAATGAAGAAAGATATGATTACCAAAATAAGCAGAAGGCTTCTGATAAGTTTATCATTTATCATTTGTCATTTATCATTTAGCACGATGCTCACATCGTGTGCCGATCTCGACTACACGGAGGAGAACACCCGCGACGAAGCTTGGACCTACGATTATTACGAGAACGGTATCAAGAACCTGGTGTTCGATGTCTATGCGCAGGTATATAACAATGAGTTGGAATCCAACAGCGCCTACTTCCTTGCCGGAGCCACCGACGAGGCTCAGTATGCACTCGAGACTGGAGCCGTCAACAACTATGTGAATGGCGGATGGAGCCCCGCAAATCCCTATTCCAATACATGGACCAAGGCTTACACAGCCATTGCCGACGTCAACATGTATCTGGAAAAGATTGACCAGACAGACATCTCCGACTGGCAGTATAACCCCGACTACAAGAACTGGGTGGCCCAGATGGAGATGTTCCCCTACGAGTTGCGCTTCCTCAGAGCCTACTTCTATTTTGAACTGTTCAAGACCTACGGCGATGTGCCTCTGGTGACGACCACGCTTACCAATGGCCAGGCCAACAACATCCGCCGTACGCCTGCTGAACAGATTGTGAAGTTCATCATAGAGGAGTGCGACGCCATAGCCCCCTACCTGCCTGTGTCCTACGGTACGGAATACGGTTCTGAAGTCGGGCGAGCTACACGTGTAGCCGTGGCTGCCCTCAAGGCCCGCACCCTGCTCTATGCCGCCTCGCCACTTCACAACACGTCGGGCGACAAAGCCAAGTGGGCTAAAGCTGCCGAGGCTTGCAAGTATATCATTGACAATGCCTCTGTCTGGGGACTGAAGCTCAGTGCATACGGTTCCTTGTGGGGACACGATGCATTCTTCAATCCGGAACTGATTTTCGGTCTCGGACGTGGTGAAAGCAATGCTTTTGAGATGGCCAACTATCCCGTTGGCGTAGAGAACGGCTCGTCGGGCAACTGTCCTACCCAAAGTCTGGTTGACCAGTATGAATATCAGGACAACGGTGAGACCTTTGGCCAGCGCCATCCCGGCAGCATCGACCTCAGCTCGGTCAATCCTTACGAGGGACTTGACCCGCGCTTCGCACTCACCGTGGTGAAGAACGGCGACGAATGGCCCAGCAACGGTGCTCAGAAAAAGGTAATAGAGACCTTCACCGGAGGATTCAATGCCGCCCCGAAGTACGGAGCCACCTCCACAGGCTACTATCTCCGTAAGTACGTCGACGGTTCGTGTGTCACCACAGCCGACAACCAGACAACCCGCCGCCACACCTGGATATTGTTCCGCCTCGCAGAGTTCTATCTCGACTATGCCGAAGCCGTCTACAATGCCACCGGCAGTGCCAACGACGACACCTACGGCATGACCGCCAACGATGCCGTCAACGTGCTGCGCAAGCGCGCCGACATCCAGATGCCCCTGTTCACAGAGGATGGCGACGAATGGGTGAAGCGCTATGAGCGAGAGCGCCTCGTGGAGCTGGCATTCGAGAACCACCGCTTCTGGGACGTACGCCGCTGGAAGAAGGGTGCACAGTATTTCAAGACCATTCAGACGGCCACCATCAGCCCCGCACTCCTGCTCACACGCACCGCCGTCACCCGCCAGTGGGACGACAAGTTCAACTTCTACCCCATTCCCCAGTCGGAACTGAAGAAGAACCCCAACCTTTCCCAGAATCCGGGATGGTAGGAGCGGACTGCGCCCTAAATATATAATAATAAATAAAAAATAATAAATATGATTACCAAAATAAGCAGAAGGCTTCTGATAGGTTTGTCATTTATCATTTGTCATTTATCATTTAGCATGATGTTCACATCGTGCGCAGAGGACGACGACAATGGTCCGGCCAACATCGGACTGGGCATCAAGGTGTTCTTCCCGACGAAGGTGGTCACCAACCAGCCTGTCACCATCAACGGTTCGGGCTTCACCGACGTCACGGAAATAGAGTTCCCCGGTGGTGCGAAAGCTGCGAGCTTCGAGATTGTCAGCGACGACATGATCCGTGTCGTCACCCCCTCGGGCGTAGCTGCCGACGGAGGTAAAATCCTTGTGCGCACCGCCAGCGGCCAAGCTGAGTCACGCCTGCCGCTGACCGTCGGCCATACCCAGGTGAGCGGCTTCTCCAAGCAGCCCGGCGAGACAGCCTCCGGCGGCGAGCAAATCACCGTCTTCGGCTCCGACCTGGAGTTCATCACCGGCGTGGAGCTGCTCAATGCCGACTCCGTGCCGCAGGTCATCGACCATAAGGACTTCTATCGCAAAGGCACCAGCACCTTTATCTTCTCCGTGCCGCAGAAAGACATCTATAAAGGTACCTTCACAGGCGTGCTCCACACCTACGACGGGCAGCGCATCCTCATGCCCGAGCTGGCCTACGAGCCCGCTGCCGACGAGGGCCACTGGGAGACCGTGAAGACCACCGTCTGGAAGAACGACGGCTCGCTTGGCGAAATCAACTGGAGCAGCGACTACCGCTTCGCTCCCGCCAGCAATTCCACCGGCGAGGAGTGCTACACCGTGCCGCAGGACGTCTGGGAGCGGCTGAAGACAGAGACCTTCTACGTCACCATCAAGGGTGCCAGCCCCCAGATTCGTGTCACCTCAGGATGGTGGAGCACCACCTGGACCGGCGATGACATCTTCCCAGGCAATGAGCTGCTGACCGACAATGGCGACGGCACCTTCACCCTCACCGTCAGCCTGGCAGGCGACCCGCTGCTCGACGTACTCGACGCCCAGCACCTGCTCTTCACCGGTGGCGGATACACCGTCGACGAGATCTACTTCGCCGAGGAAATCTGGGTGCCCGGCGGTGGAGGAGAGCAGGAAGTGAAGGTTCCCGTATGGGAGAACGGCGGCACGCTCGGCGAGATTAACTGGAGCGGCGACTACCGCTTCGCCCCCGCCAGCAATTCCACCGGCGAGGAGTGCTACATCGTGCCGCAGGACGTCTGGGAGCGACTGAAGACAGAGACCTTCTACGTCACCATCAAGGGTGCCAGCCCACAGATTCGTGTCACCTCAGGATGGTGGAGCACCACCTGGACCGGCGACGACATCTTCCCGGGTAATGAGCGGCTGGCCGACAATGGCGACGGCACCTTCACCCTCACCGTCAACCTGGCAGGCGACCCGCTGCTCGACGTGCTCGACGCTCAGCACCTGCTCTTCACCGGCAGCGGATACACCGTCGAAGAGATCTATTTCATCGAGATAGTCTCCGGCGGAGGCGGCAACAAGCCCAGCGAGGTGGTCATCTGGCAGGGCGACGGCTCAGCTGGTGCAGTCAGCTGGAGCGGCACCTACCGCTTCGCCAACGCCGAGCACGTCACTGGAGAGGAGATCTATGCCATACCCATGGACCAGTGGGAGGTCATCAGAACATCCACCTTCTACCTCGACCTGCAGGCAGAAGACCCGCAGATACGGGTCACCACCGGATGGTGGAGCACCACGTGGACAGGTGCCGACTTCCAGCCCGGCACTAGCGACCTGCTGAAGAACAACGGCGACGGCACCTGGACGCTGGAGATCAACTTCAGCGGAGACCCCATCCTCGATGCCCTCGACGTGGAGCACCTCCTCTTCACCGGCGACAGGTTCACACCCACCAAGCTCTACTACTACGAATAGCAATGGTTAGATTCATACATAGTATTTAGTTAGTTAGATTAGTATTAAACAAAACTGAATTAGGCTTTCGGATGCTCGCCAGGCGGGGTTTGTGACAAATCGGACGCCGACGATGCCGAAAAACAAAGGGAGAAGACCCGGCAGAAAACGCCGAGCCTTCTTCTTTTTCGCTTTTTGCATAAATCGCTGCCGAGGGGGCTATTCGCCCCACCGTCGCTTCGCTCCCAAATTGCTTTCTCCTCACAATTGCCTTGAGGGGAGGGTGCACCTCCGGGCAGGCGAACGAAGCTCGGGCGCTCGACCGGGAGGCAAGAATGTGCCTACGGAATCTTTTCCGCAAAAGAGCGCACCTTGCGGAGTATTTAGTCCAAGGTCAACAGCTATATTGTTGCCTTTTCAGGAGCAGACAGCCCAAGGCTTGCTAACTCCAAGCTCATAATCAGCTAACTCATCATTCCGCTATCGAATCGTCTTCTTCACCGTCCCGTTGCTCATCCTGACGATGTTCAGGCCTTGCCGAGGGCTGGACAGCCTGTGGCCCTGAAGGTCATAGCAGCCCGAAGCCACCGCCGGTTCAAGGCTTTCGGTCAGCTCGATGCCCGTATATCCCTCTTCTCCGTAGTAACCCTTGATGATGGCATCCTTCAGGTCTGGCTGGTTAAATTCCGGAACGCTGCGATGTGCCCCGTCCGACAGTCCCATCCAGTAGAAAGAGCACATATTGTAAGTCTTTGCCCGCTCCACGAAATAGCGGGCAAAGGCCAGCATATTGCTGCGATATTTGTCGTAGCCCCCATCGGTGCTGGTGCCCCATTCCCCGAAGATGACTGGTGCCCCCTTCGAGGCCAGATTGTTCTTTGCGTCGCGCATCATCTGGTTGACCTCGTTCTTGGCATTATTGAGGTTGGCGATGTCAAGATACGAGTGAATCTCGAAAATGAGATGATTGGCAACGATGTCCGTGGGCAGTTTCATCTGCTTCAGCGGATCCTGCAGATGCGGACTCCACGTGCCGCTGCCGCTACATGCTCCGTATGTGCTCACCACGAGGTTGCGCCGCACATTGTTGCCCCCTGTGCTGCGCACGGCATCCACAAAGCTCTGTGCATAGCTGTTGATGGCGTTGTAGGCTGCGGTGGCCACGCCGGCATCATATCTCGATGATGTGGCAAACGAAGCGAAGCACCAGGAGTCATATTCGTCGAGCATCTCGTTGTAGCCCTCGAAGAGCAGGTGCTCATCGTAATCCTTGAATTCCTCGGCTATCTGCCTCCACACCGCCTCGAAGCGCTCCTTCTCCCTGGTGTAGCCACTCTCCCCAGCCTCCAGCCATGCAGTACTGGCCGCACCCGTGTCGTGGTGGATGTTCAGGATGCAGTACATCCCCTGCCCAATGACATAGTCCACCACCTCATGCACCCGCTTCATCCATTCCACCTGAATCTTTGTACCAATATCATCGTGGGCCATGTCCCACACCGTACCGTTCAGATTAAACTTCGCCTCCATGTGGGGATACCAGGTCACAGGCACCCGGACGGCATTGAATCCCGCATCTTTCAGCAGCTTCATCAGTTCCGGCTTGGTCACCGGCTGCCCCCAGGCCGTCTCATAGTCGGAAGGCTTGCGGCTGGTCCATTTCTCTATCCACATGTTGGTTACGTCGCCCGAGTTGCTGTCGAGCGTATTTCCCAAGTTCCACCCCACTCTCATGTTGGCCACAGCCGAAGAGGCGCTCTCAAAATCTGCCGTACCGTCATTCAAGCCATTGACAGGCATTGTGCTCGCTTCTTGGGCGCAAACAGCCATTGTCAACATGCTGAAAAGGCCCGTCAGCCATCGTCTTGTTTTCATATCTTCCTGCGTTTTTGTGAGTGAATTAAATCTTTTCTGCAAAGATACGAAAAAAAACTGATTTATCACCCCTTTTTGGGAGAATTAACGTAAGCATCTGTTGAAATACAGAACTAGTGTTAATAGTTGCGTTATCTGTATATGTTTCAACACCAATCAACAGGGAATTAATAATAATAATCCCCGTTATCGAGAACTCAAATGCTTTATTGTTGGCAAGTTGTGCGCATTTTTGTTTCGCTCAATCTAGTCTGTTCATCATTATTTGCCAAGATATTCGCCAACAATACCGACAGGATCACTTGCATTCACAGGCCCCCAATCACCTTCCGGATCATCTCCTGAGTCATATAGTTTCTTTCCAGCCTTATTAAAACACTGCACTTGTCGAACCATAACATAGTTATATAACTCATCATACGTGGCCTTTGTTTTTGTGGTAACAACAGGTTCACGGCTATTTATTTGTTCGGCGAAATAGTTTTGCCACCTACGTGAATGATAGACAGCCTTTACCCATACGATATGCCTACCTCTTTTGTCTGTCGTGATGTTTGTGTTATAATATATTGTCACCACTTCGTCGTCATCATGCACTTTCATCCATTGTCCTGAGTTGTTAGACTTAGATGATTGCGCATACCCCAGTCCAGCAAAAAACAACAGGCAGGTTAGGAAGAATAACCTATTTTTCATAATAAACTTCCTTTAATAATTTCATGAAACGTTTATACTCTGTCTGTGTAATGTCTACTTTTCCACTACATCTTTTTTGAGGGTATTTCATTTTATAAGCCTGACGAATCATTTCGTGAGATACCACATTGCTATACGGAATATTGTATTTCTTAATAATCGGCCTCAAATACTCTATAGCACTTTTCATCTGATCTTCTGTCAATGGGGCTACAAGTGTATTCCCTTGAAACTCTATCCCTATAGTAAAATTGTTGCAACCTTCCTTGCCATTGAGAACTGAAAGTCCGGCATGATAAGTTACAACTTCAGGCTTACACATAATATAACGTGTTCCGTCAGTATCTATAACGCAATGAGTTCCGACTCTTCTCTTCGATGAAGTTAATACCTCTAAGGATCTTTGTACTGTCGGTTCTGCCGTATGATGAAGAATCACACCCTCGACACTGTTTTTTTTACTAGCATCAATATTTGGTGTTGGATAAGAAATCTCCATATAGTGATCATCTAGTAATTTCTTGGATAATGTATCAGTATTCTGCTCGGTAAGATTATCCATAGATGCTTTTTCTTTTGATTTGTCTACGGTAGAGTAAATATCTGAGACTTCTGTATCCATTTTCCCTTTATTGTCTTTCTGGCAAGCAATAGCCACTAGAACAATAAAGGACAATAGACCTCCAATAATCATCAATTTCTTCATCATGCTATTTTTTCAAATAGGATAGAAGCTATTGCTAACTTCTATCCCTTGGTAATATTACTTTTTAGTTGATATTTATTGCTGCATCTCTTGAGCAGCCTTCATCATCTTCATAGATATCTTGTTATAGCGTGCCCATTGAGAAGCAGACATGTCTCCTTGAGCTCTCTGAAATTTATCGCTAAACTCCTGGGCTTTCTCCATGAGAGAAGGATACTCTGCCAAAGCTGTCAAATCTCCCTTTGCAGCCTTTTTAACATATGAAATATACTTGTCAACATACTCTTCATATAATGCTAACAGTTCATCCCAATCTTCAGAGGCCGATGATGATGAACTTGTCTCTGTATCACTGTCACTTTCATCATAATCATAATCGGAATCGACATCTAAATCAAAGTCATCCACATCACCTTCAGAAAGCATGAAAGGCATCTTCTTGCCTTGATTGGTAGTGAATATTCCCTGAAATATGCCACCCGAGAAAGTACCCACGAAGTGGCCGGAAGGTGTGCCACTGGGAGTTGTCTCGTTTAGGTCGAACTCTCCGTTTTGGTTAGTGCCTGACAATTTCAGATCAGAGCTTTTCTTCTTGCCATTATTGAGGTAGAAGTAAGTACCTGATACCTGTGAACCCTTTATCTCAAGATGCATAGAAACAGGAAAATTGTCAACCTTTCCTCTTAGGTCGACAGTTCTTTCGTCTGAAGACTCCCTGACATAACTTTCAGAATTATCGTCATCTTCTTCTCCCCATTTGCTGGAGACTTTGAACTTTGTCGCTTTTTTTGCTTTGTCCTTGTCAAATTTGAATGTGATAGATGCTGTTTCGTCTACACCAAGAGAAAAAACAGATTCCAATTGTTCCTTGTTGAATATAACATTTGTGTGCTCAGATGCTATAGAGTTGCCATCCTCATCCTGCAATTCAACTGTAAACGTTGGCTCTGAAGACCATGAGGCGTCTGTGGGGCCGCCTTCAGCGATTCTCTTGAACTCAACACTGAGTTCATTGTCATTCATTTTGTAATTCCTTTCGACAACCTCGAAGAATTTGCCCAACGGACCATTAACCTTCTTGGACGTAGGTGTGAGTTTACCTCCACCGCTACAGGCGGCAAGCGAAATTGCCAATACTGCCATTACAAAAAATTTGATTGTTCTCATAATTTTAATATTAAATTTGCCTACTCTTCTAAGGATTTTCGGTTCCCTCCTATTCAATTATTATTTGTTAAATAACAAGTTGATTATGATATGATTGTTTACCCATACATTAATAGCATTTCTAAGTTCTTTCTTCTGGTTGCATCTTGTATCATAAAAAGGTCTACAAACCACCAAATATATGCACCGCCACAAGTTAGCAATTTGCCAACTCCTAGACCAACATCACCGATATAAAACCTATCAATTCCCAAAGAACCAACAAGAACAGATAGTATTAAGGCTAAGGTCGAGTCTTTAAAACGTGCCATTAGTATAGATGCAACATTGTAATCCATATTTAACAGTTTGTTCTTTACCATTTCCAGAGATTCTATAGGAAGACGATTCCCATATAAAGCTAGAATTTGATCTGCCTGATTTGCTTCCATAATTGCAACAGATTAAGTAATGTCGGTTCAAGGAGATGATTAGCATTTAATGATATTACGAACAATAAACCATAAAAAGAAAAGTATTATATACCCATTTGTGACCCATTTACACTCAACAGCGAATCGGAGTTTCTGTCGTAGTTTCCCTTCTCTCATACAATCACTTAATAGTATTATCATAAGATAAGGGAAAGCTACGACAAGAAATAAATTGTAGCCAATTGCCTCAATGAAGCGACCATGCAATAGTGCATGTATAGCTCGTTGGAACCCACATCCAGGACAATCAATCCTAAAAATCATTTTCACAGGACACTTTGGCATCCACACATAATCAATGGGATTGATAAAGTATAAAGCCAACAAAGCGCAACACGCAGCGGCCACAATGGTATATGTGTAAGACTTAGCCACCAAAAATACTTTGAAGGCTATCTGAGAATGGAAGGAATGACAAGGCTGCGGCACCTCCAATGAGACCAATAAGTCCAAGAATCGCTCCTATCACGAAATAAGCCACTATACCATATATACACCATTTTTTAGCCTCATTCGAGGCTGCCATAGCTGCATCGTATTGTTTTGCGGCATAAAGTTTGCCAACATCATTGCCTTTTATTATAGCTACAATACCTAAAGGCAAACAGCAACATATTGTTGTTAAAATCGCTAATCCTAAATGAGAACTTGGCTGTAGAACAGGAGGCTGCTGAGGTTGCTGATAAGAACCTTGCTGAGGTTGCTGATAAGAACCTTGCTGAGGTTGCTGAACATTGTCCTGTTGAACTTGAGATTGCCCTTCAAGCTGTTGGTTAATTTGTTGATTATCCATAACTATTAATTTTTAGTTGCCTACTCTGTTCAGGATTTTCGGCATATTCCATTTTAGTTTTAGGTACAAAGAGTGTGAGCCTTCTCGACATTCTTAGTCTGAAGGTCCTGGAATACCCGTATAAGTAAGAATGAAATCAGCTCACACCTGCAGGTATATATGTGAGCTAATCCCATAACAGGAAAAGCAGTATATATGCTACTGCAGGAGAAGCAGCTTTCAGACTTCTCACCCTTATACTTCGAATTTTCCAGGTTCTCAGACGGGTCAAAGCTTATTCGCTCTCCTCGATGTCGCCAGTCTTTCTCAACTGACGGTGCAAAGATAGGTAATAATTTTGAAAGTTGCAACATTGTGAGCTGTTTTTTTTTATTTTTCGTGCAAAAATAGAGTTAAAGTGGCACTCTCGCAAGTCCTTTTCTGTCCTTTTGCTGTTTATTCTGAAATTTGAATGTAACTTCAATGGACTATTACCATCAGAGAGAGGCTTAAAACGGAATAAACGGATATATTTGATGCCAAAAAAAATGGAATAAGTGGTGATTTTTCTGTGATTAAAAACGGAATAAGTGGTATTTCCCTTGGAATATTCAAAGAAATGTTATACCTTTGCAGCCAAAAGATAATAACAGGGCTATGCTCGAAAGAAAGTTTACCAAAGTCCTTGGAAGCCCCAGAATATGGTATCGAACGTGCCATTGTTTTTTCAAACGAAAGGGAAATCTACAAGAAGAAGGGTGTCACTTATATGACCGTATATTACAGTATGTTCCTTCATAAGGAAACGGCAGATGCAGATGCTGTCATATTGCCCGAATTAGAAACTGTTCGAGAAAGCTTATATGAAACGGGATTTGTTAAAGAATGAGGTGGAGCGCGTTGTCGGACACGAGTTGCGACAGGCCAGAGACTTTGAAGAACTAAGCGAGTGTATATTAAAAGGTACGCGTGAACGATTGTCGCCCACGACTTTGAAAAGGCTGTGGGGATACCTGAAACGAGAAGAGGTTCAGACACGCCCTCATACATTCGATGTATTGGCACGCTTCGTAGGATTCAAGTCCTATTTAGACTTCTGCGAGAATGCGCCACAGCAGAATGAGGAGCAAAGCGGGGTGAAGGCAACGGAACGGGTGACGGCCAACGAACTGAGAAGAGGACAGCGGCTGGTCATCAGGTGGCGGCCAGACAGACGAATCGTGGTGAAGCATCAGGGCGATGGCCACTTCATCGTGGAAGAGTCGGAAAACTCGAAGCTGAACGTTGGCGATACCTTCACCTGTCACCTGATGCTACAGCACGAACCGCTCTATTTAGACCAGCTGGTGCACGACGGAATGCCGCCAACGGCATACGTGGCAGGTGAGCGCAACGGGGTGACGGTGGAGATGCTTGATTAGAAGAGCGGCAATGCGGCACTGCGTTTCTCCCAGCGCTGGGTGTAGCGGGAAAGCAGGTATTCCTGAAGGGCACTCTTGATGACAGATTGCTCGGATTGGCTCAGGTGACGGGAAAGCTTTTCTACCTGCTCGTCTGTAAAGGATTGTATCTTCTGTTCGGTTATTCCCACCCAACCGCCCAGTTCAGCTTGTGAGCTGACGGTGTCGAGTATTTGCTCAATGCCCAAGGCTCTGACCTTTTGATCGATAGCATGCTGAATGGTTTGTATAATTTCCTCGCGTTGTTGTACCTTGGTTTCTGCCTCCTGCTTCTCCGTTTCCAGTTCAACGATGCGTTGCTGCAAAGAGTCTGTCACAGCTTGGTTAGTAACTTGCATACGGTGAAGCGAATCGCTGAGCGTTGTCTGCACAGCCATGATTTCCGGGCGCAACCGTTGAGAGGAATAGGAAAGCCCCAGCCTATAGAGGAGAGCAAGCAGAATAGCGGCTAACAAGATGGTAGCAACTCGTCGTGGCCACAGCCAACAGCGATGCAATGCTTTCTTTACTGCCGTTACATTATTTATCCGCTTAGAACTTGGAGCGAGACAATGCCTGATGACAAGATTTGAGAACAGGCCAAGGTGAAGCTCACGGAGGATGCAGCCTAACGAGTAGATGTCAGAGGGCCCGTCAGGAGCCATATAGCCCTCTGTACCCGCATCTTCTTTCAGAATAGCATAGCTCTTGGTATCACTCAGCCCGAAATCAATGAGTTTCAAGTAATGACCGTCGTCAGTTACCATCACGTTTGAGGGTTTCAAGTCGCGATGCTCCGTCTGCTGATGGTGCACGTAGGTCAGGACATCTGTCAGCATGTCGGCAATGTTTCGCCGTTCACTGAGCTTATGTTTTGTCTGAAGCCATTGCTTCAGCGTTATGCCCTCAATCCATTCCATGACGATGCAGTCGCCCAGGTCTTCCACTGGTTCAAAGGAAAAGGCCGAGACAACCATCGGGTGCTGCATCTGACACAAGATGTCATACTCTTTTTGGAGAAAGACCTGATAAATGGTCTGGTTACGATAGTCTTCTTTCAGTCCTTTCAGCAACCACCAACGCCCATAGCGTCTAGCCTTCACGAGCAGACTATAGCCGCTTGAAGGCAAAACCGTGACGTCGGTAAAATCCGACGACCGTATTACATCGGTGTCGGTGAAAAAAGATTCAGACACAGGTTTTCTTGTTTCGGTTATACCATTATTTTCTAACTGTTTCGGCGCAAAACTTCAATTTGGCTACAAAAATACACAAAAATTCCCAAAGTCAGTGTTTATTTTTTTAAAAATAGGTGTTTAAGATTGAAAAATTGTTCATTACTTCACTCTTCAAGAAAAACTCTGCAACTCTGCACTGACTGATGGCAAGTGGCAGATTTCCAAAAGGTTGCCAGTAGTACACTTTGTGGAAAACCCTGCACCAAACCCTGCACTGCACTAGCCAGAAAAGTCCCAAGCCTTGGGACGAAAAAATGGCGTTAGTATTTTCCCAAATAGCGTTAGTTTTTTACCAAACGGAGGCAGTATTTTCTCAAACACTGGCAGCATTCTGCAGAGGGACGCTATTTAGAAAAAATCTTGCTTAGTGCAGAGTATGCAGAGTTGCAGGGTTTTTCCGTGTTAAGCATATTATATATAAAAAGTGAGCATTATCCCGGCTTCACAAAGCCTTTACTTCTCCATTTGCCCGACCGCCATCGGCGCACGAGGATGATGCCTCGGATATTCTCGTCGAGTGCGAAGCCTACCCACATGCCTACAAGCCCGTAGCCGAGGGGAATGCCGATGACGTAGCTCAGGCCGACGGCAATAGTCCACTGGAAGATGACACCGACGAGGAAGGGATAGACGGTGTCGCCGGTGGCGCGCAGCGTGCTGCCGGCGAAGATGTTTGACGTGCGGCCCACCTCGAGGAAGATGTCGACGACGAGCACCCAGACACCCATAGTGATGATGTCGGCATTGTCGGTGAAGGCGCTGAGGATGGTGCGTCCCAAGAGGGCGAGCAGGATGGAGCCGCTGATGGTGATAATCATCGACCAGCGGAAGAAATAGTTGCCAAGGATGTAGGCCGCCTGATGGCGTCGCTGGCCCACGAGATGCCCAACGAGGATGTCGCCGCCCTGGGTGATGCTCAGGCAGAAGAGGTAGACGAACATGATGACGTTGTGGCAGTAGGCTCTCGCAGCCAGTGCCTCGTTGCTAATCTGGTTGATGAAGAAGGTGATGACGACCTGCGAGAGACAGTAGGAGATGTTCTCGCTCATGGCAGGGATGCCGATATAGAAAAGGTTGCGCAGCTCCTGCCACGGCATAGGCCGGAAATAGTGGAGGGGGAAGCGGGGGATGTGCACCTTGAAATGGATAACGGCCAGCAGCACCATCGCAATGGCCCGGCTGGCGGCAGTGGCAATGGCGGCTCCCTCGACGCCCAGCCGGGGGCAGCCCCAGTGGCCGAAGATGAGTGCGTAGTTGCCCAGGATGTTCAGCACGTTGACGATGGCCGTGACCACCATGGGATAGACAACCTTGTCGGCGCTGCGCAAGGAGGCTGAGAACGTGAGCGACATGGCCTGGAAGAACGACAGCGCCCCCGTCAGCCGCAGATACACCAGCCCGTCGCCCATCAGCTCCGGCCGCAGGCCCATCAGCTGCAGCAGGCCTTCGGCATAGAAGAACAGCAATGCGCTGACCGTCAGGCCAAGTGCCAGATTCACCGTGAGCGCTATGCCTACAACCTGTACGAGCCGTTTCCGCAGTCCTGCCCCTATGTACTGCGCACAGAGGATGGACGCGCCCATGGAGAAGAACTGATAGACGAGGAAGACGAGCGAGATGAGCTGGTTGTCGAGCCCCACCGCTGCCACGCTGTTGTCGCTGTAGCGGCTCAGCATCACAGTGTCGACGGCACCCAGCAGCATCACCAAAGCCATCTCGATGAACACCGGGATGGTGAGGACTTTCAGCTGTCGCTTCAGAGAGTGGTCAGACATGAGGGTTTAGTTCGTTTGGCGCTTCTTTTCGCAATTCGGCGGCAAAGGTACGAAGAATTATCGACAATCAACTGCGTCAAACGGGAAAAAGTCGTAAATCTTTTTGGTGTTTACATCAGTTTTTATTACTTTTGCAAGCGAAGACAAAACATGAGTGATAACAGAAAGCGAAAACCGATGGTCACAGGCACTTCCATGCGCTCTGCCATGCATTTCCTTGTCGACGGGATATGCGTCTGCTGCCTCTATCTGGTGGCAGAAAGGTGCAGGGTGGGGGTGCTGCTGTGGGCTTTCATGACCTACAACGTCATGGCGTTTCTCACACAGCCGCTGACGGGCCATCTTGCCGACCGGACAAAGGACAGCCGTTGGATGCCCCTTGCTGCCGTGGGGCTGCTCTGTATGGGGGCGGCCGTTGTGGCCGTCGCTACAGCCTTGGGCGTCGTGGCAGCGTGGATGTCACCGTTGGTCTTTCTTGCCGCTGCGACACTGGGCGCAGGCAACTCGCTGTTCCACGTATGGGGCGGCAAGGCCACGGCAGTAGCGACAGGCAACGACATCCGGCAGTTGGGCGTGTTTGTGGCTACAGGAGCCTTGGGGCTTGCGGTGGGCGTGGCTTTCGCGTCGTGGCTGCTGCTTGCGGCCTTCATCATCGGGTTGGCCATGCTCACAGTGAGCGTGGCGACTGGGGCTGCTGGGGCGACTGGGACTGCTGGGGCGACTGTGGCGCTTTCGCTTTCACCTGTTTGGGTAGTGGGAGCCATGCTGGTTGTCATCGTCGTGGTGATGTTGCGCTCGCTGATAGGGCAGACGTTCGCTGGCGGCGACCTGAAGTCGCTGACGCTCCTCGTCGGACTCACCGCCATGCTTGGCAAGATGGCAGGCGGGTGGATGAGCCACTACATGGGGCTGGTGCCGGCAAGCGCCGTCATGGTGCTGGCAGTGGCAATCTGCCTGTTGTGGCCCGGCAGCAGCGTCGTCATGATGGTGGCCGGCCTCTTCGCCGTGAACTGCACCATGCCCGTGACGCTCTATCTGGCCAACGTGCTCATGCCCGGACGCGAAGGGCTGGCCTTCGGGCTGCTTGCCGCCGCGCTCATGCCCGGCTACCTCCTCGCCACCATGAACCACGCCCTCTGAACTATGAACTCTGCACTCTGCCCTCTGAACTATGCACTCTGCACTCTGAACTCTGAACTATGCACTCTGAACTATGCACTCTGAACTATGCACTCTGAACTATGCCCTCCCTCTCCTTGCCACCATCGTCATAGAGTACGGTGTGCTGCGCCTCCTCTTGGAGAAGCGCAGCAAGGTGCTGTGGGCATCGGTTGCCATCAACATCCTGACCAACGTCCCGCTGAACATCTTTGTCAACGCCACACACGCGGCGATGGGCGGCATACTGCTCTGCGAACTGCTCGTCATGGTCATAGAGACGCTGTGGTACCGGCTCTTCGGGTGCGACATGCGCCAGGCTGCTGTCTATGGAGTGCTCTGCAACGCCACCAGCTTCCTGACAGGGCTGCTCACGCAACTCTGTTGGGGCCTTTTGTAAGTAATAACTTAACCCTCTAAAATAAAAAAGACAATGAAAACCATGACATTACTTGACATTGCGCCAATATCCGACGACTGGTATGTGCGTCACGCCCCGAAAGTCCGGGACACCATCGACACGGTGGCAGCTCCCGTACAGCAGTTCTCCGACACCGTCAACAACCCCAGTGGTGACACGCCGACCACCATCTGGACCATCGTCGTAGCCCTGCTGTCGCTGGCCGTCTGCATACTGATGGTCTACACCTACCGCAAAAAGCAGCTGGCAAAAGCGTAGGTCGAAGCGCCGACATCTGCCTCTGCGTGTGAATCCGTGGCACGCCAGACGGTCTTGCCGTCCTTCTTGATGGAGTCGGGGAGGCTTTATCTTGCATGGAGGCCCTTCAGTTATATGTATATTCATGCCGCCTTGAGAGTCTGATGGCTCTCAAGGCGTAACATGTGGAGGAAACGCTGCATCTGCGGTTCAGACAGATGGTGCTTGACGGCGAAGTCGGAAGGGGTGTAGCCCTTCTGCCTCATGGTGAGGTAGTCGTTGAGCATGTCGCCAGCACCCTGATAGTAGTGTTTGTCCAGTCTACTCTTCAAGGCAGTGAGCGTGTTGTCGTAACGCAGCTGCCAGTCGGAGGAGAAGTCGGACGAGGCGTGCAAGAAGTCGGCCAAAGAGGGCGCGTCGCAGTCATCAGCATCGATGGGGTCGTCGAGCGAGACGGATTTGTGGCGGAGGTGGTCGTATGCAGCCTTACGGACCTCACACTCGATGTACCATGTGGCGAAGGAGATGAAACGATAGCCAAGACTGGCATCAAACACATCTGCGGCCCTTGTGATGCCCAATGAGCCTGCCATGAGGAGGTCTTCAAAGGGTGTGCCAGAAAGGAGGTACTTCTTGGCAATGGTGATAACATGCCTACTTTCGTCATCCATCACAAAAACCACATGATAGGCTCCTC
>JAILFU010000171.1 GCA_024697405.1 Prevotella sp.
TGCCCAAAAAGACGAATGGATAGTTTTCGTGGAGGTGAAAACCCGCAGCAACCGTAACTTCAGCGACCCTTTGGATGCTATTGACTACCAGAAACAGCGGAATCTGAGCCGTGCCATAAACCACTACATCAGATACCGCAATATAGATAATCCATGTCGTTTTGATGTAATTACTATCGTGGGAGAAATTGGTAGTGAAAAGGTAGAAATAAACCATATAGAGAACTTCCAATTGTCACCACGGTAGACAGACGGCAGACCTGACGCGACCAGCTATTGGCTGATGCTCCTATCCCCAATTGCTCCCTTCTTGCAATTGCCTGCAAGGGAGTGAAGGGGGGGACACCAAGAACGAATAAATAGAAGTTACCAATAATAGGGGATTTCCGAGAAAACCCTGCAACCCTGCATTCTTCCTTTATAAGTATTTGCTTTTCAGGATATTGCCAGGTGCACACTTTGCTGCAAACCCTGCACTCAACCCTGCATTCTCCGGCCGAGGGGAAAGCCTGCCGAGGAGGAGAGTAAGCTAACGCAGGTGAAAGGTTAGCCGCTTATTTGTCCCAAGCCTTGGGACAAAAAAATAGCGTTAGTATTTTTCCAAACGGCGTTCGTATTTTCCCAAACGGCGTTAGTATTTCCTGAAGACAATTTATTTAGAATATATCTTGATTAGTGCAGAGTATGCAGAGTTGCAGGGTTTTTCGAGATTCACTATATTATAATATATAACCCAGCTTCCACATAGGCAATAATATAGCAGTTGACCCAGGACATCTTCTCCAGCGGTAGCCGCAATATTGCGTCCCTTTGCCAGCAAACGACCGGAGGTCGAGCGCCCGACCTGCCACCTACCAGTAGCCATTCCCCTCTCATCAAGGTGAGGGGAGTGCCATGCGGGTCAGTCAATCATGGTCAGCTAATATAGGTCAACTGCCCTATTGTGGCCTTAATATTTGCATATTATCAGACGTGATGTTCCTTGTTTTTGACTGGCGCGGAGCTCTCCCAAGTAATCACTTCGCAGTCCTGCCCAAACAGTAAAAACAAAGAAAACAAAGAAAAACGGGAGTTGTCGTTCTCCGTGCTTTTTCTTTGCTTTCTTTGTTTCCCCTTCCCTTCTGAGGGGACGGAAGGGGGGGCTACTCGTAGTGCCTGATTCTCACGTCTATCCCGTCGGCCTGGAGCTGGGCGGGCAGTTTCGTCACATCGGTCTGGCCGTAGTGATAGGGGAAGAGCACCTTCGGCCTGATGATTCTGGCAGCCTTGAGCAGCTGGTCGGTAGTCATGGTATAGGGCTGGTTGCAGGGCAGGAATGCGATGTCGATATCCTTGATGCTGGCCATCTCGGGGATGTCCTCCGTGTCGCCTGCGATGTAGACACGTAGGCCGTCGATGGTGAGGATATAGCCGTTGTCGCGGCCTGCGGGATGGAACTGGGTGCGGCCTTCGGTGATGTTGTAGGCGGGCACGGCTTCGACGGTGAATCCGTCGGCTATCTGCATCTTGTCGCCGTTGGCCATCACCTCGCCCGAGCCGAGCATGTCGGCGCAGCGGCGGTTGGTGACGAGGCGCGTGCCGTCGGCCGAGAGCAGCCTGATGGCCTCCTTGTCGAAGTGGTCGCCGTGCTCGTGGGTGACGAAGATGTAGTTGGCCTTGGGCATGGCAGAGTAGTCTATCGTCTTGTTGCCGAGCTTGGTCACGGGGTCAATCTGAATCTCCTTGCCGTCGTACTCCATGCGGATGCTGGCGTGGACGAGGGCGTGGAACTTGACGGTCTTTCCGCTCTTGGTCTTGAAGACGTCCACTTCGTAGGTGTCGGCGTCTGCGGCCTGTGGCTTTTGGCTTTGCTGGCCGCAAGCGGTGGTGAGTCCCAGGGTAGCCAGCAGGCATGTCAGAATTTTTCTCATAATCGTTTAGTTGTTTTGATGGTTGTTTCTTCTTAGCGGTAGGGGTATTTACGCTTGGGGTTTTTCGGGAACCAGCCTTTCTCTACCCGCCGCTTCTGCGCGAAGAGCTCGCCGATGCCCCAGAGGGCGGATGCGCCGAAGACTCCCAGGAACGACGAGAGGTAGACGTTGGCAATGAAGAGGGCGGCAACACAGCAACTGACGCCTATGAGGAGGTAGACAATCCACGGGCGTGTGCCCCAGTAGTATTCCGTCTTGATGACGATGGGATGCCAGATGCCTATGGTGAGAAAGGTCATGATGGCTATGGTGATGCCTGTGAGATATATCATTTGCTGTGCTGTCGCCTGGTTTTCTGTCTGCGTGTGTAGCTATGTGTTAGAAGCGTCCGGGGCCTCCGAATCCGCCGCCACCGAATCCGCCGCCGCCGCCGAATCCGCCGCCGCCGCGATTGCCGCCACCACGGTTGCCTCCGCGATTGCCGCCGCCGGGCATTCCGCCGCCGAAGCCGCCCATGCCCATGCCCATGCCTCCGCGCATGCCTCGGCGGGCTTCACGTGTGCCGAAGAGGTTGAGGCGATAGCTGACGCGGAACATGATGTAGCTGGTGACTGCGTTGTACTCGTTGTCGGTGCTCGACATGGCGTTGATGGTGCGCGAGAAGTTGGTCTGCTGGCCCAGGATGTCGTAGAACTGGAGCATGAGTGTGAGGGGCTTGCCCTGCAGCAGGCTGTGGGAGATCTGTGCGTTCCAGATGAGCTCGTTAGTGTTCATCGAGGCGTCGCTGTAGCCACGACGGCTGTTCATGCCCATGTCGGTGGCAATCTGCGTGCCCCAGGGGAGGTAGAGGGTGGAGTTGAATCCGTAGGCGAAGCTCCAGGTGTCGAGGTTCGACTGCTTCTGCAGCTGGTTGCGCGTGTGGGTATAGTTGAGCGAGCCGTTGACTTCCACTTCGAGCCAGTCGTTGCGGAAGCCGAGTCCTGCGCGTGTGCCGATGGTGTTGGTGTTGGTGGCGTTTTTCACGGCTTGCTTGTTCTGGTCGAGGAAGCTCACACGGTGGTTGTAGTTGTCGTTGAGCGAGATGTTGTAGGTGAAATAGCCCAGGGAGTCGATGGCCGAGTTCCACATGATGTTGGCGCCGGCATTCCAGTTGCCGTTGATGTTCTCGGGCCGCGAGGTGCGTGCGCCGGAGTTGAGGTCGTAGCTCACCTTGTTGGCGATGCTGTTGGCGGTTGTCGAGAAGTTGGCGTTGGCGTTGATGAACCGCTGGTGCTCCATCATGTAGCTGTTGTAGCGCAGGTTGAAGCTCTGTGTGAACGAGGGCTTCAGGTCGGGGTTACCTGTGGTCTTGTTCAGGGGGTCGGTATCGTCGTTGATGACGAGCAGCTGGTCGATGGAGGGCTGGCTGGTGCTGCCTCGGTATTCGAAGCGCAGCTGCTGCTGCTGCGAGGGTCGCCAGTTGAAGCGGGCCGTGGGGCTCCAGTTGGTGACGGTACGGTTGACGATGGTGTCGACGCCGAGGTAGCGCTGGGTGTACTCCGAGGTCTGGGGCACAATCTGCAGGCCGACGTTGAAGTCGTAGGTGTTGCGGATGAAGCGCAGCATCACTTCGCCCGTGTGGATGTAGTTCTTATAGGCGGAGTAGCGGCTCTGGTCCTTGCTGTAGTAGGGGTCGCCGTTCTGCGGGCTGTAGCCGTCGTTCACAAGGTTGAAGTAGTTGTCCCAATGGCGGTAGCCGTTCGACACGCCGTTGAAGTCGTAGCCGCGTGAGGGGTCGGAGAGCAGGGGGTTGGAGTAGTCGAAGGTGGCACGGTCGTTCTCGTTGTAGCGATACTGGAAGGTATAGCTGAACTGGAGGAAGGTGGCGTAGGCGATGGGCTCGCTGTATGTGGCGCGTGCGCTATAGTCCCACGAGGTGGTAGGTGTGAGGTTGTAGCGGTTGGTCTGATATTCCGACAGTCCGCTGACGCCGTTGAACGTGGTGGTCGACTTGAAGAGCTTGGTCTGGTTGGACGACAGCTGGCGGTTCTCGTTGTCGCTGTAGTTTCCGGTCAGCTGAATGGTAAGGTTGCGGCCCTTGCCGTTCAGGAGCCGGTTCACCATGAGGGTGCCGCCCAGGCGCTTGTTCTCGCCGTAGGAGAGGGTCTTGTTGTTGCTGCCGTTGACGATGATGTCGCTAAGGTCGCCGCCGTTCTTCACGATTTCCTGCATGAGGGCAGCGCCGAGCTGGGTGCTGATGAGCTCGTAGGGGTCGGCGTTGAAGGTGGCCTGGGTGTTCCAGCTGCGTCCGTCGTTGGTGGAGTAGGTCCAGTTGGGACGGAAGCTGATGTTCCACAGCGTGTCGGGTGTCCACTCTATGCGTCCCTGCACGCTCCAGCTGTTGGAGCGGGAGTAGCTCTGGTTCACGGAGTTCTGGAACGACGATACGTTCTCGCCGAGGAAGTTCTTCGAGGCGCGGCGCGACCAGGTGTCGCCGTCGCGGTGGTTCCAGTTCACGCTGGCCTGTGCGATGAGGCGGTCGGTCTTCTCGTAGTTGTAGTTGAGCATGCCCGACTTGGCGGCATTCAGTCCGCCGCCCATGCCGCCACCGCCGCCGAAGCGTCGGCCTCCGCCGCCGCCCATGCCCATGTCGTTGGTGTTGTTGGCGTTGAGCATGCCCATGAGGCGGGAGTCGCCGCGCATGTGCATGCCGAAGATGCGGCTGGCGTAGCGGTCCTTGGTGCCCACGCCGAGGTCGACGTTGGCCATCGTGCCACGGTTCATGCCTGCACGCAGGCCGAAGTCGAGCACGGTCTGCTCGTTGCCGTCGTCAATGCCGGTGATGCGTGCCAGGTCGCTCTTCTCGTCGTAGGCACGGATGCGCTCCACGATGTTGGCGGGCAGGTTCTTCAGGGCTGTCTGGGCGTCGCCGAACTCCTTGTTGTCGACCTTGATTTTCGACACGGTCTTGCCGTTGATCTTGATGTTGCCGCTCTCGTCGAGCTCAGCGCCCGGGAGTCGCTTCACCAGCTCCTCGACGACCGAGCCTTCGGGGGTCTTGAACGCGTCGGCATTGTATATCAGGGTGTCACCCTTCGACTGTACGCGGGCGACGTTTTTCACTACTTCTACGTTTTTCAGCATCTTCGAGTCGGGCTCAATGACGAGGTTGCCCAACTTCAGCGGCTGTCCGTTCATGGTGATGCTGCGGAAGAAGGGCTTGTAGCCTACGTAAGTGATGCGGAGCAGGAAGTTGCCGTTCTGCGGAGCTGTCATCTGGAACTGTCCGCTGAGGTTGGTCACGGCGTTGCTCACCAGCGTGCTGTCGGTTTTCAGCAGGGCTACTGTGGCCTGAATCACGGCCTCGTTTAATTCTTTGTCGATGACTGTGCCACTAATGGTGCGCTGAGCCTGAATGGAGAGGGCCGTCTGCAACATGACGGCCATCAGAAGTAAAATACGTTTCATGAAAAATTAGAATTTTTGTTCATAACTACTTTCTCTGACGCATTCCTGCCAAGAAGGTTTAATCTTTTTTTTAAATAATTCAACTTCCGCTTACTGGTGGGGATGCGCAGCTAGATAAACCCTGAAAGGGGGTGAGAAGCCCACGGGGCTGGGATGCCTTCCCAAGCCTATGGCTGCATGCTGACACAGGGGGTATGATGCTCCGTCCTGTCACCTTACACTACGTGCTGAACGATAGACATTTAGCAGTTTTGCCTATCATTCAGCACGTGGTGCTTCGCTCTCTGAATAATTCTTTCTTGTTATCCTCCGAAGTTATCGTACATGATGCTCTCGGGGTCTACTCCGAGCGAGTCGAGCATGGAGACGACGGCTGCCGACATGGGGCCGGGTCCGCACATGTAGTACTCGATGTCCTCGGGAGCCTCGTAGTCCTTCAGGTAGGTGTTGTACATGGCCTGATGGACGAAGCCCGGGGTGTACTTCACGCCTGCTGCGTCGGCAGCGGGGTCGGGACGGTCGAGGGCCAGATGGAAGTGGAAGTTAGGATAGTCCTTCTCCAGGCCGAGGAAATCGTCGAGGTAGAACACTTCGTTCAGGGCGCGGGCGCCGTAGAAGTAGTGCATCTGGCGGTCGGTGGTGTGGAGGGTCTTCGTCATGTGCATAATCTGTGCACGGAGGGGAGCCATGCCGGCGCCGCCGCCCACCCATATCATCTCTTTCTTAGAGTCGAAGTGGGGATGGAAGTCGCCGAAGGGTCCGCTCATGATGACCTTGTCGCCAGGCTTCAGGGAGAAGATATACGACGAGGCGATGCCGGGATTGACGTCCATGAATCCGCTCTTGTCGGGCTTGAAGGGTGGGGTGGCAATGCGTACTGTGAGCATGAAGACGTCGCCCTCGGCGGGATAGTTGGCCATAGAGTAGGCGCGGATGGTGGGCTCGGGGTTCTTACACTTCAAGGGGAAGAGACCGAACTTCTCCCACGACGGCAGGTACTCGGCTCCGATGAGGCTCTTGTCGAAGTCGCGGTCGTAGTCGATGCAGTCGAAGGCGGGAATCTTTATCTGCGCATAGGAGCCAGGCAGGAAGTCCATGTGCTCGCCGGCGGGCAGCTGCACCTTGAACTCCTTGATGAACGTGGCGACGTTCTTGTTGGAGATGACGGTACACTCGTACTCCTTCACGCCGAGAATCGACTCGTCGACATGAATCTTCAGGTCGCCCTTCACCTTGCATTGGCAGCCCAGCCGCCAATGGTCCTTAATCTGCTTGCGTGTGAAGTGGGGCTTCTCGCTGTCGAGAATCTCGCCGCCGCCCTCAAGCACCTGCACCTTGCATTGTCCGCAGCTGGCCTTGCCACCGCAGGCAGAGGGCAGGAAGATGCCGTTCTCGTTGAGCGTCGCCATGAGGTTGTTGCCCTGAGCCACAGAGATGGTGCGGTCGCCGTTGATTTCGATGTTCACATTGCCCGAGGGAGAGAGATATTTCTTGGCCACGAGCAGGATGATGACAATGGCTATGATTGTCACCAAGAACACTAATATGCTGTAAAGAATAAACTGTGCCATAATCCTTTAGATGTTTAAGCCTGAGAAGCACATCATAGCCATAGCCATGAGGCCGACGGTGATGAATGTTATACCTAGTCCCTGAAGGGGTTTGGGCACGTCGCAGTACTGCATCTTCTCGCGGATGGCACCCAGCGACACGATGGCCAGGGTCCAGCCGATGCCCGAGCCTACGGCATAGACCATAGCATCCCATACGCTGGTGATAGCCTGTGTGTTCGACGGGTCGAGCAGGATGCGCTGCTGCATGAACAGCGAGGCGCCCATGATGGCGCAGTTCACGGCGATGAGCGGCAGGAAGATGCCCAGGGCGGCATAGAGCGAGGGGCTGTACTTCTCGACCGTCATCTCGACGAGCTGAACCATGCCCGCAATAACAGCGATGAAGAGGATGAACGAGAGATAGCTGAGGTCGACACCCTCGACGAGGCAGTCGGGACCCAGCACCTTGGTCTGCAGCAGATAGTCGACGGGCACGGTGACGAAGAGCACAAACGTCACGGCCAAGCCCAGGCCCAAGGATGTCTTCACCGTCTTCGACACGGCCAGATAGGAGCACATGCCGAGGAAGAAGGCGAATATCATGTTGTCGACGAAAATCGACCGGAAGAATAGACTGATTATATGTTCCATTTCCTATATTTACAATTTGTCAATTTACTATTTACAATTGATTTTACGATTTCGTGTATTTAACAATTTATTATCGCTCTGGCCTTTGAAATAGACAAATAGCTCAAATGACAAATTAATTGTAAATTGTAAATCGTAAAAATGTAAATCCCATTATTATTCCTTATAAAAGTATGCACGATGTACCCAAATAACAATACCCACGAGAATGAGGGCCATAGCGGGCATGGTCATCATGCCGTTGTTGATGTAGCCAGCCTCGTAGACTCCGTCGGGGATGAGCTGGAAGCCCAGCAGCGAGCCGCGACCCAGCAGTTCGCGGACAGCGCCCACGATGACCAGTATCATGGCATAGCCCAGGCCGTTGCCCACGCCGTCGAGGAACGACGGCCAGGGCTTGTTCTGCATGGCGAAAGCTTCCAGGCGGCCCATCAGGATACAGTTGGTGATGATCAGTCCGACATAGACCGAGAGCTGCACGCTCACGTCATAGACGAAAGCCTTCAGCACTTGGCTGACGATAGTCACCAGCGCGGCCACCACTACCAGCTGCACGACGATGCGGATGCGGTTGGGGATGGTGTTGCGCAGCAGGGAAATAATCACATTGGCGAAAGCCGTAATGACCGTCACGGCTAGGCCCATCACGATGGCAGGCTTCAGCTGGCTGGTGACAGCCAGAGCCGAGCAGATGCCCAGCACCTGTCCGAGAATGGGATGGTCGAGGTTCAGCGGTTTGGTGAAAGCCTCTTTATTCTGTTTGCTAAATAGTGCCATAATTCAATTAGTAATGAGTAATTAATAATTAGTAATTATGATTAGTTCTTGCAACCGGCTTTTGTGGAGTCCTCGCAGCAGGCGTCCTTCTGCTCCTTGCAGCAGTCGTCCTTCTGTTCCTTGCAGCAGTCTTCCTTCTGCTCCTCGCAGCAGGCGTCTTTATGTTCCTTGCAGCAGGCGTCCTTCTGCTCCTTGCAGCAGTCGTCCTTATGTTCCTTGCAGCAGGCATCTTTCTGCTCCTTGCAGCAAGGATGGGATGAGCCGACGAAGCGCTGGGCTACATTCTGCAGTCCTGCTTTAATCATGTCGTTCACACCATTACTGGTCAACGTAGCACCTGTCACGCAGTCCACCTGAGTCGTGGGGTCATCCACTTTCTTCACGACAGAGAGCGCCACATCGCCATTGGCAAAAACCTTCTTGCCAATGAACTTCTCCTGCCACTCCTGCGAGTCCTTGATTTCTGCGCCAAGACCTGCCGTTTCGCTCTCGTGGTTGAAATAGGCGCCATAGACTGTGGGGTCGTCTTCGCCATGAATAGCGATATAGCCGCTGATGCCGCCCCAGAGTCCCATGCCCTTCAGGGCAAAAACCATGATTTCTTCACCATCGACAAGGCAGGCGTAGGCTTTCTGCCCGTCGACCTCAGTCTCCGACTTTACCACCTCGGCATACTTGGCTTCGGCTTCAGCATCGTCAAGACCGCGCAGGTTCAGCGAGTTGAGGATTTGTTTCTTCACGTCGAGGGCCACGTTGGCTTCCTGCTTCGCCTTCAACGAGGAAGAGACGAATGCCAGCAGGAAGGCCACGATGACGACGAGAATCGCACTATATATAATAATGTACGCGTTGGAGTTTGTATTCAGCTTACTCATTTTGTACCTCCTCTCTTCATTCGTTTACTAATATTCCGCTCCACGACGAAGTGGTCGATGGTGGGAGCAAACATGTTCATCAGCAGGATGGCGAGCATCATGCCCTCAGGATAGCCGGGGTTCATCACACGGATGATGATGGCCATCATGCCGATGATGAAGCCGTAGATCCACTTGCCAGTCTCTGTGCGTGCAGAGGTGACGGGGTCGGTAGCCATAAACACGGCACCAAAGGCGAAGCCGCCCAGCACCAGGTGCTCATACCAGGGAATGGGCGTAGAGCCTGTCGACGCGAAGAGGGCTGCCGTCAGAGCGCCGCCCACGAAGACGCTGAGCATGGTCTTCCACGAGGCGATGCCCGTGATGAGCAGCAGCAGGGCACCAAGGGCGATGGCGATGACGCTGGTCTCGCCGATAGAGCCCGGTATGAAGCCGCAGATCATGTCGCAGAGGCTGGTGCCGGCATCAACGGGGTTGACGCCCAGTCCCACCTCGGCCAGCGGAGTAGCCTGCGAGAAGCCGTCGACCAGCGTGTTGCCCAGGCCGAAGATGGTGTCGTCGGCCACCCACACCTTGTCGCCGCTCATCATTGAGGGGTAGGCAAAGAAGAGAAAGGCACGGCAGATGAGCGCGGGGTTGAAAATGTTCATGCCCGTGCCGCCGAAGATTTCCTTGCCGATGATGACGGCGAAGGCGACGGCTATGGCCAGAATCCAAAGCGGACAGTTGACGGGGATGATCATCGGGATGAGGATGCCCGACACGAGGAATCCCTCCTGTATCTCCTCGCCCTTCCATTGTGCCCAGGCGAACTCAATGCCCAGACCCACGATATAGCTGACGAGAATCTTGGGCAGCACGGCCAGGAAGCCGTAGATGAAGATTTCGAAGAAGCCGGCCGAGGCGAGGGTGCCTGCAGCCATATAGTTCTGGTAGCCCACATTATACATACCAAAGAGCAGGGCAGGCATCAGGGCAATCACTACCATACTCATGATGCGCTTCGAGTCGATGGCATCATGTATGTGCACTCCGTTCCTCGACGTGATGTTCGGCACGTAGAGGAAGGTCTCGAAGCCGTCGAAGAGCGAGCGGAAAGCATGCAGCTTGCCGTCTTTCTCGAAGTTCGGCTTTATCTTGTTCAAATAATTTCTTAAAAAACTCATAGAACTCAAATTTTGACTAATCAATCCTTCTCAACACTAATTGCGGGATAAACTTATTCACTAATTGGGGAAAATCTTATTCACTAATTGGGGAAAATCTTATTCGCTAATTGAGGAAAATCTTATTCACTAATTGGGGAAAATCTTGTTCACTAATCGTGGAAAATCTTGTTCACTAATTGGGGAAAAATTTTTCCATAATTTGTGGTTTATATTTTCCATAATTCGTGATTTAAATTTTCCATAATTTGTGGTTTCTATTTTCCTAAATTTGTGATTCATATTTTCCTAAATTTGTGATTCATATTTTCCATAATTCGTGACTTACATTCTCCGTAATTCGTGTAAAAAAAGAATCGTGCTTACCATATATTTATGTATTCTCCTTCCTTAGCATGTTCAATCCTTCGCGTACGATGCGCTGCAACTCCAGCTTCGAGGAATCCACGAACTCTGCCAGCGCAAAGTCCTCAGGGCTAACCTCATAGATGCCCAGCTGCTCCATCTTGTCAATGTCGCCGGTGATGATGGCCTTGATGAGATACTCGCCATAGATGTCCATAGGCAGCACCCGGTCGTACTCTCCGCTCATGATGATGTGGCGCTCGCCGCCCTTCACACGGGCATCCAGCGCATATTCCTTCTTCTTGCCCAGCAGCCAGGAGAAATAGCTGCGGTTCACGGAGAACTGCTTCAGGCGCGGCAGAATCCAGCCTAGCAGCTCGTCGGCATCGTCGCCTTCGGGAATCACGGTAATCTCCGAGCTGTGAGCACCCAGGTAGCCGTCCTTCGTGGTCTGCCGTCCTGTGAGCACGTTGCCGTTGATGATGCGCACGTGGTGGTCGGCATCGTAGCTGTTTGAGAGCAGCGTAGAGAGTTCCTCGCCCACCAGCATCTCCACATGGCAGGGCTTCTTCACCTCGCTTCCGCAAAGTGCCACCGTGCGGCGCAGGTCTACCTTGCCCGTGTTGAACAGGCGCCCGATGAAGAGCACCACCGTGGGGTCGCCAATGGCCCACACCATCTCGCCCTTGTTCACTGGCTCCAGGTGGTTCACCTGCACACCTACGTTTCCGGCAGGGCAGGGGCCGTCGAACACATTCACCTCCACGCCTTCCAGATTTGAAATCTTCGCTTGAAGGGCTGAGTCCTTACCCACGCCGACGTAGACCTTTGCAATCTTTGCCAGCGCCTTGAGGCCGGTCACGAAATCCTGCTCCTGACCTTTCACCTCATACTCGAAGTCGCAGGCCAGCGGCTTGTCGCGCAAGGCCGAGACGAAAACAGTCCTCGGACGCACGGGAGTGGTGGCAACGGCGTAGGGCAGCTGGTTCACGTAGCCCAGCAGGCCAGCTTCCATGATGTGCTCAAGCACGGCCTGTCCGTCCATCTTCTCCACATCCTTCTTTCCGAAGTCCACATAGCTTTGCTCCTTGTCGGCCTCCACCTTCACGCAGAGCACTTTCCTCCGTTCACCCCGCTCTACGGCTGTCACTTTGCCGCTTACAGGCGAAGCAAACTTCATCTCAGGATACTGTTTGTTGACAAACAGCGCATCCCCGGCCTTGACCACATCGCCTTCCTTGACCACCACCTTGGGAGTCACTCCCTCAAAATCGTCGGGCACCAACGCGAAGCGCCCGTTCGACTTCAAGCTGAGTTTTTCCTCAGCAGCCCTGCCTTGAAGGTTGATGTCTAAGCCTTTGTGTAGCTTAATTACATTTGCCATTATAGTTATTGTTTGATAAAATACGCAATAGCGTGTGCAAAATTAATAAAAATTAGTAAGAAAACGAAGAATTTGTGCTAGAAAATAATAAAATGAAAAGATTTTGTCGTAATTTTGCAACACGAAATAAAGTGGTGGCCCAAAATTGCCATTTCGGAATAGCGAATTTGAAGAAGTTCAAGCATATCATCAACTGGACAATATGGAGCGTGCTGGCTCTGTATGTCCTGCTCGTGGTGCTCATCCAGCTCCCGTTCATGCAGCGGCAGATAGGCCGTCTGGTGGAAGGCGCGGTAAGCGGGAAGCTGGGCACGGAAGTGAGCGTGGGGCGTGTCAACCTGGGATTCTTCAACCGTCTCATCATCGACGATGTCGCCATCAAGGACCAGCGGCAGGAGGACCTGTTGCAGGTGCGCCGCATGTCGGTGAAGATGGAGTTGCTGCCCCTGCTCGACGGTCGTGTGTCCATATCCTCTGCCCAGCTGTTCGGTGCCCGCCTGCATCTCTATCGCGACAGCGCTGGGGCAGTACCCAACTACCAGTTTGCCGTCGACGCCCTCTCCTCGCCCGACAACGACGATGCCTCCAAGCTCGACCTGCGCATCGGCTCGCTCATCGTGCGCAGCCTCGCGCTGGGCTACGACCAGCTCGACGCCCCTTCCACGCCAGGCCGCTTCAACCCCCTCCACCTGAGCATCTCCGATGTCAGCGCACATATCCTGCTGCGTGCCCTCGACGACAACCAGCTCAGCCTGCTTGTCAAGCGCATCTCCCTGAAAGAGCAGTCGGGGCTGGAGCTGCGCCAGCTGGCTTTCAAGCTTGAGGCCGACAAGCACGCAGCCCTGCTTTCCGACCTCTCTTTACAGACGCAGAACTCACATTTGAGCGTTGATTCATTAAATGCTACCTATCAGCTTGACAGCCTGCAGAATACACTAATCTATGACGTGAATCTCTTTAAGTGTTTCTTCGTGCCTGGGGACTTCGCCTGTCTGCTGCCCGCACATTTTCCCGCTGACCATTCTCTGCAAGTCGATGCCGCCTTCAGCGGAGGGGTGAGAAGCCTCGTCTGCCAGCACTTGGACATATCCTCTCCCGACGAGTCGCTTCAGCTGCAGCTGTCGGGCAGACTCCACGAGGCAGGGTGGCAGGCCAACGTCAGCCGGCTCAACGTTTCCAGCCAGCTGCTGACCGAGCTGCACGACCTTCTCCCGTCCGTCTCGCCACTCGTCGACCGTCTGGGCGATGTCAGCCTCGCCGGAAGTGCCTATCAGGATGACCTGGGCCGAATCAGCGCTCAGGGGAACCTGCACACGGGGCTGGGACAGCTCGCCCTGCATGGCGACATGACTCCTGAAGCCGACACCTGGACGCTGGACGTGGGCACCGACAGCCTGGACATGCAGCGCCTGCTCGCCCATCCTTCCTTCGGGCTCCTGGCTGCCCGCCTCCATCTCAGCGGACGTGGCCAGGCGATAGGCATAGAGGGTGCCGTGCCCCGCATCGACTGGCAGGGCTACAGCTACCGCGACCTCTCACTCGACGGCTCCTACAGCCCACAGGGGGTTGAGGGGAAGCTCAAGCTCGACGACCCCAACCTCCTTGCCGATGTGGAGGGCTCCGTCAGCCTCGCGTCGCGGACGCCCAGAATACGCCTCACGGGAAACATCGGCTCCGTAGCTCCCCAGACCCTCCATCTGACCGACTACTGGGGCGACGCCGTCTTCTCGGCTGTCATCGACGCCGACTTCTCAGCCTCTTCGCTGGCCGATGCCGAAGGTACTGTCGACCTCGACGACTTCATCATGATACAAGGCGACACCGCCCGCTACCACCTCGACAACCTGCACGTGAAATCGGGCTATGCCGACGGACGCCATTTCCTCCGCCTGAACAGCGACTTCGGCGAGATGGAGCTGCAGGGCAAGTTCTACTGGAACACGTTGGCCCAGAGCCTGGCATCAGCCGTTCCCATGCTGACCACAAAGCGCAAGCAGGGCAACAACGACTTCGTGCTGGCCATGCGACTGACCGACAGCCAATGGCTGAAGAAGCTCACAGGCATACCCCTCGACCTGGAAGGCCCCATGCATCTTAACGCTCAAGTCTGCGACTCCACCAGCAGCATCGAGGTCAGCTCCTACGTCTCGTCGTTCCTCTACGGAGCTGACCAATATCACGATGCCACGCTCAGGCTCACCACTCAGGGCGACAGCAGCCTGTGTAACGCCAGTCTGACCCGCCTCACCGACAACGGCAAGCCCCTCTATGTGAAGCTGGCGGCACACACCTCCGACAGTCAGCTGTTCTCCACTTTAACCCTGAACACCGAAGGGACCGACGGCGGAACCGTGAACACCATCACCTCCCTTTATCAGAACGACAAGGGGCTGCGCGAGACCCACGTGCGCGTCATGCCCTCGGAGCTGACCGTCAAAGGACAGCTCTGGGAGCTGGAGCCTTGCGACATCCTCTACAGCGAGAAACGACTCATGGTCGACCAGTTCACCATCCATCACGGCGACGAGCACCTCATCATCGACGGCATCGCGTCCACCAGTCAGGGCGACTCCCTGCTCGTCGACCTGCGCGGCGTGGACATCGCCTCCCTGCTCGACATCGTCAATTTCCATTCCGTGGAATTCGGCGGACGGGCCACAGGACGGGCATACATCTGCCAGGCGTTCGACAACCTCCAGGCCTGGGCCGACATCTTCGTCCCCGACTTCCTCTTCCAGTATGCGCCCATGGGCAAGCTCGAAGCCCATGCCTTCTGGAATGCCGATGAAGGACAGGTAGACCTTGACGCCTTCATCGACGACGGCGCCGACGCGCAGACCTATATCGACGGCTACGTCTCACCCCGACAGCAGCAGATAGAACTGGGCATCCGCGCACGAGGCACTAGCATAGGCTTTGTACACTCCTTCACCAATAGTTTCGTGGGGCACATCGAGGGCCACGCTCATGGCGACGTCCGCGTGCACGGCCCGCTGAAAGGCATCAACCTCAACGGAGAGGCCGTCGTCGACGGACTGGCAACCATCACGCCTCTCGGCACCAGATACACCTTCCACGACGACACCGTGCGCATGGTGCCCGACACCATCATGTTCCGCGATTTCATCGTCTACGACCGCGACCTTCACACCATACACTTCGACGGAGCCGTGGGCCATCACGACCTGAAGGACTTCTACTTCGACCTGCAAGGCACAGCCGACCATCTGCTGGCCTACGACTTCCCACAGCTGGAGCCGGGCAGCACCATCGGAGGCACCATCTGGGCCGACGGACAGACCGTCATTCGCGGACGCTCAGGCGAAGTGGTCATCGACTGCGACGTCACACCCGCATCGCCCTCCTTCTTCATCTACAACGCCGCCTCGCCCGATGCCGTCAGCAACCAGCAGTTCATCACATGGGGAGAGGCTAGCCAGAGGGGTAGGGGAAACACCGCCCACTACGATGAAGAGCAAGGCTCTTCCCTTCCCGTACAGGCGGCTTCGACCTCTGGCGCAGACAATGCTCAGGACGGCGGGAGGTCAGACCTTCGCATAAACCTGCGCATCAACGCCATACCCGATGCCACGCTGCGCCTGCTCATGGATCAGCGCTCGGGCGACTATATCACGCTCAACGGAAGCGGCGTCCTGCGCGCGTCCTATTACAACAAAGGCCCTTTCCAAATGTTCGGTACCTACAACGTGGAGCGCGGCACCTACAGCATGACCATACAGAACATCCTCAAGAAAATCTTCCAGTTCCAGCCAGGCAGCAGCCTCGTCTTCGGAGGCGACCCCCTGCAGGCCGCCCTCAACCTGAAAGCCCGCCATACCGTCAACGGCGTGTCGCTCTCCGACCTCGGACTGGGCAACTCCTTCACCAGCAACACCATCCGCGTCAACTGCCTGATGAACATCCTGGGCACGGCTGGCGAGCCGCGCGTGGAGTTCGACCTGGAGATGCCCACCGTCAACAGCGAGGAGGAGCAGATGATACGCTCCATCATAGCCAGCGAGCAGGAGCTCAACCAGCAGGTGGTCTATCTCCTGGGCATAGGCCGTTTCTACACACAGGGAGCCAACAACGCCTCCACGCAGGGCTACGGGCAGACCGAGCTGGCCATGCAGAGCCTGCTCTCCAGCACGGTGTCCTCGCAAATCAACCAGATACTCTCGCAGGTCATCAAGAACGACGACTGGAATTTCGGCGCAAACATCTCCACAGGCAACGAGGGCTGGCATAATGCCGAATACGAGGGACTCTTCAGCGGCCGCATGCTCAACAACCGCCTGCTCATCAACGGACAGTTCGGCTATCGCGACAACGCCACACAGGCAGCACCTTCCTTCATCGGCGACTTCGACATACAGTACGTACTTACGCCTGGCGGCAGCCTTTCCCTGAAAGCCTACAACCAGACCAACGATCGCTATTTCACCCATTCATCGCTGAACACGCAGGGCATAGGCATCATCATGAAGAAAGACTTCAACGGCCTGAAAGACCTCTTCACCATCCGACGCAAAAAAAACAAGTAGAGTGGGGGAGGCTTAGTCTGTCAAACAATGGAACCTGGTCAGTCCAGACAAGAAGAATTGGGCTTGTCAAGATAAAAGCTAAAGTATTAACGGCAGGAAAGTCAAAACCCTGCAACCCTGCACCAGTAGCGTTTAACCTCCTGTTTCTTAGCCGTTTGTCAGGTGTACACTTTGCTGCAAACCCTGCTCTAACCCTGCTCCACGCTCATGCTTTCGCCAATAGCCTGATGTATAGTCCAAAAGTTCCCGCAGAAAGTCCCAAGCCTTGGGACGAAAAAATAGCGTGCGCATTTTCCCAAACGGCGTGCGTATTTTCCCAAGCGGCGTTCGTATTTCCCAGTACGCATCACGAATATAGACATTTCGCATAGTAAGTGCAAGGTTTCGCCTCAAGTGTACACTTTCTACCTCGCTGTAAAACAAAGAATTACAAAGCACCAGCGCAGGGTTGCAGGGTTTGCACAAAATATGGTCAATATAATCATCCTTCTAGTAGGGAAAGGGCATAATAATAGAACTTGAGAACCATTATTTTAGGCAACGACATAGCAGTTGACCATGAATGCTTCACCGATTAAATTAGGTCAAAACAGACCGAAACAAACCTTAAATCGAATCGCGTAAAACGCTGTCATACAATTAACTCCGCTTAACAGACCTTATTCTTTGCCTATTGCGCGTTTGCCCCTTTTAGAGTAATCGAGCCGAGGATGTTGGCGAGCAGAACTATGATGACGGTTTTCATCTTCATGATTTCTTTGTGGAGCAGTAGCAAAAACTGGTTGGTGGCTCTTATGCGAACAGCTTAGTAAGCCTATATATGAAGAAAGATATCTTCCATGCTGCGAATGGTCGGAATAATTCTCCAAATAAGCAAATTACCAACCAGGTTTTGCTACTGCTCCCAAAAAATTACGGGGCAATGTTTGGTGGGTTCACATTTTGTTTGTACCTTTGCAGTCTAAAAGGGACATATACCTATTACATTATAGAAAAAGGCTAAAAGATGAACAGAGACAACGCCATTTTTGAGTTGATTGAGAAAGAGCATCAGCGCCAGCTGAAAGGCATTGAGCTGATTGCCAGTGAGAACTTTGTGAGCGATCAGGTGATGGCGGCTATGGGCAGCTACCTGACCAACAAGTATGCCGAGGGCTATCCCGGCCACCGCTACTACGGCGGCTGCCAGGTGGTGGACGAGGTGGAGCAGCTTGCCATCGACCGTGTGTGCAAGCTCTTCGATGCGGAGTATGCCAACGTGCAGCCCCACAGCGGCGCACAGGCCAATGCTGCCGTGCTGCTGGCCGTATTGAAGCCCGGCGACACGTTCATGGGTCTGAACCTGGCCCACGGCGGCCACCTCTCGCACGGCTCGCTGGTGAACACGAGCGGCATCCTCTACAAGCCCGTGGGCTATAACCTGTCGAAGGAGACGGGCCGCGTGGACTACGACGAGATGGAGCAGCTGGCCTTGGAGCACAAGCCGAAGCTCATCATCGGCGGCGGCTCGGCCTACAGCCGTGAGTGGGACTACAAGCGCATGCGTGAGATTGCCGACAAAGTGGGCGCCCTGCTGATGATAGACATGGCTCATCCCGCTGGCCTCATCGCCGCCGGACTGCTGGAGAACCCCGTGAAATGGGCACACATCGTGACCTCGACCACACACAAGACGCTGCGCGGCCCTCGCGGCGGCATCATCCTCATGGGCAAGGACTTTGAGAACCCCTGGGGCCTGAAGACTCCGAAGGGCGTGACGAAGATGATGTCGACCCTGATCAACAGCGCCGTCTTCCCCGGCCAGCAGGGCGGTCCCCTGGAGCATGTCATCGCCGCCAAGGCCGTTGCCTTCGGCGAGGCTTTGCAGCCCGAGTTCAAGGAGTGGGCCAAGCAGGTGCAGAAGAACGCGAAGGTGCTGGCCGAGGAACTGGTGAAGCGTGGCTTTGGCATCGTCAGCGGCGGCACGGACAACCACTCCATGCTCGTCGACCTGCGCACGAAATATCCCGACCTGACGGGCAAGGTGGCCGAGAACGCCCTTGTGGCTGCCGACATCACGGTGAACAAGAATATGGTGCCCTTCGACACGCGCTCGGCCTTCCAGACCAGCGGCATCCGCCTGGGCACGCCTGCCATCACCACGCGCGGCGCCAAGGAAGACCTCATGGTGCAGATTGCCGCCTGGATTGAGGAGGTGCTCAACGACCCCACCAACGAGGAGGTCATCGCAAGCGTGCGCCAGCGTGTGAACGAAAAGATGAAGGACTACCCGCTTTTCGCCTATTAAACAGCTAATTACCATAATGAAACGATTCACATTACTATTACTAACTATTCTGGGCGCTGCCAGCCTCATGGCTTTTCCTAAGTTTGAGGCTGGCCAGCGCTATCATATTGTCTGCCAGCAGTTCACGCAGGGATGCGTCACCGACGGCGCTTCGGCAGGCAAGAACACCCCGCTCTACTATCAGACCGTAGCCAACCAGCGCGATGAGTCGGCGTGGATAATCTCGGTAGCATACGGCAACGTCGTCACCATCCAGAATGCGAAGACGGGGCAGTATGTCACCTACGACGGCCAGCGACAGGACTCCCCACAGCTGCTCCGCTATGTCTGCATGACCGACGAGACGGTTGACGGCTACTCCTACTGGTACCTGGAATTAGAGGATGACGGCACTTATGCCATCCACAACTATGGCATGTGGGATCACATCTGGGACGTGCGCGTCGAAAGCTACTGCGTGGGCACATACTCCAATCTGGGAATCCCCAGCCAGAACCAGAGATTCTTCTTCACCGAGGAGGACGGCACCCCTCTGGCCGAGCTTCAGCCCAACGCTTCTGAAGACGGATTCTACGTAAGTTCGTGGCTGGATGCTACCACCGAATCACCCGACGGATGGTCGGTTGAGGGACCCTCATGGGGCGACCCAGGCTTTGGCGACTACGAACACTTTGACGAGGAAGGCTCGCTGGTATCCATGGTTTCCTCGCCCTTCCTGGAGCGCTGGCAGAGCCAATGGAGCGGCGGCCTCTCTGACGGCCGTATCTTCCAGACAATCAGACATCTGCCCGCAGGCGGATACACAGTGTTTGTCGATGTCATCGCCGTGCTGCAGGGTTACAACGCCAGCGACTTCGGCACGCCTGCCGAAGGGGTTTACTTCTTTGCCAACGACCAGTCGGTGGCCTGCAGCTCAGGCTCTGAGCGCCCCGAGTTCTACAGTCTGGACGTGACCGTAGGCGACGACGGAGTGCTTACGCTGGGACTGTACAACGAGCATACGACGGCCAACTGGATTGCCTTCGACAACGTAGGCCTCCTCTATCACGGCACGGAGGAAGAGATGATTGAGGGCGAGAAGGAGAAGATTCGCCAGGAGCTGGCCGACTATCTCTCGCCAAACGAGATAGAAGCCCTCATCACGCAGGCTGGCAACAACTTCTACAACCTCGAGTCAGTACGCATGAGCGTAGCCAACATGACCATCGACCCGCTGGCCAAAGCCCTGCAGGGTCTGACCATCGACGGCCATGCACCCGTCTACGTGGGGTCGCTCGACCTCTACCTCTGCACCATTCCGCTGGAGAAGTTCGGCAGCCAGCTCACCGCCCGCGTGGACTACACCAAGCGCGAGGACTGCGGCACGCTGAAGATAGGCGCCACCACCGTAGAGCCTGGCACCGACTACCGCTTCAGCGCCGTGCGTGCTGGCAGAACCTACCGGTTCAGCGTCGCCGACAAGAACGGCACCACCATCGAGAAGAACGTCACGTTCACCTCGCTGCCTGTAGTGAGGATTACCGGTACGTTCAACGACAACTATTCCGACGGCACCATCGTCGTGCACGAACCCGACAAGCCCGTACCCGAGACGATGCAGATGAAGGCCAAGTGGCGCGGAGGCATCACCAACGGCGGCGGCAAGCACAAGCGCAACTACCACGTGAAGCTGCAAGACGCAAAGGGAGAGAAGCTGGAGACCTCGTTCATGGGCATGCGCAACGACAACAGCTGGATTCTGGAGTCGTGCCAGGTGGACATGAGCCGCATACGCAACCGCGTGCTGACCGACCTGTGGAACGACTACTGCGCCAAGCCCTACTATTTCGCAGAGGAGAAGAAAGCCATGACGGGCACGCGCGGCCACTTCGTGGAGCTGATTCTCAACGACGACTACCGAGGCATCTACTGCATGACCGAGAACATGGACCGCAAGCAGATGAAGCTGAAGAAAATAGACGAGGACACACAGGAGGTGCACGGACAGCTGTGGAAGTCGAAAGACTGGAGCTACGGCGTGTTCATGGGCCACGACACCGACAACAGGAACTACCCCAGGCGCCATCCGTCGAACTATTATGAGTGGAGCGAGATGTGGGAGAACTACCAGGTGAAATATCCCGACTTCGAGGACTATGGCTACACCACCGACTGGGAGACACTCTACAACGCCGTAGACTTCGTCTGCACATCGACGAACGCCAACTTCAAAGAGCAATTCTCAGAGTACTTCGACCTGCCTGTAGTCATCGACTACTACATCTTGATGGAGACCATCCTCTCGACCGACAATCACGGAAAGAACATGTTCTTCGCCGTCTACGACAAGCAGGTGGACAAGAAGATTACCTTCGGCGTGTGGGACATGGACGCCACCTGCGGCCAGCGCTGGAGCGACGAGTACTTCCACAAGGCATTCCTCGGCCCTGAACAGGACTACGCCAAGTTCATCACCAACTACGAGCACGGCGACTACAACCTCTTCAAGCGCCTGCGCGACACCAACGCCGAGAACTTCAACGAGCAGGTGCGCCTGCGCTACTACCAGCTGCGGCAGAACCACCTGGCCACAGAGAGCATCCTCAACCGCTTCCGCAACTATCTCGACGAGTTCAAGACCTGCGGAGCCGCCCAGCGCGAATACGACAAATGGAGCTACGACAGCGACGTGGCAGGCCACAAGCTGGACTTCGACGACGAGATGGAGTATCTCGACGACTGGTTCACGCGCCGCATGAACTATCTGGACAACACACGCTTCAAAATTGCCGAGCTGGATGCTATCCATAGCATCAACACGACGGCCAGCGAAGCCAGCAGCGACGTCTACGACCTGCGCGGACTGAAGGTGGGCACTATCGACCACTTCGACCGTCTGCCCGCCGGCATCTATATGGTCAACGGAAGGAAATACAGCAAGACCCGATAAGATGACCATCAGCATGATAGCGGCCGTAGCCCGCAACAGGGCCATCGGCTATGGGAATAAACTCATCTACTGGCTGCCCAACGATTTGAAGCGCTTCAAGCTGCTGACCACAGGGCACACCATTCTCATGGGGCGGCGCACCTTCGAGAGTCTGCCGAAGGGCGCGCTGCCCAACCGGCGCAACTGCGTGCTCACCCGAGGACGGAAGGAGCTGCCGGGGTGCGAATGTTTCAGCTCATGGAACGAGTTCGTGGCCACCTGCCAGCCCGACGAGGAGGTCTTCATCATCGGAGGAGCCAGTCTCTACAAACAACTTCTAGACAAGGCCGACCGTCTCTGCCTGACCGAAATCGACGACTTGCCAGCAGCGGCCGACACCTTCTTCCCCGACTACAGCAACGGATGGAAGGAGGTATGGCGCGAGAATCACAAAGCCGACGAACGGCATAGCCAAGACTATGCCTTCGTCGACTATATCCGTCAATAAGCCAAGACCTTACTCCTCTGAAGGAACTTCCAGCTCGGGCAGCTGCATCTGCCTGTTGATGGCTGCGTGGAAGGAGATGAGACTCTCGCTGCGCGCCAGCCCCAAGGGCTGCAGCTTGTCGTGGATGATGTCGAGCAGGTCGTGGTTGTTCTTGGCGTAGATCTTGATGAACAGGTCGTAGTTTCCCGTCGTGTAGTGACACTCCACCACCTCCGGCATCTTCTTCAACTGCTCCACCACCTGATCGAACGACTCGGGGTTCTTCAGGTTCAAGCCGATAAAGGCACAGGTGTCATAGCCTACCTTCTCGGGGTCGATGATGAAATGCGAGCCTTTCAGAATGCCCAAGTTGGTCAGCTTCTGGATGCGCTGGTGGATGGCGGCTCCGCTCACCTCGCACAAGCGTGCCACCTCCAGGAAGGGGATTCTGGCGTCGTCGGCAATCAGTTTCAGGATTTGCACGTCCAGCCTGTCAAGTTTTACATTTGCCATATCTCAATTGTCTTTTAGGTTTGCCTTCTCTGTGGCCGAGTAGTTCAGCTTCAGGGCATACGCCTGCTGCAGCTCGCGCTTGATGTCGGAAATGATGCTCATGGGCACGTCGCCGTCGGCCTTCAGACTCACCGTGAGGCGTGCCTGGTCGTCGGCCGACATGCGCTGCCGCTCCTCCTCGATGAACGCCTTGATGTCGCTCACCTTGGCCAGCCGGTTGTTCAGCTGGATGAAGAAGTCGCCCTCGCCTTTGCGGGCATCGGGCTGACGCCCCACGTAGATATAGACGATGCTGCCCTTGTGACCCAGCTTCTGCAGCTCCGTGCCCTGCGGCACTTGGTAGTACACCTTCTGCTCGTCGTGACGCATGTGGGTCACTATCATGAAGAAGAACAAGACGGTGAATATAAGGTCGGGCAGCGAGGCCATGTTCAGGCCAGGCATCTCGCGCGCTCCGTCGTTCCGTTCAAAAAGGCCGTTTCTCATTTTCTTTCTACTTCATTTCTGTCCTTTGTCCCCTTCGATTCTCTCCCCCTCTGAGAGGCCAGGAGATGTAGTCCTTTCGCTGATGCGCTGCGGATAGACTAGGGCTATAGCATCGCGCTCCTCTTGCGAGCAGCTGGCGTAGGCATGTCCGAATCGGCTGCGTGCCAGTTCGTTGCGAAGGTGGTAATAGCCCCTCACGATGGCGTTCTGCATCTGAAAGTAGGCGTTGTAGGTGGTCAGGCTGTCGGTAGTGACGGCGATGACGTGGCGGTCGCTCACCCTGATGCGCCCAAACAAGTGCACCTCGCGCTCGCTCTTCTCCGGCAGCGCAGGGTCGTCGAGCCTGTTGGCCACAAACTCCTCCACACGCTGAGTCAGCATCTCGTAGTCGGTAGGCTCGCCGTTGCAGCTTAGCCGGTCGGCGGCATCGAGCTGCAGCTCCAAAACGTTGCGCTTCTTGATTTCCACCTCCTGTTCCATCAGCATGTCCTCGGGCTGTGGCAGCTGTCGCGGCAGCCCCTTGTCGGTGTCCATCGACGAGGTGACGAGGAAGAAAATCAGCAGCATGAACGAGATGTCGGCTGTCGACGTGGTGTTCAGTCCGGGAACATCCCTGCGCGGTCTCTTAAACATGGTTCCTCCTCCTCAAAATCTCTGCCACGCCCATCAGCACGGCAATAACGGCCACCAGCACCATCGGGGTGAAGATAAGCATGTCGCTTATGCGCAGCCAGAACACGTCGTTGAACGTCTTGCCGTTCACATGGAGGGGCTTCGTGTCGGAAAACAGCCAGGCAGCACCGAGTATGACCAGCAGCAGGGCCGCCGTCATCAGGGCGATGCTTCGCTGGGGGAGCCCCTTCGCAGCCTCGTCTTCACATTTCCCCTGCAGACGGATGCTGCGCACCACCGACCACACGGTCAGCCCGGCGGCCAACAGCAGCAGCGCGTAGATGGTGTAGAGCACAATGCTCACGAAGACAGGCGAGGCGTAGTTGATCATGCTCCCAGGCGCTTTTTCCGTTTCAACAAGATGTCAAGCAGGGTGATGGCGCTCTCCTCCATCTGCGAGGTGATGCGCTCTATCTTCGAGAGGATGTAGTTGTAGAATATCTGCAGCACCAGCGCCACGACAATACCGAAGATGGTGGTGATGAGGGCCACCTTCATGCCTTCGGCTACGATGGTGGGATTGATGTCGCCCGCCTCTTGGATATGGTCGAAGGCCATCACCATGCCGATGACCGTGCCCAGGAATCCCAGCGAGGGGGCAATGGCTATCATCAGCCTGATCCACGAGCAGCCTTTCTCCAGACGGCCTGAGAGCACGGTGCCGTAGCTCACGATGCCGCGTTCTACGGTGGCCATATCCTCGTCGGCATACATCAGCCCCTGGTAGCAGATGCCCGCCACGGGGCCGCGCGTCTCGCGGCAGATGGTCTTGGCACCCTCCACGTCATCTGCATCGAGCTTCTTCTCGATGTCGCCCAGCAGCTTCTTGGCATTCACCTCCGACAGCGTCAGATAGATGATGCGCTCGATGCACAAGGTAAGGCCGATGACCAGCGCCAGCGCCACCAGCGACATGAACTCCGCCGAACCTTCGACGTATTTCTCCTTCAGCTGCTCGTGCAGCCCCAGACCTTCGCCCTGAGCCATCTGCTGCAGGCCATCCAAGGTCTCCTCGTCGCCATCGAAGACCAAGTCCTCAACAGAAGCCAGCGCGCCTGAGTCGGCAGGCAGGGAGTCGCTCTCGGCCATGATGACGGCAGGGGTCTGGGAACCATCGCCCTGCGCCCATACGGCGGGACAGCACAACGAAGCGCAGCAGATAGCGAGCGAAGCCATCCGCTTGTCCCATATTGTTACCATTTGCTTTCTTTTCATCTGGGGTGCAAAGTTACGAAAAAAAAACAAACTGGCAAATAATTTTTGGTCAGTTTGCTTTTTTTTCGTACCTTTGCAGCCAAATTTAGGACTATGTACAAAACATTGCTATACCAACGAACAGAGGCAAGGTTATTCACATTCGAGAAAGGAACTGTCAACGAGTATCATCTCATGATACGCGTGACGGACACCACCTTATCTTATCAGCAGCAGCTCGATGCCGTTCTCGACACTTGGCAGCAGATTATCAGCGAGCAAGTTCCTGGAGCGGTAGCTGTGTTCAAACGCTATTTCCTGAGCGATGCCGCCAACCAGGCCGACGACATACTGGCTGCCGACACCAGCGACTGCGCCAAGAGCATCATCCAGCAGGCACCGCTCGACGGTACGAAGCTCGCGCTTTGGGCCTATCTGATGACGAATGTCAGCACACGGCTGACAGCCGGAGGACTTTACGAGGTGCAGTCGTTGTCGGGAAACGATGGTTCGGAGAAGGGCCACTACCGCCATCTCTGGAACGGCTCCGCCCATAATCTTGCAGCCAACTCTGAATTCCAGACCCGCCTGCTCTTCAACGAGTATATCATGCAGCTGGCTCAAGAGGGCTGCAAGCTGGAGGCGAACTGCATGCGCACCTGGCTCTTCGTGAACGACATCGACCTGAACTATGGCGGCGTCGTTCGTGCGCGCAATCAGGTGTTCTTCACACAAGGTCTCACCTACGACACCCACTTCATCGCCTCGACGGGCATCGGCGGAAGGGCGCAGGACCCCTGCGTGCTCACCCAGATGGACAACTATGCAGTGGCTAATATAAATAATGAACAGGTACATTATTTATATGCATCGACACACCTCAATCGCACCAGCGACTACGGCGTATCCTTCGAGCGGGGCACCTACATCGACTACGGTGACCGTCGGCATGCCATCATTTCCGGTACGGCCAGCATCGACAACAAAGGGCAGATTGTCTATCCCAAGAACGTCGAGATGCAGACGCGCCGCCTTTGGGAGAATGTGGAAGCATTGCTCAAGGAGGCCGACTGCTCGTATGACGATGTGGCCCACATGATTGTCTATCTTCGCGACCCTGCCGACTATTCCACCGTGCGCCGGCTCTATGAGGAGCGCTTCCCTGAGAAGCCGGTCGTTATTGTCCATGCGCCTGTCTGCCGCGTAGGCTGGCTGGTGGAAATGGAATGCATGGCCGTCAAGGATATCTGCAACCCGCAGTTCCCCGCTTTCTAGCCTACTGCATTAAGACTGATACAAAAGCAAATGGCCGCGCCCGCTTATCGTTCAACTTTGGCTGTTTCAACAAAAATCCTCTCCCGTCGTTGGTGGCGGGAGAGGATATTGTTTGATGGACGTAGGGTGGGGGATTAGTCCTCATCCTTCATCTCTTCCTCATGCTGCTTGATGAGAGCCTGCTGGATGTCGTTCGGCACAAGCTCGTAGCTGGAGAACTTGGTCTGGAACGATGCACGTCCGCCTGTGATTGACGAGAGGGCAATGGAGTAGCTGGCCAACTCCTTGAGAGGAATCTTGGCCGAGAGCTTCTGGTAGCCTGCCTCGCTGTCCATACCCATGATGATGGCACGGCGGCCCTGCAGGTCACTCATCACGTCGCCCATATAGTCGCCGGGCACGAGCACCTCGAGGTCGTAGATAGGCTCCAGCACCTTCGGTCCGGCCTCCTTGAATGCCAAGGAGAAGGCGTTACGTCCTGCGAGCATGAACGATAGTTCGTTGGAGTCGACGGGGTGCATCTTTCCGTCGTAGACGATGACACGCACGTCGCGGGCATAGCTGCCGGTGAGCGGGCCCTGCTCCATGCGCTGCATGATACCCTTCAGGATGGCGGGCATGAAGCGCAGGTCGATGGCACCACCGACGACGCTGTTGATGAAGACGAGCTTGCCGCCCCATTCGAGGTCGATTTCCTCCTTGCCCTTGATGTTCATCTTGAACTCCTGGTTGTTGATGGTGAAGCTCACGGGATCCTCCATGCCCTCTGTGTAAGGCTCGATGATGAGGTGCACCTCGCCGAACTGTCCGCTGCCGCCCGACTGCTTCTTGTGGCGATAGTCGGCACGTGCCATCTTCGAGATGGTCTCACGGTAAGGAATCTTCGGCTCCTGGTATTCTATCTGAATCTTCTCGTTGTTCTCCATACGCCATTTCAGCGTACGCAGGTGGAACTCACCCTGTCCGTGAACGATGATCTGGCGCAGCTCTTTCGACTGCTCCACCACCCACGTGGGATCTTCCTGGCGCATCTTGTTCAGAGCAGCCATCATCTTCTCCGTCTCACTCTCGTTGATGGCCTTGATGGCACGCGAGAACTTCGAGTTGGGATACTTGATGAAGTCGAAGCGCCAGTCGGCGTTGTCCTTGCCGTTGAGGGTGTTGCCCGTCTTCACGTCCTTCAGCTTCACGGTGCAGCCGATGTCGCCTGCGTTGAGCTGGTCTACCTGTACGCGGTTTGTTCCGGCGCAGGCATAGAGTGTGCCGATGCGCTCCTTTGAGCCGCGGTCAGCGTTGGTCAGGTCGTCGCCGCTCTTGACGGTTCCACTCATCACCTTGAAGTAGCTGACCTCACCGATGTGGGGCTCGATGCCGGTCTTGAAGAAGAAGAGCGACTCGGGGCCGTTGCTGTCGGGAGCAACCTCTGCTCCAGCGGCGTTCTTCACCTTTGGCATCTCGCTAACGAAGGGAACGACGTTTCCGAGGAATTCCATCAGGCGGCGTACGCCCATGTCCTTGCCTGCACAGACACAGAAAATGGGGAAGATGCTGCGGGTGATGAGACCTTTGCGGATGCCCTCGCGGATCTCGTCGGTGCTCAGCTCCATCGTGTCGAAGAATTTCTCCATCAGGGCATCATCGCCGGCGGCAGCTGCCTCTACGAGTGCATCGTGCATCTCCTGAGCCTTGTCGGCCTGGTCGGCAGGAATGTCCTCGATGGTGGGTGCGCCGCCCTCAGCCTTCCATGTGAGCTTCTTCATGAGCAGCACGTCGATGATGCTGTTGAAATCGGGACCTGTGGCTATGGGATACTGCACGGGGACGCAGTTCTTGCCGTAGGTCTCCTGCATCTGGTGCAGGATCTGGTCGAAGTCGCAATGCTCGCGGTCGAGCTGGTTCACCAGGAAGATGACGGGTTTCTGCAGCTTGTCGGTATTGCGGAATGCGTTCATCGTTCCCACCTCGGGACCATACTGACCGTTGACGAGAATAAGTGCCTGGTCGGTGACATTCAGGGCGGTGATAGCTCCACCTACGAAGTCATCGCTTCCTGGACAGTCGATGATGTTCAGTTTCTTGCCGTTCCACTCAGTATGGAACACTGTCGAAAAGACGCTGTAGCCATACTCCTGCTCCACGGGGAAGTAGTCACTCATGGTGTTCTTACCCTCTACGGTGCCGCGACGTTTGATGATGCCGGCCTCGTAGACCATAGCCTCGGCAAGAGTGGTCTTGCCGCTACCCGCACTGCCAATAAGTGCAATGTTCTTGATCTCGTTTGTCTGATAAATCTTCATGTTTTTTAGTATAATTAGGTGTTGTTTAAATGGTCTTTTTCAAAAAACGGCCCGAAATTAGTCATTTTTTGCCGAAAAACCAAGAAAACCTTTTAAATATTAAGCAAAATTAGTACTTTTGCAGCTGATTATGGCAGGATTATACATTCATATACCGTTTTGCAGGAGCAGATGCATCTATTGCGGCTTCTACTCTACGACGTGCCTTTCGAGGCGCCGGGACTATGTAGATGCGCTCTGTGCAGAGATGCGTCTGCGTGCTGCCGACGCCCTCTTTTCCCGGCAGATTGACACGGTCTATTTGGGTGGGGGGACGCCCAGTCTTCTGACGGCTGAGCAGCTTCGCCGCCTCTTCCTATATATATATAATGTGTATGATGTGTCGCCTGAGGCTGAAGTCACTATGGAGTGTAACCCCGATGATATTGACGATGGGTTTGTGAAGATGTTGTCGCAGCTGCCTGTCAACAGGGTGAGCATGGGTGCGCAGACCTTCAGCGACGCACGTCTGCGTTTCCTGCACCGCCGTCACAGGGCCGAGCAAGTGGTTTCAGCTGTCGGACTGCTTCGAGGTGCCGGCATCTCCAACATCAGCATCGACCTGATGTACGGCTTTCCGAATGAGACCATTGAGGAATGGCACGCCGACATCGATGCCGCCTTGTCGCTCGGGGTGGAGCATATCTCGGCCTACGCCCTCAGTTATGAACCGGGCACTCCGCTCAGCCGCATGCTGGAGAAGGGAAGCGTGAGTGAGCTTGACGAGGAAATACAGCGCCAGATGTACTACGACCTGAAAGACCGCCTGGAGTCGGCTGGCTATGAACACTATGAGCTGAGTAATTTTGCAAAGATAGAGGAGGGAGAGAAAAAGAACGGAATGGGCTTTCGCTCACGCCATAACAGCAGCTACTGGAACCATACTGCCTATCTAGGCATCGGTGCTGGTGCCCACTCCTACGACGGAAAACGACATCGGCAATGGAACGTGTCGGACCTTGATGCCTATATCCGAACCATAGGGAAAGGCAGCTTACCCGCTGAGGGTGAAGACTTAGACGATGATACATTCTATGACGAACAGGTGATGACCCGTTTGCGCACCAGCGAGGGTTTGCCCTTGGCGCAGCTTCCGGCTCCCAGGCGAGCCTGGTGTCTCTCTCAGGCAAGCAAGTGGATGAAGTGTGGCTGGCTATGTGAGGAGGACAACCATTTGAGGCTGACGCGAGAGGGACTTTTTGTCAGCGACGCTGTAATCTCAAGTCTTTTCAGCTAATATTAGTGCTTTTTTCTTTGTTTTTCGAAAAGAAATGCCATTTATTTTTCTGCTTTACGAAAATGAAAGTAATGGGAACGTATACGCTAGCGTGTATGAAATAAACTTTGTACCTTTGCACCAGCAAAAGGAAAATAGAGATTTTCTTCATAAGTTTATCAAATCACACATTGCAAGGTTATTAGTTAGTAGTTAGTTATCGTTAGTTATGGTAAAACTAATTGTTGGTGGTCTCCCGTATGCGAATATAGGAGGCCGCCTTTCGTTTTTGAACAGTAGGTTGTCAAAACGGATATTTGCAACACCAGAAAAACACTATGTTACAAAAAATAATTAGGATTTTATGCGGGTTGAATCATCTTTTTTTTGTACCTTTGCATCCAATTAACGAGAAAACTACTACTTTCATATAATTTACCATAACAATGAAACGACGTTTTGTCTTCTTGTCTGTTGCAATTTCCATGCTGTGCACTATGGCATGGGCACAGACGGGGCACTTCATATCCAGCGACCGTTTTTCCAGCAGTCTGATCTCTGTTTTGTGTCAAGACCGCCAAGGGTCGGTGTGGATAGCTACCGATTATGGCTTGAACCGCTACGACGGCTATAGTTTCCAGGTTTTTCTACATGACGATGCCGACAGCACCTCGCTATGCAACAGCATGGTAGTGAGTTTACTTTGCGACCGTGACGGCTGTCTGTGGGTAGGCACCAGCAGGGGACTGGACCGCTACGATGCAGCCACTAAGTCTTTTGTGCATTGTGTCTTCCCCGATAGCGTGAAGCCTCATGTAGGTAGTCTGATACAGCTTCGCAATGGTACCATCCTGGCCGGTACCGCTGGCTATGGTTGCTATTCCATAGGAGCCGACGGCAAATTGACCAAGATGGCCGTTGGAGGAGTGGGCAGCTATCTTGACCAGATTTACGAAGATTCACGCGGCCGGCTGTGGATGAGTTCTTACGACGGGAAGATTACCATGCAGGAAAACGGCAAGGAGGCGGTATATATGTCCGAGGCCGGCACGCCTCTGGTTTTTGCAGAGTTGGGCGACGAGCTGCTGATTATCTGCCAGCATGGTATTCTGTCTTTTCGCAATGGACGTCTCTCCAAGGCCGACGTCAACATGCAGGCCGTAACCGGAAAGGATATCGTCTTTTCAGGAGCGTGTGTCAATGAGGCTGGTGACATCTATATAGGCTCACGAGGGTGGGGAGTCTTCCAGATTAAGAACGAATCTCCATACAAGCTCGAACCCTTTGGCATTAATGCTATGGGCATAGATGCCGGCACGGCCAAGGTGGTCAGTCTGCTGTCCGACCGCTGGGGAAACCTGTGGCTAGGCTGTCATCGCAAGGGATTGCTCATGGTGCCGCAGAAGCCCTTGCAGTTCAATAGCTGGAGTTTCGAGGCTCAGGGCATACGGCTAGGCAGCACCATCTCCTCGGTGTGCCTGGGCGACGGCGGCAGGGTCTGGTGCACCGTGCAGGGAGTAGGAGTCTATGGCTTCGACCGCAAGGGGCATGTGGTGGCCCAACCCTCTGCTCCCGATGCTGTAGAGTTTATCTTCCGCGACAAGCAGCGTCGCTATTGGATTGGTACCGACGACGGTCTCTACAGCTATGACCCGCTGACAGGTCACTACGATTTGAAGGTGAACTTCGACTGCGACAAGTTCAACGATATGACCAGCGACGAAAGCGGAAACATCTATATTTCTGTCTTTTCACGGGGCTTCTGCGTGTATAATCCCCAGACGGGCATATTGGAAAACCACAATATTAATAATGGCGACAGCGTGCACGGTTACCTCTGTAATAACTGGGTGATGGGTATGAGTGTCGACAGTCAGGGCTTGCTGTGGATGGCCACGTCTTCGGGCGTGTCGTGCTATGACCCCCAGACACAGAGTTTCCTCTCGCAGGGCTGGGAGTCGCTGCTGAGAGGCATCATGTGCTACGATGTGTGTGAACTCTCTGACGGCAATATCGCCATCGGTACCGACCGGGGATTGTTTCTCTACGACCGGAGACAGAAGAGCGTGGAGCGTTTCCCAGCCAGCGAGATATTGGCCAACAAGGTGGTGAACTATATTGTCCAGTCGAACAACGGCGACGTCTGGTGCTCTACTTCCGAGGGCATCTGGCAGTATTCGAAGCAGAGCGGCACATTCATCGGCCATGTGAATGGTAACGGCTTGACGCAGAAGGAGTACATCTACGGTGTAGGCATGCATGCGGATGACGATTTCATCTGTTTCGGCCAAAACGACGGCCTCACCACGTTCTACCCGGCCAACATCCAGAAGAGCCGGTCGGCGCTCGACCCGCTGCTGCTCACAGCCATTCGCGTCGGCGACCAGTATGTCGACAGCCGCACCGTCATCAATGGTGTGCACGTGACCGACAAGTCGGTAGAAGAGACCAGCAGCATTACCGTGAGCTATCTCGACCACACTATCACGCTGGCATTCTCGCAGTTCAACTTCGACAATCCGCGTGACCTGACCTTCGAATACCGTGTCAACGGAGGGGAGTGGATACGTTGTCCGGAAGGGAAGAACGACTTCACGCTGGGACACCTTCAGTCAGGAACATACCAAATAGAGGTGCGTGCCCAGCAGGGCGATGAATACACGCCGGTGAAAGTTGTGACGGTCACAGTCCGTGCCCCTTGGTACCGCTCACCGCTGGCCTACTTTATCTATTTCCTCATCCTGGCCTCGCTGCTGACATATATCTTCTATACCTACCGCCGACGTGCCAACCGGCAGTTGGACGAAGAGAAGATGAAGTTCCTCATCAATGCCACCCACGATATCCGGTCGCCACTCACCATCATTCTCTCTGCCTTGAAGAAGCTGGAGAAAAGTGCTGCAGCCGACACTATCGAGCGAAATTCAAAACGCATACTCGACCTGGTGAACCAGATTCTGGACGTGCGCAAGATTGACAAGCAGCAGATGCAGCTGCATTGCCAGTCTACCAACATGGTGGACTTCGTGGCAGGCGTGTTTAAGATGTATGAATATACCGCCCAGGAGCGCAACATCGATTTCCATTTCCAGCACGAAGGAATCGACGAGCTGGAGGTCTGGATAGACCGCACCCAGTTCGACAAGGTGGTGAGCAACCTGCTGTCGAATGCCTTCAAGTACAGCAAAGAGGGCGGCGAAATTATCGTCTCGCTAGAGAAAAGAGAGCAGTCTATGAAACTGCAGGTGACGGATAGTGGCGCCGGGCTTGACGGGGCTAACGTGAAGCGCATCTTCGACCGCTTCTACCAAGGCAAGAATTCCCGCGACATGAATGTCAACGGCACGGGCATAGGCCTGAACCTCTGCAAGATGATTGTCGACATGCATCACGGCACCATAGAGGCTCAGAACCGTACAGACAAAAATGGCGCGATGTTCATCGTCACCCTGCCTTTGGGCAACGAGCATCTCAAACCGGAAGAGATAGAGATTACGCCCCCGGCAGTAGAAGCGCCGCAGGCTGCTGCCCTCAAATCGCAGGGCAAAGGCCACCGTGTGCTCCTCGTGGATGACGACGAGGAAATAGGACGTTACATCTCCAATGAGTTGGGCCGGTACTATAAGTTCACCATCTGCCATAACGGTAAGGATGGACTGAAAGAGCTGCTGACGAATGAATACGACTTGGTCGTGTCAGACGTCATGATGCCCGAGATGGACGGCTTCACCATGTTGCGCATGATCAAGACCAACATGAACCTCAGCCATCTGCCTGTGGTCATGCTCACTTCGAAAGCCGAGGTGGCCAACCGCCTTGAGGGCCTTGAGCGCGGCGCCGATGCCTTCCTCGCCAAGCCTTTCGATATGGAAGAGCTGCACATGGTCATCAACAACCTCATCCAAAGCCGTCTCCACCTGAAAGGGAAATATAGCGGTGCACAGCAGCAGACCGACAAGCTGGAGCAAATCGAGGTGAAGGGCAATGACGAGCAGCTCATGGAGCGCATCATGAAGGTGGTGAACAAGAATCTGAGCGACAGCGACTTCAATGTGGAGATGCTTTGCAGCGAGGTGGGCATCAGCCGCACCCAGCTCCACAGGAAGATGAAGGAGATGACAGGCCTGACCACCAGCGAGTTTATCCGCAACATACGTCTGGAGCAGGCTGCAAGGCTGCTCAAAGAACAGAAAATCAACATCACCCAGGTGGCCTATACGGTAGGCTTCTCCAACTTGGCACATTTCTCCACCGTGTTCAGAAGATACTTCGGCGTAGCCCCCTCGGAGTACGTTTAAGTTTAAAAAACAGCCGCATTTCCCCGCTATGCACAAATTTGAAACACTATGAAACAAACAATAAAGCCCTTCTCACAGGAGGGCTTTACCTTTGCAAGCGAATTCTGAAAACCAATTTTTTTTAACTAAACACTAATTTTTTAACGACATGAGAAAAACTTACTCAATGCTTCTTGCACTGCTGCTTACAGCGGCAGGTGCTGTGAATGCCAATGCCGGAAAGATGATCTCACTCGACGAGGTCCCCTTTACCACATGGGAAGGCTATGGCATCGATGCATCGCAAGGTGAACCTGCCACTTGTGCATGGGTCATCGGCGAACCTACTGGCCAGCCTTATGGCGACGCCAGCGTTATCAACGGAGCCGACCTCTCGCTCTACAGCAAGCTGGTCATCACCTACACTGAAGGCACACCCCGTGTGCTGCTCAACCGCGACGTGCCCGAAGGTCAGTGGAATTCCGACGAGGCAGAGTCGAAGCTCATCGAGTTCCCCAAAGACGGTTGGAGCTCAAAGTACTTCAGCAACAACACCGACGATGGTGTCCTTATTGTCGACTTGAAGCAAATCAAGAAGGACAAGGGCTATGTCCGTCTGCACGCCATCAAGGGTGCCAACTGGGCTAATGTCACAGTCACCAGCATGGAAGTGGAGGCTCAGAGCAATGCGCAGCAGGTAGGTTGGACCAACCTCATCACCAATGGTGACATGGAAGGTGAGGACAACAGCTGCTTCTGGGCTAGGGAAGAGAATGCCGACCCCGTGGCATGGCCTATCACCGACGGCGACGGCCGCGACGGCAGCCGTGGTGTGAAGGTTCACGCTGCTGCTGGTGCTGCTCAGGACTGGGACGCCCAGTTCTGGATTAACCTGCCTGAGACGCTCGCTCCCGACACCAAGTATCGTGTCAGCTTCGACTATCGCTCAAGCATCGACGGCTCGATGGACACACAGGCTCACCGCGATCCCAGCGACTACATCCACTATGAGATGTTGGGCACCATCAACACCACTCCCGACTGGCAGACCTTCACGGCTGAAGGCACGCTCACCGCACAGCAGTCGGGTGAAACCACCATGCACTCCATCGCATTCAACCTCTCGAAGGATCGTGAAAACGATGTCGACTTCTACTTCGACAACATCAAGTTCGAGGTCTACAAATATGGCACCACCGTCGAGTACTCCATGGATGTGCTGAAGGTAGACTTCGGTTTCGACACCAACATTCCTGAGCTGGTGAAGGCTTGTGGCAAGCCCCGCCTCCTCTTCCCCACCGACATGGTGACCGTGACCAGCGACAACGAGGCTATGGAAATCATGACTGTTGAGGGATTCCCCGACGGCCGTTTCTACATCTTCCTGGAGGATGGCCTGGAGGAAGATGCCGAGGTTGAGGTCTCGCTGAAGAACCCCGCCGATGCTGCCTACCATCTGGTTTACACTTCTGGCCCTGGTGGCGACGTTACCGACTTCACCGTTCCCGCAGTCTTCAACGATGAGATTACTGTGGAGGATGCCTATTCCTACAACTTCGTGAAGCCTACCGTGATTGCTGCTGATCCCGAGGACGGCTCGTTCAACCTGCCCAACAGCATCAAGGAGTTCAAGATTACCTTCGACAAGCCCGCCGACTGCTCGAAGCTCGTTGCCACGCTCAATGGCAAGGCGCTCGCTGTCAATCCCTCCGAGGGCTTCGAGGAGCAGGTCACCCTCGTCCGCAGCGGCGATGACCTCCCCGACGGCCTCTACATCCTGAAGCTCGACAAGATCTTCTCAGAGGATCCTCTCGTGGAAGACGACTACAGCACCTTCACGCTCAACATCAACGTGGGTAAGGTGGTCTACGACCCGAACGACCTTCCCAAGGAAATGTTGCCCGACTACTTCGCTACGACTGAGGCCAATGGCATTCCTGAGGGCTATATCCTGACCTTCGGCGAGGAAATCCGCACCGCTGAGGGCGGCAGCTATGGCAGTGGCCCGCGTATGTTCAACTTCAGCGAGGGTGGCGACTTCACCAAGGGTCTCTACTACCGCGAAGGCTATGTGGAGTATGGAAGCACCGCTGGCTATCCCCTCCCGCTCGAGGCTGGCAAGAAGTACAACGTGCGTTTCAACACCGCTATGTGGAAGGAGAGTGGCAACCTCACGCTCTTCCAGATTCTGACCGAGGCTGGCGATCCTGTCATTTCGCAGATGATCAACAACAACCCCAATGTCAACGGCGCAACAACTGCTGTAACAGGTTCTACCGTTACTGAGATTCAGTTCATCCCCGATGCTACTGCCAACTATCTGCTCCGCTGGACAGCTGCCCAGAGCGAGGAAGGCAATACGGGATTCTTCGAAATCATTCTGGCTAACCCCAGCGTGCGCTACATCCCCAACCAGGTGGGCATCGAAGAGACCCAGCTGCTGAACACCGCTCTTGAGAATGCCAAGGCCGTGCGCGACGGCAACAACTCTGCCCGCTACGACGGTGAGATCTTCAACGCACTCGTTGCCGCTATCGACAAGTACGAGGCTGAGATGACCGCCTACACCGCTCCCTCTGCTTTCAGGAAGGCTGCTGCCGACCTCGACGCAAAGGCTCAGGCCATGAAGGATCACCGCACGTTGTGCGACAAGTTCGACACCACTGCTGCCAGCGCCATGCAGACCGTGCTCGACAATGCCGAGAACAAGTTTGCCAAGTCTGAACTCTATGCACAGCTGAAGGGCATTGCCGAAAAGTGGGCTGTTGCCGACGTCGACGACGAGGGTAACGTCTATGTGGCTGCCAAGGTGGTGAAGGACGACGCTACGCTCTCCGAGGCCATCGCAGAGATGGAGCAGATTGCCAAGGTGGCTGCTGCCATGTTCTCCGAGGGTGAGTCTGTCACCGGCGACGCCGGCATCGAGGTACTCGTCGACCGCGTCCGTCAGGGTGCCGAAGGTCTGATGGAGATGGGTGTTTCTGAGGACGACGAACTCATCGTTCTTGCCAACAATGCCCTGACCGACGACGACGAGCTGGCTGAAGCCATGAAGAACCGTCTGAAGCTGGAGTTCTACAACAAGATGAAGAATGGCGACAACAGCCTCTTCGCTCCTACCGGCGAGGTAGATCCCGAGACTGAGGAGCCCATCACGAAGACCTACAACTTCACCGTGTTTGCCAAGAACCCGAACATCTATGCATGGTCGGTGAGCGCACAGTACTCTCCTGAGAATGTTCCCGGTTGGGATGTGCCCATCGGTTCTGGCGAGCTGAACACCATTTGGGTGGGTGGTACTCCGCGTAACATCGAGGGTGTGCCCGAGGATGTTGCCTTCACCAAGTATCACCAGCGTGTACGCATGCAGCAGACCGTCTATGACCTGCCCGCAGGTATCTACAATGTCATCATCGACGCCACGAACTGGGCTGACGACGACAATACCGACGGCTATGCATTCATCAAGACCTCTGCTACGCCTGAGGTTGAGGAAGGCATCGAAGAGGATCCCGCTGTGAACTTCGCTGATACACTTGCCCTGAACTATCACGGCCAGTATGTGGGTCACCACGACAACGTCTTCACCGTAGAGGTTGTGGATGGTATCCTGACCTTCGGTTGTAACTTCGGTGCACAGTCGCAGTACGAGTTCGACCATGTGAAGATCATGCTCAGCGGTGCTGCTGCAGGCTTCGACTATGCCAAGGGCTACGAGGAAGTGCTCACTTCCATCGACAATGCTCCTGCTGCCAATGTCAAGGTTCGCGCCATCGAGGTTTACGACCTCAACGGTCGCCGCCTCTACAACGCACAGAAGGGTGTCAACATCCTGCGCAAGCAGATGAGCGACGGCACCATCCGCATCGAAAAGGTAGTAATCAAGTAATCTCATTGATGAAAACATTCACAAGCGGGCAAGCATGCAACAGGCATGTTTGCCCGCTATGCTTCCTCATTCTGGCCTTGCTCCTCCCAGCAGGCTTGCAGGCCCAGCCGACGTTTAGCCGGCAGCATGGCTTCTGCGAAGAACCGTTCGACCTCACCATCGGCGGAGCCGAGGGGCAAGCAGTACACTACACCCTCGACGGCAGCGAACCTTCGCCTTCCAGCCCCGTCTATGCTCAGCCCCTCACCATCAGCACAACCACCATCCTCCGCGCCGCAACCTTCAACGGCCTTGAGCGCACCTCGTCGGTCGTCACCGCCACTTGGCTTTTCCCCGCCGATGTGCTCAAGCAGAGCAATACTCCAGAGGGCTATCCCTCACAATGGGGCGACTTCTGCCAGATATGGGGCACCGCTCCCGCCGACTATGAGATGGATCCTGAGATGACCACCGACCCCGTCTTGCGTCCCAAGATTCTCGAAGGCCTCAGACAGCTGCCCGTCCTGAGCATCGTCACCGACCGCAACAACCTGTTCAGCCACGTCAACGACCCTGAGCGCGGAGGCATCTACATCTTTACAGGCCCGCCGGTAGGCGACCCCACCGGGCACGGCTGGACAAGGCCTGCCAGCATCGAGCTGTTCAGCTACTCGTCCGCCGCCGACGCCCCCTCTCCGTCTTTGTCCGCCGACGGCTTACCCGCCGACTTCTCCACCACCTGCGGCCTGCGCCTGCATGGCGGTCATGGCCGTCTGGCAGAGAAGAATCCGAAGCACTCCTTCCGGCTGGTCTTCAAGGATGAATACGGGCCGAAGACGCTGCAATATCCGCTCTTTGGCGACAATCAGCCCCAGAAGTTCAACCAGCTCGTGCTGCGCTGCCATTTCGGCAATTCCTGGCAGCACTGGGGCGAGAGCAACCGCCAGAAGGCACAGTACACCCGCGACGTATGGGCACGCCGCATACAGCGGAAGATGGGCCACACCAGCGTCAACGCACGTTATGTACACCTCTTGCTCAACGGCATGTACTGGGGACTCTACAACCTGGCAGAGCGCGTCGACGACCAGTTCGGCAAAGACCATCTTGGCGGCAGCAAATCCGACATCGACGTCGTCAAGATAGAGGAAGACGGCGGCAACCATACCGAGGCCAGCGAGGGCACACTCGATGCCTGGCAGCTCATGGTGGATGCAGCCCGGGTTGTGGGCGGCAGCAGCTCGAACACAGTCCATGCGACCCCCTCCGAAGCCTATCAGATGCTCTCCGACTCACTCCTCGACATCGATGCCTTCATCGACTACATGCTCATCAACCAGTATGCCGGCAACACCGACTGGGACCACCACAACTGGTACGCCATCCGCCGCTGCGGCACCGACAGTCAGGGCTTCCGCTTCCTCTGTTGGGACACCGAAATCATTCTGGAGAGTGAGCGCGAGAACGTGCTCTCGAAGAACAACGGAAACAGCTTTCCCACGGGCATCTTCCACAACCTGCTCCACAACGACGACTTTGCCCGCCGCTACGTGCGCCGCGCCAAGGAGTTGCTCACCGACGACGGGCTGCTGGGCGAGGAGAGCGTTGTCGAGGTCTGGGACAGTCTCTACCAAACCATCAGCTCCGCCCTCTACTGCGAGGCAGCACGCTGGGGCGACTATCGGCGCGACGTCCACCAATGGCAGACTCCAGGCAAGCTCTACACCGTCGACGGCACCTACATGGCCGAGCGCCAGCGACTGCTCACACAGTATTTCCCCGTGCGCACCGACCGCGTGCTCAACCAGATTACCAGCTTTGTCAATATCGACGACTTCGAGATGCCCGACGGCTGGGAGCTGCTTGCCGCAAATATGTTCCATGAGTGGGACGGCACAGGAGCCGACGCACAGCCTGTGGACAAGCAAGTGCATGTGGACTGGAACTTTGGCGTCAATGCCTCTGGCGGAACAGCCATTGCCGGCTTCGTCAACGTTGACCACAACCAGTTTGCCGACCTCTCCTCCTACGACTACCTCGTGCTGAGAGGGCAGGGGAGTGGTCTGCGCATCCTGGCCAACCGCTTGGTGGCCCACGGCCCGTGGAAACAGGTGACTGTCAGTTTCAACAGCAGCGACCCCTATTGGAGCAATGACTTCCAGGCCATCGTCTTCCCCTTGGCTGACCTGAAGACCATCAAGACCAGCGAAGGAAAGAGCCGCAACGACAGCTTCGTACACCTGCATGCGCTAAAGGTCGACTGGAGCAGCACGGTCAACGTCCGAGCAGCATACCTCATTCCTTCAGAAGAAAAACTATGCGTCGATGGATTGGCACAACAGGCCACTCCTTCCGTCGATGCTGTCTACGATCTGCAAGGTCGCCGCCTCAAGGACAAGATGCCTCATTCCTCATCAATCAGAAAAGGCATATATATCAAGAACGGCAAGAAATATGTTTATTAAACAACATGCTCATTGTCCTCTTTCGCACGCAAGAAATAGCCCTTTCTTTGATGGTACGATGGCGGTCTCCCTCATCCATTCGAGGTTTTCCGCGAAAACTCTGCAACCCTGCACCTGGAACAGACAACCATCTGTATTCCAAAACATTGGAGGTAGTACACTTTGACGAAAACCCTGCATAAACGCTGCATGCCCCAGCATCGTTACCCCTGACAACTCCGAAGAAAAGTCCCAAGCCTTGGGACAAAAAAATACTGCCCGTATTTTCCCAAACGGCGTTAGTATTTTTCTGAACGGCGTTCCTGTTTTCCTGCATGGAGCGCGTATATAGACAAATGCATAGTTGATGCAGGGTTTTGTTCCAAGTCTGCACCTAATACTTTTCTAAAAATCAGCGAGTTACAGAGTCAGAGTGCAGAGTTGCAGGGTTTAATAAAATAGGCAATAATATAGCAGTTGACCCAGGAATTCTTTTCCGGCGGTAGCAGCTCCCCTCCCCTCAAGGGGAGGGGCAGGGGTGGGGTCGGTAATATCCTTTCAACGAATCTACCATCGGCTGTTTTTCTCCGTGGAAAAAGTTACAGGCCCCAGCCCTGCCCCTCCCCTTGAGGGGAGGGGAGTGGCTACCGCCGGAGAAAAATTCCTGTGCCAACTGCTATATTGTTGCCATAAAATATGGCCAAACTGCTGTGTTCAACCACAATGCGGTATTACCAAAACTAATGAGGTCTTCGTGTGGCCGAAAGCCACATGAAGACCATGTTTTATGGCTCACCTTAAGAATGGTCTCCCTGTTACCCTGTCCTATAACATTTTTACAAAAAAGTGAGCGAAAATTTGTGAAGTTGCGGGAAATACCTTATCTTTGCATTCGCTATCGCTCATCGCGGCGGTCTGCGGCTTTCTAGTCGCTGCGTCAACTTACACATAACTAAATAAAATTAAGCACAATGAAAAAATTCATCATTCTGGCCACGTTCGCTGCCATGATGGCGCAGTCGGCCTTTTCGCAAGTGAAAACGCCGTCGTTCGACGAAGTGTTGACAACCCGTCGCAGCATCCGCAGCTACGATGCCACGAAGAAGATCTCTGAGCAGGAGGTTCGCAAGCTGATGGAAGCCGTGCAGGAGGCTCCGTCGTGGGCCAATCAGCAGCCTACGAAGTATTATGTGGCCATATCGCCTGAAAAGGTAGCTGCCGTGCAGGATCTCGTCGGCGGCAACAAACAGCGCATTCTGGGCGCTCCCGTGCTTATCGTCTCAACCTACGAGCGTGGCAAGTCGGGCTTCTTCCAGGGCAATCCCGCCAACGAGGTGGGTGATGGCTGGGGTGCCTACGACAACGGCCTCTCCAACTGCTACCTCGTGCTGAAGGCCCGTGCCATGGGCTTCGACACGCTCATCATGGGCATGCGTGATGCCGACAAGCTGCGCCAGCTTTTCAGCATCCCCAGCGAGGAGACCGTCATGGCCGTGATTGCTCTGGGCTACCGTGCCGCCCAGCCCGTTCAGCCCCGTCACCGACAGTTGGATGACATGGTGAAGTTCTATTGACGACGGACTAAAACGTGCACAAGATGAAGACGAAACTGTTTTTCCTTTCCCTGCTGGCTGTAGCGTGCCTGCAGAATGCCTCGGCTCAAAGGAATATGCGCGTGAGGAACAACGTGCCGCTGGACTCCATACGGCTGAGCGACCCGGCCATTCTGGCCGACCAGAAGACGAATATGTACTACATGACGGGCACAGGCGGCATGATGTGGCGCAGTGCTGACCTGAAGCGCTGGGAGGGGCCGATGCGCGTGACGGCGTTCGAGGCCGACTCCTGGATGGGGCCGAGGCCGATGATCTGGGCTGCTGAGCTGCACCAGACGGGCGACGGCTGGTATTACTACTTTGCTACTTTTACGAATCAGGCGGTGAAGATAGACACGGTGCGCGGCAATGTCATCGAGCGCCGTGCCTCGCAGGTGCTGCGGGCCGACAACCCTATGGGACCTTACCGTGCCTTCGGCGACGCCACCTACCTGCCTGCCGACCGTCCGACGCTCGACGGCACCTACTGGAAAGACCGCGACGGAAAGCCGTACATGGTGTTCTGTGGAGAGTGGCTGCAGAACTGGAACGGCACGGTGGAGAAGATTGAGCTGAAGCCCGACCTCAGCGGCACCATCGGTGAGCCGAAAATACTCTTCCGCGCCAGCGACTCGCCTTGGAGCCGTGAACGGAACGACCAAGGCGAGATTACCTGGAACAAGGTGACTGACGGCCCCTACCTCTTCCGCACAGGCACGGGACGACTGGGCATGGTATGGACATCGTGGGTCTTCGATGTCTACACACAGGGCGTGGCCTACTCAGAAAGCGGCACCCTCGACGGCCCCTGGGCGCAGGAGCCAGAGCCCATCACGCCTCCAGGCTACGGCCACTCGATGCTCTTCCAGCGCTTCGACGGCCAGTGGATGATGGCCGTTCATCACCATTCCAAGGATGACAGGGGGCGTACGGTGCGCATCCCTCATCTGTTCGAGGTAGACTTGAGCGGCGACAAACTGACAGTTAAAAAATGAATCACACGATGAAGCAGAAACTATTCCTCATCTTTGCCGCAGCATTGCTGGCGCTGCCCACGGCGGCAAAACCCAAGCGCGCCCTGACGGAGAAGGACATGGGCGCCTATCTCTTCACCTTCTTCAGCGACCCGACGCACTCGCTGTTCATGGCCATCAGCTACGACGGCTATACGTTCACTCCGGTGAACAACAGCGAGCCGATTATCTCGGGCGACAGCATCGCCGAGCAGCACGGCATCCGCGACCCGCATATCTACCGTGCGCCGAACGGCAAGTGCTACATCGCCATGACCGACCTGCACGTCTTCGGCAAGCAGAAAGGCATACGCACCACGCAATGGGAGCGCCCCGACGAGTTCGGCTGGGGCAACAACAGGGGGCTGGTGCTCATGGCTAGCGACGACCTCATCAACTGGACACACCACGTGGCCCGCCTCGACAAGCTCTTCCCCGACGAGTTCGGCAAGGTGGGATGCGCCTGGGCTCCACAGACCATCTGGGACCCGGCAGCAGGTAAGCCGATGGTCTATTTCACCATCCGACAGCAGGCGGGTGGGCGCACGAAGCTTTACTACAGCTATGCCGACGAGGCTTTCACTACGCTGGAGACCGTGCCGCAGCTGCTCTTCGAATATCCCGACACGACGATTCAGGTGCTCGATGCCGACATCTGTCCGATGCCCGACGGCCGCTATTTCATGACCTACGTGTCGCAGGAGAATCCCGGCGGTATCAAGTACATGATCAGCGACCGGATAAACCATTTCGACGACTATCACGCCGAGCAGATAGACGGCGAACGCACGGGCTGTGAGGCACCAAACGTGTGGAAGCGCATCGGCGAGAACAAGTGGGTCATCATGTACGATGTCTATAGCGTCAACCCCCACAACTTCGGCTTCGTCGAGACTTCCGACTTCAAGACGTTCACACCACTTGGACACTTCAACGAGGGCAAGATGAAGATAACCAACTTTGTGTCGCCGAAGCACGGCTCGGTCATCCACATCACGAAGGCCGAGGCGAAGCGGCTGGAGCAGTACTGGGAGGCACAGCAGCAGAAGAAGGAGGGCATACGTAACGGTGAGCTCTGGCGCGACGACGGCGGGCGCCACATCAATGCCCACGGTGGCGGAGTGCTGAAATATGGCGACACATACTACTGGTTTGGCGAGCACAAGGACGAGCGCACCAGCGACGCGATGGTGGGCGTGATGTGCTACGCCTCGAAGGACTTGGTGAACTGGAGAAACTGCGGCGTGGCGCTGAGTGTCACAGAGCCAGCTCCGGGACGGGGCAACGACAGGACGGCGAGGAGACGCGCCACGACAGATTCCGACATCGAGCGCGGCTGCATCCTGGAACGTCCGAAGGTGATATATAATGAGGTGACGAAGAAATTCTGCATGTGGTTCCACCTGGAGCTGAAGGGGCAGGGCTACAATGCCGCACGCTATGGCGTGGCCGTGGCCGACCGCCCCGAAGGCCCCTACAAGTTTCTCTACTCGCAGAGGGCTGATGCAGGCACATGGCCAATAGAGTACGGGCAGAAGGAGCTGGCTGTGCTCGACACGCTCAACGAGGCCAACTTCAAGGAATGGTGGACTCCAGAGTGGAGAAAGGCTGTGAATCAGGGGCTTATCGTAAAACGCGACTTCCACTCCGGGCAGATGTCACGCGACATGACGCTCTATGTCGACGACGACGGGAAGGCATACCACATCTTCTCGTCGGAGGAGAACCTGACGCTGCACATTGCCGAGCTGACGGCCGACTACCTGCATCACACGGGGCGATACACCTGCGTTGCGCCAGCTGGCCATAACGAGGCGCCTGCCATCTTCAAGCATGAAGGTACCTACTGGATGATTACCTCTGGCTGCACCGGCTGGGCACCCAACGAGGCCCGCATGTTCTCTGCTCCCAGCATTTGGGGGCCTTGGACGCAGCATCCCAACCCTTGCCGGGGTCCCAAGGCGGAGATTACCTTCGGCGGGCAGAGTACCTACATCCTGCCTGTCGGCGACAAATACATCTTCATGGCCGACATCTGGCGTCCGCAGCATCCCATCGACGCCCGCTACATCTGGCTTCCCATCGAGTTTGAAGACGGAAAGCCGGTCATCCATTGGCGCGACGAATGGAAAATGACGGAATAACAAAAAACGGTTGTTTCTTAGTGACTGATATGAAATACGGAATTATTGGGACAGGAGCCATCGGTGGCTACTATGGTGCCCGGCTCGCACAAAGCGGGCAGGAGGTGCACTTCCTGCTGCATAGTGATTATGATTATGTGTGTGAGCATGGGCTGCAGGTAGATTCCTGCAACGGCTCGTTCCATCTGGACAAGCCGCATGTTTACAATTCTACAGCCGACATGCCGCCGTGCGACGTGGTGCTGGTGTGCCTGAAAAGCATCAACAACCACAAGCTCCGCGAGCTGCTGCCGCCATTGCTCCCTGCCCCGTCCGCCGACAGTCCGACGTACTCCGCTGGCCCGCTGGTTGTATTGATTCAGAACGGCATCGGCGTGGAGCAGGATGTGCAGGCCATGTTCCCCGGCCTACAGCTGGCAGCGGGACTGGCCTTTATCTGCTCGGCCAAAACGGAGCCGGGGCGCATTAACCACCAATGCTACGGACAGATGAATCTGGGCAACTACTCCTGCCGTAACGAGGCCCGGCTGGAACAGGTAGTAGCCGACTTCAACGCCGCTGGCGTGAAGGCCGGTCTGGTGGAATACAACGAAGCCCGCTGGAAGAAAGCAGTATGGAATATGCCTTTTAACGGCATGACCGTTGCCTTGAACACGCGTACCGACCTGCTCCTGGGTAATCCTGCCACCCGCAGGCTTATCCGTGAGCAGATGATGGAGGTGATTGGTGCCGCCCGCCATCTGGGGGTGACAGGTATAGACGAGTCGTTTGCCGAGCTGATGATGAAGATGACCGACGAGATGACGCCTTACTCGCCTTCCATGAAACTGGACTTCGACTTCCACCGCCCCATGGAGATACATTATCTTTATACACGGCCCATAGAAATAGCCAGAGAGGCTGGTTTCGACATGCCCCGTCTGGCTATGCTGGAAGCCGAACTCCGGTTCCTGGAAAACCCCTCCTAATCTCCCCGAAGGGTAGGGATTACCCCCCTCCCCTTTGGGGAGGGGATGGGGGAGGGGTTTACAGCAGATTATCTTTCTCTATGTCCTTGAAGTAGCGGTAGGTACCAACCTTCAGTTCGTCGCAGGCGGCATCGTCGGCCACGATGATGCCGTGCTGGTGCATCTGGAGGGCTGAGATGGTCCACATGTGGTTCACGCTGCCTTCAATGGCGGCCTGCAAGGCGCGGCACTTGGCATGTCCGTTCACCAGAATCATCACTTCCTTGGCTGCCATCACAGTACCTACGCCGACAGTAAGCGCCGTCTTGGGCACCTTGTTGATGTCGCCCTCGAAGAAGCGGCTGTTGGCGATGATGGTGTCGGTGGTCAAGGTTTTCTGACGAGTGCGGCTGGTGAGCGACGAACCCGGCTCGTTGAATGCGATGTGACCGTCGGGGCCTATGCCGCCGAGGAAGAGGTCGATACCGCCGGCCTCCTCAATCATCTGCTCGTAGTGGGCGCACTCGGCAGCCAGGTCGGGAGCGTTGCCGTTGAGAATGTGAATGTTCTCCTTCGGGCAGTCGATATGGTTGAACAGATTGGTGAACATGAATGAGTGGTAGCTCTCAGGATGCTCCTCGGGCAGACCCACATATTCGTCCATGTTGAAGGTGAGCACATGCTTGAAGCTGACTCGTCCCTCCTGACATGCTTTCACCAGTGCCCGATACATGCCGATGGGGCTGCTGCCTGTGGGGAGTCCAAGCACGAAGGGCTTCTCTGCCGTTGGCTTTGCGGCGTTGATACGTTCAATGACATGATTTGCTGCCCATTGCGACATCAAATCGTAGTTCGGTTCAATGATAACTCTCATAATTGTGTTGTTTAAATGAATTGTGTTTGTTAATTTATCTAGAAAAGTATTTCTTTCCGTTCTTGATGACCAGTCCGTGATAGGAGGTGCTGACGCGGCGCCCTGTGAGGTCGTGGGCAGCATGTGTCCGTTCCGGCTGCTGCGCGCTCAGTTCCACAATGCCGCTCATTTCCTCGTTCATGAATAGGAACGACACCGTGGCATCATCGTTCTCCGTAATGTCGTTAATGGGCTTGGAGAGCAGGCCCGTGCCGCTGTAGGTCGTGGCGGCAGGAATGGAAGTGTCTGTAAACGAACGGTTTTCGGTAGAGTCGTTAAAAAATGGATAGGCTGTCCCGCTGAGGTAAAGGCTGTGCCCGCCTGTATGTGTGCTACCGTCGCCGATGATGTCTTCCCAGTCGTTGTAGTCCATGTTGTCGGCATGCACCAGTTCGTAGCGGTGGTGGTTAGGATTGTTGTTCACGTTGTTGGCGTTCCAAATCGAGGCGTTGTAGTCCACATGGCTGATGAGCAGTCCATGTCCTGGAGTGCGCAAGTCCCAACCGTTCCATTGGCGGTTTTCCAGCAGGAAGAACTCGTTGGTGTTGTCTGTTCGGATGATGTATGCCTTGCCGCCTTCAGCCAGAGGCTTCAGCCCCTCTATCGTGGCTGGCATGTCGAGTTCCTCTGGCTTCAGCCATCCTAGTAGCATCTTCTCATGCGCAGAATAGTTGGGCGGACACCAGCCGTTGTTTACAAAGTTTCCGCCGTCCATCAGATCCCACTCGTCCACTATAGAGTATTCGTCGCCCCTAGTGGGGTAGAGGTCGGGCAGGCCCAGCGTATGGCTGTACTCATGGCAGATGGTGCCTATGCCGCAGGAACGATTATTCGTCCACAGTTCGGCACTGGCAGAACAATCGCGCATAGTGATTCCGTTCACCGTGACTGAGGATATGGTGCTCGTGTTTGGCCAGATGCAGCCTTTTGTGGCGTCTGACGACTCGTTGCCTCCGTAGCCGGCATAGATGAAGACGATGGCTTCTGCACGTCCCGCTCTATCCCAAACATAGGGACTGAAGTCTACGCCCAGCGAGTCGGCTGCCAGTTGCAGGGCTTCCCTGAAAGCATTGGCGCCATAGTTGCCATACGTTGTGTTTCCGTTCGCCAGCTTGACAGGGCCGTAGATGTCGAAATGGGGCTTGAACAGTCCTGACGACTGTTGGCGGAAATAGTCGGCCACGCAGCCGGGGCCTCTGCCCTCGTTGTAGCCCTCTTCGTTGAAGATGCGGTTGTAGAAGTCCTGCGGGTCTTCGCAGGAGAAGTCCTTGTTGGAAAAAGATACCAGCACTACCGCTACAGGATAGACCCGCGTGGAGTCCCAGTCTGTTTTCAACTGGGCAAGCTGGTACCCACGGCTGGCTCCCCCCACCGCTTCATGGGTAGGCTGGGCTTCCAGGCAGTCATAATGCAGAAATCTCCTGCCCTGGGCTGAAGAACCTAGGGGCAGGAGAGTAAGGAATGAAATCAGGAATGTTCTTATTTGCATTTGGGACACCAGGGTTTCAAGGTCTTGAAGTAGTCGTTGCCCTTGTCGTCTACGAGAATAAAGGCGGGGAAATCCACGACGTCAATCTTCCAGATGGCCTCCATGCCCAGTTCAGGATATTCTACACACTCAATAGATTTGATGCTGCTTTGACTGAGCACGGCAGCCACGCCGCCGATGCTGCCCAGGTAGAAGCCGCCATGCTTCTGGCAGGCGTCGGTCACCACTTGCGAGCGGTTGCCCTTGGCAATCATCACCAATGAGGCGCCGAGGCTCTGGAACTCGTCCACGTAGGGATCCATGCGGTTGGCCGTCGTGGGTCCCATCGAGCCGCAGGGATAGCCCTCCGGCGTCTTGGCAGGACCGGCATAGAGCACGGGATATTTCTTGAAGTATTCAGGCATCTCCTCACCGGCGTCGATGCGGGCTTTCAGCTTGGCGTGGGCAATGTCGCGGGCTACGATGATCGTGCCCTTCAGGTTCACCCTCGTGGAAACGGGATATTTCGACAGTTCCTTGCGGACGGCGTCGATGCCCTCGTTCAGGTCTATCTCAATGGTGTTCTGTCCCTCGCCGGCCTTGGCGTATTCTGCGGGAATCAGCTCTGTGGGGTTCGAGTCCATCTGCTCCAGCCAGATGCCGTCGCGGTTGATCTTGGCTTTGATGTTGCGGTCGGCCGAGCAGCTCACACCCATGCCGATGGGGCAGCTGGCACCGTGGCGCGGCAGACGGACGACGCGGATGTCATGAGCCAGATACTTGCCGCCAAACTGTGCACCCAACCCAATCTTCTGAGCTTCCAGCAGCAGCTTCTGCTCCAGGTCGACGTCGCGGAAGGCACGCCCTGTCTCGTCGCCCGTAGTGGGCAGCGAGTCGTAGTACTTGATGCTGGCCAGCTTCACGGTGAGCAGGTTCTTCTCAGCCGAGGTGCCGCCGATGACGAAGGCGATGTGGTAGGGCGGGCAGGCAGCTGTGCCCAGGCTCTTCATCTTCTCCACGAGGAAGGGAATCAGCGTCCCCTCGTTCTGGATGGTGGCCTTGGTCATGGGGTAGAAATAGGTCTTGTTGGCAGAGCCGCCGCCCTTGGCCACGAAGACGAAGCGGTATTCGGCACCCTCGGTGGCCTCGATGTCAATCTGTGCAGGCAGGTTGCAGCGGGTGTTCACCTCGTCGTACATGTTGAGCGGGGCATTCTGCGAATAGCGTAAGTTGTCCTGTGTAAAGGTGTTAAACACTCCTAGTGAAAGTGCTTCTTCATCTTCGAAGCCCGTCCACACCTGCTGACCTTTCTCGCCGTGGATGATGGCAGTACCGGTGTCCTGGCAGAAGGGCAGTATGCCGCGAGCGGCCACCTCTGCGTTGCGCAGGAACTGCAGGGCCACGTACTTGTCGTTGTCGCTGGCATCGGGGTCGTTCAGTATCTGAGCCACCTGCAGGTTATGCTCGCGGCGAAGCATGAACTCCACGTCGTGGAAGGCCTGCTGGGCTAGCAGCGTAAGAGCCTCCTTAGAAACTTTGATGATTTCTTTTCCCTCAAACTGCGCGGTGGTCACGCCATCCTTTGAAAGCAGTCTGTACTCTGTCTTGTCCTCGCCCAGCTGGAACATTGGGGCGTACTTGAATGCGGGTGTTGTAGCCATAATATCTTTTTTTTAGTTTTTCGCTTGCAAAAGTACACAAAAAATGCCGAAAGCACAAAACTTTCGGCATTTTTCTTTCTACTTTTTCTTTCCGTTCCTGTTCACCACCGTGACCACTGCCTGAGCCAGGTTTAGGAAAGCCTGTCCCGACATCGAGTCGGCATTGGCGGCCACAGGCGTTCCCTCGTCGCCGTTGTCACAGACGCTCTGCACCAGCGGCAGCTGTGCCAGCAAGGGGAGCTTCATCTCTTCGGCCAGTCGCTTGCAGCCTTCTCGTCCGAAGATGTAGTAGCGGTTCTGGGGCAGCTCGGCAGGCGTGAACCACGCCATGTTCTCCACCAGCCCCAGGATGGGCACCTGTACTTTCTCGTTCTGGTACATATCTATGCCTTTACGGGCATCGGCCAGCGCCACCTGCTGCGGTGTGGAGACGATGACGGCACCTGTGAGCTTCAGCGTCTGCAACAGCGTGAGATGGATGTCGCTGGTGCCCGGCGGCGTGTCGAGGATGAGATAGTCCAGCTCTCCCCAGTCGGCGTCGGCAATGAGTTGCTTCAGCGCGTTGCAGGCCATGCCGCCGCGCCACAGCGTCGCCGTGCTGGGGGCGACGAAGAAGCCGATGCTCAGCATCTTGATGCCATATTTCTCAACAGGCACGATGAGGTCGCGTCCGTCCTTGTTCACGGCATACACTTGTTCGCCCTCCACGCCCAGCATCTTCGGGATGCTTGGACCGAAGATGTCGGTGTCGAGCAGGCCCACGCTGTAGCCCAGACGGGCCAACGCGACAGCCAGATTGACGGCCACGGTGCTCTTGCCCACGCCGCCCTTGCCGCTGCTCACGGCCACGATATGCTTTACGCCAGGCAGCAAGTCCTCGTCCTTGGGCCGGGGCTTCGATTTGTACTCGGTAATAATCTCTACGGCTACGTCCTGTCCGCAGTGGTAGTGGATGGCCGCTTCAGCGGCTTTCACGGTTGACTTCAGGAAAGGGTCGGTGTCGCGGGGAAATTCCAGCACCACCTTCACGCTCCAGTTCTTTCCCTCTTGCGGGGGATTGAGAGGGGCTACCACAGGCGTGTCGGCTACCATGCCGCTCTCTACCAGGTTTTTCTTCGTGCCCGCATACGTCACAGTGGCGAGCGCCTCCATAATCAGTTTCGGATAAAGGGCCATGATTATTCTTTAATATATAATAATGTAGGGTCTGTATTGTTATTATTCATGTTTGCTTTCGTTTAGCGAAAAGACAGCTGCAAAGGTAAGCAAAAGAATCTTTTTCGCCAAGTAAGCAAGTGTTAAAAGTAAACAAAAGACATTAACGCCTACACTTCGTTGAATATTTTTTCGTACCTTTGCAAGCGTTTTAATCAGGCGCGGCATCTCGTGCCGCGCCTATCAATTACCTAATAGCGAGTTATGAGAAAGAATTTCTTTTGTGCCCTTACCGTGATGTGTCTTTCCTTTGGCTGTGCTTACGGCCAGAGCAAGCAGGAAGAGTCGAACGACGAACTGATCAATGAGCTGTTGTCCTACGGCGATGTGGACGACGAGGAGATTGGCAACTTCGACTTCATCTACCGCAATGGAGGCGAGTCGCTCGACTACGACGAACTGATGGCGGAGAACATCATCGATGAGGCCATATCCCATTTGGGAACCCGCTATGTCTATGGCTCGAAAGGCCCCAACTCGTTCGACTGCTCTGGTTTCACCAGCTATGTCTATAAGCACCAGAACGGCGTGTGGATTGGCGCCTCTTCCCGCGAGCAGTATGCCATCAACCAGCCCATCAAGCGCAGCGAGATGCAGGCAGGCGACCTGGTGTTCTTCACCTCCCCCCGCTCAGGACGAGGCGTGGGCCATGTGGGCATCGTCCTCGACTTCGACCCCATCACCGACACTTTCTATTTCATCCATGCCTCGACAAAGGAAGGCGTGAAAATCAGCAAATCTACCGACGGCTATTATCAGAGACGCTATGTAGGCGTCAGGCGCCCCTTGCGGGCTACGCCCTGAATAGATAACGGGCTGCGCCCTAAATGATAAATGATAAATGACAAATAAAAAATGCTGCGCGATGAAAAGACTAAATATTAGTAGAAAGATTTTTACGCCGCTAAGTTTATCATTTATCATTTTTCATTTATCATTTAGGGCGCAGCCCGCAGTAGCACAACCCGCTCCAGCTCAGTCCGACACCCTGACCATTGCCATGGTGGGCGACGTGATGATGGGCACTACCTTTCCCAGCATGATGCTGCCCGAGGATGAGGGACGGCAGCTGTTTAAAGACGCTGCCGACATCCTGCTGCGTGCCGACCTCACCGTGGGCAACCTAGAGGGGACGCTCTGCGACGGCGGACAGTCGACCAAAGGCACAGGTCCCAATAGCTATAGCTTCCGCACCCCCACCAGCTTCGCTCCGAGGCTGAAGGAGGTGGGCTTCGACTTTATGAGCATGGCCAACAACCACGCCAACGACTTCGGCCAGCAGGGCATCGAGAGTACCGAGCGCTGCCTGCGCGAACAGGGCATCCTGTTCAGCGGTATCGAGGGACGCGTGGAGAGCTGTGTCATCGAGCGTTGTGGAAAGAAGATAGGTCTCTGCGCCTTCGGTCATAACAGCTACACGCTGAAACACACCGACCTGAATGTAGTGGGCCGCATCGTCGACGACCTCGTCAGCAGCAGCGACCTCGTCGTCGTCTCCTTCCACGGTGGTGCCGAAGGCCGCGACAAGAACCACTTGCCACAGGGCAGCGAGACCTTCCTGGGTGAAAACCGAGGCTCTCTGCGTGAGCTGGCACATTTCTGCATTGACCACGGAGCCGATGTGGTCTACGGTCACGGCCCTCATGTGCTGCGCTGCGCCGAGGTCTACAAAGACCGGTTCATTGCCTACAGTCTTGGCAATTTCTGCACGCCCTATAACGTCAACTTGACAGCTATCTCGGGCTATGCCCCTTTGCTGGAAATCAAGATAGATCCCAGTGACGGTCGTTTCCTCCAGGGACAGATACACCCCTTCATCCAGACCCGAGGGATAGGCCCCCGTGCCGACAAGTCGGGAGCCGTCATCCGCGAGATGAAGCAGCTCACCGAGACCGACGTGCCCCAGAGCCAGGCCCGCATCGACGACCAAGGCTGCATTCTTCTTAAGTCAGAATAAAAAGTAAGCAATAATCTTGATGAATACTTTCCGTCATTTGCTCCGCTGCTATCCGCTGACGCTTGTCTGTCTGGCACTCATCTGGTTTCTCTGCCTGTTTGGCCATATGCCGAAGACGCCGATGGACGATGTGCCCTTCATCGACAAGTGGACGCATCTTGTGATGTACGGCGGCACCACGTCGGTGATGTGGTGGGAATACCTGCGCTGTCACAGCCGTCTGGAGTTCTGGAAACTCTTCCTCTTTGCCTTCCTTGGGCTCATCCTGATGAGCGGCTGCATAGAGCTTCTACAGGCTAACTGCACGACGACACGCTCGGGCGACTGGCTCGACTTCGTCGCCAACAGTCTGGGCGTGGTGCTCGGCACCCTTGTCGGTCTGACCATCCGCTGGCTGCGCAATAAAAAAACAAATAATAATAAATAAAGAAAGCTCCCCTCATTCGCGTGGGAGGTAGAAGGGTTTTATAACTCCTAACTATTATGAAATTAATCAGTTGGAACGTGAACGGCCTGCGGGCCTGCGAAGCCAAGGGCTTCAGAGAAATATTCCGTGAGCTGGATGCCGACTTCTTCTGCCTGCAGGAGACGAAGATGCAGCCCGATCAGCTCGACATCGCCTTCGACGGCTATGAGTCCTACTGGAACAGCGCCGAGAAGAAAGGCTATAGCGGCACCGCCGTCTTCACCCGTCACAAGCCCCTCAGCGTCAGCTACGGCATCGGCGTCGACGAGCACGACCATGAAGGACGTGTCATCACGCTGGAGATGGAGCAGTTCTTCCTCGTATGCTGCTATACGCCCAACTCGCAGGATGGCCTGAAGCGCCTCGACTACCGCATGACATGGGAGAATGACTTCCGCGAGTACCTGAAGCGGCTCGACGCAACGAAGCCTGTCATCCTCTGCGGCGATTTGAACGTGGCCCACGAGGAAATAGACATCAAGAACCCGAAGACCAACCGCCGCAATGCCGGTTTCACCGACGAGGAGCGCCAGCAGTTCACCAATCTCCTTTCAAGTGGCTTCACCGACACCTTCCGCTGGAAATATCCCGATCAGGTGACCTACTCCTGGTGGAGCTACCGCTTCCAGGCCCGGCAGAAGAACGCTGGCTGGCGCATCGACTATTTCGTCGTCAGCGACCGCCTGCAGCCACACGTAGACGACGCCAAGATCCACACCGACATCTTCGGCTCCGACCACTGCCCCGTAGAGCTGGACATAAGGTTATAGACCGCTGTGTAGCAGGCAATAAATTAGTCCTAATCAGGATAAATCCCTGTATTGTCAGATCATTGCTTACTTATTGGCAGCATCCGTCGTCTGAGGATGTAGCGACAGCAAAGGACAGCACTAGAGACCTCAGAATAACGTTCTGTCTAAGCTGATGTCATATTCCCTTCATATCCTTCACAAGACCGTAACTTGTTGATAAACAATTACTTCTTGTGAAGGATATGGCTTTTGTATAAATATACAGAGAAACTGTATATTTATGCAGAGTCTATGCTTTTCAAGCACCTCTTATCCCTATTTTCCAAATAGTGCCACCTTTTGAAAAAATGCGAACGCTATTTTCCCAAAAGGCGTTCGCATTTTTTCCTACGGAGGCACTATACGAAATGCATAAATATGCATTTTAGAGTATCCTTCACGGTAACTGCCATATATTCACTGTATTACACGACGGTGAAGGATGAAACATGAATCTCCAACTTGTGTTATTCACGGAAGTGATTCCTGTAAAGCCTCTTCACAAAGTTGGCTTCGCCGGAGGGTTCTGTGCAGCATCTTTCGTGCCTCTGCCAGTTTCCGCGTCCTAAAGCAAAATCTCTGCGACCTCAGAGTTGAAAAATAACGTCATGAATAATACAGATAAAAGAAAAGTTCCGATTTTCTTTGAAGTTTCATTTTTATTTCTTATCTTTGCAAAAAGTTTAGAAGAAGAATTATTCACTAATACCTGACATACTATGAACAAGGAGGAGAAATTCATCATCACCATCAGCCGTCAGTTCGGCACAGGTGGACACGAGATTGGCGCCGAGCTGGCTCGTCGCCTGGGCGTGAAGCTGCTCGACAAGCAGATTTTGAACGAGGTAGCCAGCCGTTTCTGCGGCGTGGAGAATGCCGTGGAGCGTATTGAAGCTCGCAACCCGCTGTGGCGCGACGACTTCACCAGCTTCTACCGACAGTACATGGCCGGGGCTGAGTATAATGGTCAGGAGCATGACCAGACGAGCCACCAGCTGTTTGAGGCACAGGCACAGGCCATACGCCGCATCGCTGCGGAGGAGTCGTGCGTGCTCATTGGCCGCTGCGGCTTCCACATCTTCCGCGACCACCCGAACGCGCTGAAGATTTTCATCCATGCCGACGATGACTGCCGCAAGCATCGCATCGCCGAGAAGTATGACATCTCAGAGGGCGATGCCGCCGCCATGATTGTGGACAACGACTACTCCCGAGAGCTCTACACGAAGACCTTCACAGGCAGCGACTGGCAGGATGCCCGCAACTACGACGTGACGCTGAACGTGCGACGCTTCGGCGTGAACGGGGCCGTTGACTTCCTGATGAACGTGATTGGCTGATGGGACTGGGAAAATGGATTGCAGGCTATCTGGGCTGGATAGTGCTGGGGCCAATAGGAGGAATATTGGGATTCCTCCTAGGGTCTTTTATTGAATCCTCTGCCTCTGGCGGCAAGGATGGCTCAACCGACAACGGACAGACTTACGGCAGCCAAGAATGGGAGCAGGCACAGGCTCGAAGCCAGCAGCAGAGTCAGGCACAGGGCGACCGCAACAGCTTCCTGCTGTCGATGCTGGTCATGGCGGCCTATATCATCAAGGCCGACGAGCGGGTGATGCACTCGGAGATGGAGCTGGTGCGCAGCTTTCTCAGGCAAAACTTCGGTGAAGAAGCTGTGCAGCAGGGTAACCACATCCTGATGAAACTCTTCGAAGAGGAGAAGAGCAAGGGGCGCGTCGCCTTCAGACAGACCATCCGGCAGAGCTGTGCCGAGGCTGCCCGCTACCTGGACTACAGCGGACGGCTGCAGCTGCTGAACTTCCTTGTGATGATAGCTCAGGCCGACGGTCATGTGGACAACAGGGAGGTGGATGCCCTGAAGGACGTGGCACGCTGGATGCAGATGAAGACCAGCGAGGTGGACTCGATGCTCCACATGCAAGGCGACACGCTCGACGATGCCTACCGCGTGCTGGGCGTCACCCCGCAAGCCACCGACGAAGAGCTGCGTAAAGCCTATCGCCGGCTGGCACTGGAGCACCATCCCGACCGCGTGGCAAAGCTGGGCGAAGATGTGCGCCGGGCCGCCGAAAAGAAATTCCAGGAAATCAACGCCGCCAAGGAACGGATATGGAAGGCAAGAGGACTGTAGCGGGCTGCGGGCTGCGCCCTAAATGATAAATGACAAATGATAAATATATAAATAATGCTGTGTGATGAGAGGAGTATATAGAAAATTCTTTGGAGGTATTGTCAGACAGCTAGGTTTTTTATTTTTTATTTTTTATTTATCATTTAGCCCTGTAAGGGCGCAATACCTGGATTTCCTTTATCGCTATATGCCGCTGCCCGACCGTGCGGCCTATTCTAGGGAGTTTTTTCAGAAAAATGTGGACCTCGCCTTGGAAGCTCGCCGCGAGATGCCGTGGGGCAGCAGTGTGCCGGAGCGGGAATGGCGTCATTTCGTGCTGCCCGTGCGTGTGAACAACGAAGACCTGGACAGCAGCCGCGCCGTGTTCTATCATGCCTTGAAAGAGCGCGTGCAGGGGTTGACCATGCAGGAGGCTATCTTGGAGGTGAACCACTGGTGCCATGAATACGTGACCTATCGCCCAAGTGATGCACGCACCAGCAGTCCGCTGGCAACGATGCGCACAGCCTATGGCCGATGCGGCGAGGAGAGCACTTTCACGGTGGCTGCACTGAGGAGCGTGGGCATACCTGCCCGCCAGGTATATACCCCTCGCTGGGCGCATACCGACGACAACCACGCCTGGGTGGAGGCATGGGCCGACGGCCGCTGGCACTTCCTCGGAGCCTGCGAGCCGGAGCCGGTGCTCGACCTGGGATGGTTCAACGAGAGCGCGTCGCGCGGTATGCTGATGCACACCCGCGTCTTCGGCGACTACGATGGTCCCGAAGAGGTGATGAGCCGCACACCCTGTTACACGGAAATCAATGTGACGGGGAACTACGCACCTACGTCGAAGGTAACGGTGAGGGTTGTCGACGAGCGTCAACAGCCGGTAGTAGGGGCCTGCGTGGAGTTCAAACTCTACAACTATGCTGAGTTCTACACCGTGGCCACAAAGACTACTGGCGATGACGGGCGAGCTTCGCTGACGGCAGGACACGGCGACATGCTGCTATGGGTGACCGAAAGGGGACGAACGGCGTTGCAGAAGGTAACGTTCGATGCGGACAAGGAGGTGACGGTGCTGTTGACGGACGGGCAGCCACCGCTCTCTATGGACCTGGACATGGTGCCGCCACCCGTGTCGGTCAGTCTTCCGACTGTGACCGACGCGCAGCGGGCGGAGAACAACCGGCGGCTGGCACGAGAAGACTCCATCCGTAAGGCCTACGAGCAGACCATGCCCGTAGAGGCGTGGCGGGGCAACCACCGTGTAATCAGCCGGTTCCTGGAGAAGTCAGAAAACAAAGTGATGGCCCGTCGCCTGCTCGACGTGCTGTCGGAGAAAGACCTGCGCGACGTGACGGCCGACGTGCTGCTCGACAATGCAGTCATCACCACCGACACGAGCGACATCTATTGCAGGTATGTGCTCTCCCCACGGGTGGAGAACGAGCTGCTTACTCCCTACAAATCCTTTTTTCGTCAGCAGTTTGTGGGCTTGGGTTCCCCCCAAGTCATTGAGCGATGGTGCCAAGACAGCATCCGGTTGGACAGTCTGCACAACCCGCAGCACCTGCGCATGCGCCCGATGAGCGTTTGGGGGGAAAGGACGGCCGACCCGCTGGGGCGCGACATCTTCTTCGTGGCCGTGGCTCGCAGTCTGGGCTTCCCCGCACGCATCAATGAGGTCGACGGGCATGTGGAATATTATCAGGACGGCGTGTGGATTCGGGCTTTTGCTCCGAAGGACGGCGGCAGCAAGGCGCTGACAGCTACGTTGTACCTGCGCTACAAGCCGGTGGAGTATTACGACAATCCGAAATACTATACCCATTTCACGCTGAGCCGAGTAGAGAACGGGCGCGCACAGCTGCTCACCTGGCCGGAAGAAACCACTTGGCAGCAGGACTTTGCCAACGGCGTGGAGCTGGAGTGGGGCGACTATCTGCTCACTACAGGCACGAGGCTCGCCAGCGGAAGGGTGAAAGCACGCATCGACCCCATCCGCGTGCAGAGCGATGCCTGGGCCAGTTTCACCATGCGTGAAGACCAGGAGGAACCGCAGGTCATAGGCGCGCTGAACGCCGAAGACCTGTACTTCGACCAGAAGACCCGGACGGAGAAGAGTCTGCTTTCCACCACAGGGCGCGGATACTATGTCCTGGGCATCGTGGCACCTAATCAGGAGCCCACCAGCCACGCGCTGCGCGACATCGGCGGATGCCGTCAGCAGCTAGAGCAGTGGGAACGGAAGATGGTGCTACTCTTTGAAAGTGCGGATGAAGTCAGCCGTTTCAACTTTGAGGAGTTCACAAATCTGCCGTCGACGGTGGAGTGGGGGACAGACATCGGCGGAAGGATATTGCTGAAGGTGCGCCGGGAGATGAAGCTGGAGAGCGCGTCGCTGCCTGTATTCCTCGTCTGCGACACTTTCAACCGTGTCCTCTTCGTCAGCCAAGGATATACCATCAATTTGGGCGAACAGCTGCTGAAGGTCATCAGCAAGCTGTGAGCCATCCCCATTTTTAGGTATTTTGAGGAGAAAATGGTCTTTCTCTTACGTTATTCCCAGAGAAATGATTACCTTTGCAGGTCATTTTATTGTAGAAGATGAAACTTTCGGAACTGAACACGGGTGAGCACGGCGTCATCGTGAAGGTGCACGGTCACGGCGGCTTTCGCAAGCGCATTGTGGAAATGGGTTTTGTGAAGGGTAAAAACGTTGAAGTATTACTTAACGCTCCCCTGCAAGACCCAGTGAAATACAAGGTGATGGGCTACGAGGTGAGCCTGCGTCGCCATGAGGCGGAGATGATAGAAGTGGTGAGCCAAGCCCGTGAGGAAGCATCGCTGCAGAAACCGCTGGTCATGGAGGGTCACGAAACCGACTTCATGCAGCACCAGGCCCTGCGTGAGCGCCGTACCATCAACGTGGCACTCATAGGCAATCCCAATTGCGGAAAGACATCGCTCTTCAACTATGCCAGCGGGGCACATGGCCGTGTAGGTAACTACAGCGGCGTTACCGTCGATGCCTCGGAAGCCCATGCCTCGATGTTCGGCTACGAGTTCAACCTTATCGACCTGCCTGGCACCTACTCGCTTTCCTGCTATTCGCCGGAGGAGCTCTATGTGCGGAAATACCTGAGGGAGCAGATGCCGGATGTGGTAATCAACGTGATTGACGCCAGCAACCTGGAGCGTAACCTCTACCTGACAACCCAGCTTGTGGACATGGACTTGCGAGTAGTGGGCGCGCTGAACATGTACGACGAGTTCGAGCGCCGGGGCGACCATGTCGACCTGAAGACGCTGTCCACGCTCTTCGGCATGCCGATGGTGCCCACGTCGTTCAAGAACGGAATGGGCGTGAAGGAGCTGTTTCGTGCCGTCATTCAGGTTTATGAGGGGCGTAGCCGCGAGGCCCGTCACCTGCATATCAACTATGGACATGAGATAGAAAACGGCATCAAGGGCATACAGAAATGGCTGAAGGTGAATGACGGAGCGCCTGTTGAAGAGAGTGTACTCCCTGCCTCGCTGAGCACCCGCTACCTGTCCATCAAGCTGCTGGAAGGCGACGCTGAGGTGGAGGGGGTGTTCTCCAGACATCTTCTGCCCTCTATCATTGACAGGATACGACAAGCCCGGGAGAAAGCGGCAGCCCGTGTGTTGGAGGAAACGGGCGACGATGCCGAGACGGCCATCATGGACGCCAAATACGGCTTCATCAACGGCGCGCTGACGGAGGCGCGCTACCGGACAGGCACGAAGGAAGACACGTACCTTGTCACCCACACGATAGACCGTGTGCTGTCGAGCAAGTTCTTCGGATTCCCCATCTTCTTCGCCATCCTCTTCGTGATGTTCCAGACAACGTTTGCCCTGGGACAGTATCCCATGGACTGGATAGACGCCGGCGTGGAGTGGCTGGGCGAATGGATAGGTGCCACGCTGGAGGAAGGACCGCTGCGGTCGATGCTCGTCGACGGCGTGATAGGCGGCGTGGGGGCCGTCATTGTGTTCCTCCCGCAGATATTAATATTGTACCTGTTCATATCGTTTATGGAAGACTCGGGCTACATGGCCCGTGCCGCCTTCATCATGGACCGGCTGATGCACAAGATGGGGCTGCACGGCAAGTCGTTCATTCCCCTCATCATGGGCTTTGGCTGCAACGTGCCTGCCGTGATGGCCACCCGCACCGTGGAGAGCCGCCGCTCGCGGCTAATCACCATGCTGGTATTGCCGTTCATGTCATGCTCGGCACGCCTGCCTATCTACATCATGGTGACGGGCATCTTCTTCACCGCCCGGTGGCGCTCGCTGGTAATGATCTCGCTCTATGCCGTGGGCATCGTCGTGGCAGTCATCGTGAGCAAGATATTGTCTAAGTACGTCATAAAGGGCGAGGACACGCCCTTCGTCATGGAGCTGCCGCCCTATCGCTGGCCCACCGCAAAGGCCACGATGCGCCACACCTGGGAGAAAGGCAAGGAGTATCTTAAGAAGATGGGCGGTATCATCCTGGTGGCATCAGTCATCGTTTGGGCGCTAGGCTATTTCGGCCCGATGGGCGTGGCACCTTCTATGGAGCAGAGCCTGATAGGCTCTATCGGACGTATGGTAGAGCCGCTGTTCTCGCTGCAGGGCTTCGACTGGAAGCTCGACGTCAGCCTGATTGCCGGTGTGGGGGCCAAGGAGATTGTGGCCAGCACTATCGGCGTGCTGGGCGGGCTGGAAAGCATCACGCCGCTGGCAGCCTACTGCTACCTGCTCTTTGTGTTGCTCTATTTCCCCTGCATCGCCACTATAGCAGCCATCAAGAACGAGACTGGCTCCTGGCGCTGGGCCATAGTGGCAGCATGCTACACCACCGCCGTGGCATGGGTAGTCTCGGCAGTGGTGTATCAGGTGGGAGGACTCTTCAGTTAGGAATTAACAGGTCAGCGTTTATAGATCAGCGCTCAGAGCCAGGCGTTCAGAGCAAGAAGTCTTGGCTTCTCATTTCCCAAGCGGTTAGGTGTGCGGCGTATTCGCCGCAAACAGTGGAACCTGCCGGATGACAATCCCTGACACCAAACTCACATCTACTCTACTGTGACGGATTTTGCCAGGTTTCGGGGTTGGTCTACGTTCTTGCCTTTGCATACGGCCACGTGATAGGCCAGGAGCTGCAGGGGGATGGTAGCCACCAGCGGTTCCAGGCACTCCAGCACATCGGGCAGCTCAATAACTTCGTCTACAATCTTGGAGATGGTGTCGTCGCCTTTTGAAACGAGGGCGATGACTCGGCCCTGACGGGCTTTGATTTCCTGTATGTTCGACAGCACCTTTTCGTACATGGCGTTGTGTGTGGCTATGACCACCACGGGCATGTCGGAGTCGATGAGGGCGATGGGGCCATGTTTCATCTCGGCTGCGGGGTAGCCCTCAGCGTGGATATAGGATATCTCCTTCAGCTTCAAGGCGCCTTCGAGTGCCACGGGGAAGCTGTAGCCGCGCCCCAGATAGAGGAAGTTGTGTGCGTAGGTGAAGGTGCGTGCCAGGTCGGCCACCTTGTCGTTCGTCTTCAGCACCTCGCGAATCTTCTGCGGAATCTCGCTCAGACCCTTCACTATCTTGAGATAGTCGTCGCGGTTGATAGTGCCCTTCGCCTCACCCATAGCCAGTGCAATCATTGTGAGTACTGTCACCTGGCCGGTGAAAGCTTTTGTAGAGGCGACACCAATCTCCGGGCCTACATGGATGTAGGTTCCCGTGTCAGTAGCCCGTGGAATGGAAGAGCCAATGGCATTGCAGATGCCGTAGATGAATGCCCCTTTCTCCTTGGCCAGCTGGACGGCGGCCAGCGTGTCGGCAGTCTCGCCGCTCTGGCTGATGGCCAGCACCACATCCCCCTTGCCGACGACAGGATTGCGGTAGCGGAATTCCGAGGCATACTCCACCTCGACAGGAATGCGGCACAGGCTCTCAATAATCTGCTTGCCAATGAGGCCGGCATGCCAGCTGGTGCCACAGGCCACGATGACCACCCGCTTGGCCTCTAGCAGCTGACGGCGGTAGTCGATGAGTGCCGACAATGTCACATGGTCGGCCTCTACGTTCACTCGTCCACGCATGCAGTTGGTCAAACATTCGGGCTGATCGAATATCTCCTTCAGCATGAAGTGGGGGTAGCCGCCCTTCTCAATTTGTCCCAGGTCGATGTCAACAGTCTTCACCTTCAGTTGCTGCTCCTCGCCAAGGATGCTGAACACATGCAAGTCCTGGCCGCGACGGATGACGGCGATGTTGCCGTCTTCCAAGTACACCACCTTGTCGGTATATTCCACAATGGGACTGGCATCTGAGCCGAGGAAGAATTCATCCTCGCCGATGCCCACCACCAGCGGGCTCTGTTTCCGGGCAGCGATAATCTGGTCGGGGTGACGCTTGTCGAGCACGGCAATGGCATAGGCACCGATGACCTGATAGAGAGCCACCTTTACGGCCTCCAGCAGGTCGAGCTTTTTTTTCACCATGATATACTCGATAAGCTGCACGAGCACTTCGGTGTCGGTGTCGCTGACAAACTGAACCCCTTTTTCCTTCAGTTTCTCCTTAATGTCGGCATAGTTCTCGATGATGCCGTTGTGGATAATAGCCAAATTGTGGCTCTGTGAGTAGTGAGGGTGGGCATTTCGGGAAGACGGTTCGCCGTGTGTTGCCCAGCGTGTGTGGGCAATGCCTATGGTGCCCGTCACATTTTTGTCGTTACAATACTCGGCCAGGTTGTCCACCTTTCCCTTCGTCTTATAGACGTTCAACTCGCCGTCAGCGTTGATGAGTGCCACGCCGGCAGAGTCATAGCCGCGGTATTCCAGCCTTCTCAGACCTTTCACCAGAATAGGGAAGGCCTCTTTCTTTCCAATATATCCTACAATTCCGCACATGATAATAATGTATTTGTGTTTGTTTATAATGCTTCGTCATCCGGGCGCTGGAGCTTCCGAATGATAGGGGGCAGATGTTTCTTCCGGCGCAAATAGGCGTCGCGTCGCGCTTCATAGTCGCGCTGGTGTTTCTCTAAATAGCCGTCGGCCATACTCCTAATTTCTAACTTGGTTGATTGGGCGTATAGTTGTTGGGTAGTTTGAGATAGTTACTTGGCTTGAACGACTGATCTCCCCAAACCGCTATATCCTTAAACCACAGGACTATTTGAATTTCGCATAGACCACGTTGATGCGGATTGGTTCATTCGGGTTGTCAGGTCCTCCCACCAGTCGTGTGCTGGTGAGCGACATGTCGTGGTGGATGCTGGCCAGGGTCATGGTAGACGAGGAGACTGTGGTATAGGTGATGGGCACCAGTACCATTTTATTCCAGTCGGGGTGGTTAGTTTCCCAGTTGGGGTCGGTTTTCATTCCTTGCTGCCTCATGTTCCAAAGCATGGTGACCAGCGAGGAGAGGTTGTTGAAAGTATAGGTGTTGTCGTAAGTATAGGTCTGGCTGCTGGCGGGTATGGGGTTGTTGTAGCCTGTGTAGTAGGAGGTGATGTTGTCGGGCACCGACTCGTTTTCAAAGAAGTTGTGAAGGCTGTCCTTCTGTACGAGGAGCAGGGTTTGCGGCACTGCCAGCAACCGTATGTCGCTGCTCTGGCTGTTCAGGCGCTGGAATGTCAACTTGGCAGCCAGCAGCGAGTCGCCTTCGTGGCTTTCCTTGATTTGCTTGACAGGAAGCGTAACTTCGGTGAAGAGTCCTGATGGCGTCTTCAGATAAGTGTGTTTCGTCTCTGCTGCCATCTGCCGCAATATTTCCGTGTCGTTGGTAATATGGGTGGTCTGCAGCACCTCCCTTGTTCCGGCCAGTATGAGGCTGGCATTGATGATTGATGTGTCGCCCTGTACCGTGTAGAAGGCTCGCAGGCCAATGTTGCTGACCTTAGAGTGGAAGCCCAGTCCGTCTGTGATGCGGAAATAGAACCCTGGACAGAGCTGGTGGGTGAAAACGTATGAATTGGCGAAGTACTCATGATGGTCGAAATACTGCCTCATCAGGTAGGTGCCATAGTTCTTATAGGTGATGCCGTCCGGTGCGGTATAGGGCTGGTTCATGGGGATGCGTATGCAGTTGCTGTAGTACTCGTCTGTCCGTACGTCATCTGCCTCTTCCAGATTAGCATAGCTGAACACCTTCGGCACGTTGATGCCGCCAGGGCGGAGCATTCCCGCCCGTACAGGACTGAAATTGGAATAATAGCGGCGCCCTTCCTCCATAGGTATGGCCATTTCGCAGACACGCATCTTCATGGCCTGCAGGCTGTCGTCCTGACGTGACGGCGAGCTGAGATAGAGAATGATGTCGCAAGAGTCGGCAGCTGCACGTCCGTCGTACTTGGTCAGAATCTTGTCCTCTGGATAGACGTATGTATTGTCCATGACGTGGAACTGAGTCGTAAACTCGCTGGTAATGTCGGCGCCTGTCTCCGGGTCTCTCACACGGCCCAGATAGCAGTCGGCAGCCAGCGACAGGACAGAGTCGGCCATGATTGTGCGGGTGGACACCTCGTAGCTGGCCGTACTCACCTGCAACTTGTCGCTCTCGTCAGTCAGACTCTGGCCAATGTTCAAGTCTTCGTTTTCGCAAGAAGAAATGGCTACCAGCGCGAAAGCTGCAGCAGCCATGTAGTGGATAGTTTTGGACATTTTTCCTTTTTACCTTAAATCGTGTCGTAGAATGCTTCGTATGCCGGGCCGAAATCCTCAGTATATTCTAGGAGGGGCATGTCTTTCCTAGTGGCATACTTCAGCAGGTTCTTGTTCACATCGGGGTCGGCCAGGATGATGCCGTCGCTGTAGTCGATGGCCAGCTTTCCCAGCTCCTCGAAGTTGAAGTTGTCTTTATAGGGTTCCAGCAGCTCGGGCTTGGCGTCGCGGAACGCCAGACACTGCTTGAACTTCGTGCCGAGATCCTTCTTCAGGCTACGTGTAAAGAGCGATGTGACGACCTTCGTCTCGGCATACGAAGGTTCGTCGGCGTAGGCCGTCTTCACATAGAGCGGCACCACGGCGCTCATCCATCCTTGGCAGTGGATGACGTCGGGCACCCAGCGCAGCTTCTTCACCGTCTCCAGCACGCCACGGGCAAAGAAGATGGCACGCTCACCGTTGTCGGGGTAGTCCTCTCCACTTTCGTCTGTGGTCATCTGCCGCTTGGAGAAATAGTCTTCGTTGTCAATGAAGTAGACGGCGACACGCGATGACTGTATGGAGGCGACCTTGATGATGAGCGGATGGTCAGTATCGTCGATAATGAGGTTCATGCCCGACAGGCGCTGCACTTCGTGCAATTGTCCGCGGCGTTCGTTGATGGTACCCCATTTGGGCATGAAGGTTCGTATCTCGTGCCCCAGCTCCTGCATGACACGAGGTAACTCACGCCCCATGATGGATAATTCATTGTCGGCCACATAAGGGGAAATCTCCTGATTGATGAAGAGTATTTTCTTTTTTGTCATCGCTAATTTGTCTTTTACCTTTGCAAAGGTACGCATTTTTTTGAAGAAAAGCGAATAAAAAGCGGAAGAAATGCTGTATTTTAGGAAAAAGTGACATTTTATAGATTTATTTTTAAGCTTTTTTTTCCTTGTTTGCAAAATTTGTTGTTATTTTGCACCCCGAAACCGCAAATGCGGTAATCAGTAACTCGTAAATCACATCGATGAAAGTTTTTAGCAAGATTGCCGACCTGCAGAATGTGCTTTTCGACGAGCGCAAGAAAGGGAAGAGCGTGGGGCTGGTGCCCACGATGGGTGCGCTGCATGAGGGGCATGCCTCACTGGTGCGCCGCTCTGTAAAGGAAAACGACGTGACGGTGGTCTCCGTGTTTGTCAATCCTACTCAGTTCAACGACAAAAACGACCTGCAGCACTATCCGCGCACGCTGGATGCCGACTGCCGGCTGCTGGAGGAATGTCATGCCGACTACGTACTGGCCCCTACGGTAGAGGAGATGTACCCCACGCCCGACAAACGGCAGTTTGAGTATCCGCCCGTTTCCACCGTGATGGAGGGTGCCCATCGTCCCGGCCATTTCAACGGCGTCTGCCAGGTGGTCAGCCGTCTGTTCTACATTGTCCGTCCCGACCGGGCATACTTTGGCGAGAAGGACTGGCAGCAGATAGCCGTCGTGAAGGCCATGGTGCGCCACCTGCAATTGCCGGTACATATCGTAGAGTGCCCCATTGTGCGCGAAGACGACGGGCTGGCCAAGTCAAGCCGCAACACGCTGCTCTCTCCCGACGAGCGTGCCATAGCCCCCACAATCTATCAAGCACTGAAAGACAGCCTGACGTATGCGAAGACCCATACGTTGGCTGAGACACACGACAAGGTGGTTAGCGATATTAATAATGTGGACGGGCTTGAAGTGGAATACTTCGCCATTGTCGACGGCGACACGCTGCAGGACATCGCAGCCTGGGAGGACTCGCCTTACGTGGTAGGCTGCATCACCGTCTATTGCGGCAAGACACCCATCCGCCTCATAGACCATATCAAGTACAAACCGTAAACCGATTAATTCAGAAGATGTTGATTGAAGTAATGAAGTCGAAGCTGCACTGTGTGCAGGTGACAGAAGCCAACCTGAACTACATAGGCAGCATCACCATTGACGAGGCTTTAATGGATGCCGCAAACCTGATTGCCGGAGAGAAGGTTCAGGTGCTGGACAACAACAATGGTGAGCGTTTTGAGACGTATGTCATCAAGGGAGAACGCAATTCGGGCTGCATCTGCCTCAATGGCGCTGCCGCCCGGCGGGTACAGGTGGGCGACACCATCATCATCATCTCCTACGCCTTGATGGACTTTGAGGAGGCCAAGACATTCCGTCCCAGCGTGGTCTTCCCCAAGGACAACCAACTGTTATAACCTTTTTTTGGATAGCCATAAAAAGCATGTTTAGTCCTGCTTGATGTGGATGTCGCGCTGCGGGAATGGTATCTCGATGCCGTTGGAACGGAGCGTGTCGTAGATGGTGCTCAGCACGTCGCTAACCACATAGATTCTCTTTACGGCATCGGCCCAGATGTAGAGCGTGAAGTTGACGCTACTGTCAGCCATAGCCGTCATCACCGTCTTCACAGGTTTTTCGCTGTCTGCCCATTGGTGGTTGAGTGCTTCTACGGCCGCCTCTACAAGCTGCTTGACCTGTTTCAGGTTTGAGCCGTAGGCCACGCTGAAGGGCACGGGAGTAAGAATATAGCCGTGGTTGCGCGTCAGGTTCTTATAGTTCTTGGTGAAAAGCTGGCTGTTTTGGAAGGTGATGATCTCGCCGTAGAGCGACTCCACGACGGTAGAGGTATAGCTGATGGACGTCACTTTTCCCATGGTTCCATCGACCTGAATCCAGTCACCCACCTTGACGCGGCCGGCCATGAGCGTGGCACCGTAGTAGATATTCTCGATGATGTCTTTCGAGGCAAAGCCGACGCCGGTGGACAGGCCGCCGGAGATGGCCAGCAGCCAGGTCACGCTGATGTGGAGGATGGACAGCGACATGAGGAACCAGAGTCCCCAAACGAGCACCTGAATGACATTCTTTCCCATCACTTCGCGACTTGCCGCCGTGGTGGGGTCGTAGGACTGGAAGTGCAACCGCATCAGGGAGAGCACGGTGCTGGCCACATAGGCGAAGAGGAACCAGAGAATGACCACCATCGAAATCTTGAAGATGCTCACCTTCAGGTTAGGCAGGTCGATGAAATTGTTCTTGAATATTTGCCAGCAGAGATTGCCCAAGTTGAACACATCGGCTGCCCAGTAAATGGAAAGCATGACCGAGCATACTCCTATTGCGGGCAGTATCACCTTTGTGATGAGGAGATAGAACCACGACTTCGTGATGGGCTTCTCGTCATAGCGATGGCGGTGGCCGTACATCTTCAGATAGCTGCTGAGGCAGGTGATGGTGAGGATGCAGGTAAGCTGCATGATCCACCAGATGAGTATCTGCACAGCCATCAGCGTGTAGCCCAGCCATGAACAGCAGAGCGAGAAGATGAAGATGGCCATGGAGATATAGGTGTAGAACATGTCCGACCGGGGAATGTTCCTGTGGTGGCGACGGATGACCCTCCATTGCCACAGGGAGCACAACAGCAGAATGACAGGAAACACCATGTTCACCAGCTCGCTGGGAATGAGCACGATGCGGAAGGCTATCACGATGAAGCCCACGACGACGAGTGGCGAATAGATATGGAAGGCGCTCTTAATCTGGTTGCCGCTGACACGGAGCAGCAGCGAGATGAGGATGACGCCCAACAGCCAGGCGTACTCTATGAGCAGGCCGCTGGCCATGATGAAGAAATTCTGCTGAAGCGTGGCACGCATGATGCCCATCACGGCGGCAAAGGTTACCGTTGTGGTGGCCATGATGATGCAGGCTCGCTTCTTGAGGAATTCGCGAGTGTGAAAACGGCGCGGCATGAAGCGGAAAGCCAGCATGTTCAACACAATGGCTAGGGCGATATAGGAGAGAATCATGCCAAAAAGGCGCAGGATGACCGTTGAATCCCAGTCGGAGCTTTTCTTGCTGGGTCTGTATTTCTCAGCCAAGGATACTTCCATCTGCTGCCATCGGCTCTTAAGGTTCTTCAATATGGAGAAGTAGTTCTCGCCTCCGTTTTTGAAAATACCAGTCTGGATGTCGTTATACCGGCGGTTGGCATAATCGTTCAGGTTCTTCAACCGCTGTTCGGTATTTTCGTAGAAGGTGATGTATTCAGCTACCTGACTGCGGGTCTCGCCCAACGTGTTGCTGATGCTGGTGGAAAGGGTCAGGCAGACGGTACGGTCGGTCTTCGCTGCATCTTCCAGTAGGGTGGGGCGAATGTTCTTCAGGCTTGTCACCAGGCTGTCGTACTTGGCTATCTCGGAGTCCAGCTGCTCGATATACGACTTGAAAGGCAGCTGCTGGCGCTTGAACGCGAGGTACTGCTCTGTAGCCTCATGGCAGGCGTATGTGAGGTCGAAGACGTAGTTCTGCTGTTGCGAATAGAGCATCAGCGAATTCTGGTTGCTCCGTTTCATGGTTTCGCGCAGCTGTTGGATGATATCTTTCGTCTGCTGTTTACGCTGCTCGGCCATCAGCGTCAGCTCTTGGTGACGCTCTGTCAGCTCGGCACGCAGCACGCTCAACGTCTGCTCCAGATTGCGTTCCTTCAAGACGGCAAAAGTGTTTGCAGATTGAATCAATAAGACTATGATTATTAGCAGTTTGTTCTTCATTTTCTAGTCTTTTAGTTTAAGTTCAAGACAGGCCCATTCGCCTTCATTTTTCTGCCATTCCATCGACATCCCCAGCTCCTCAGCCTTGGCTGAAAGAAGCGGGATGTCTTCAACATAAAAGCCGCTGAGCAGCAGCGAGGCCTCCGGCTTCATGGCATCACGCATACGGGGCATGTCAGCCAACAGAATGTTACGGTTGATATTGGCCACCACCACGTCGAACTTTCTTCCAAGCTTTCCGATGACGGTGGAATCGCCCAAAACGGACATAAACCTGTGGTTAACGCCGTTGATGACAGCATTATGACGGGCGTTGTCCACACTCCATTCGTCAATGTCGTAACCGACGGCCTGCCCTGCACCTCTCAGCAGGGCGATGATGGCTAGCACGCCGGTGCCGGTGCCGCAGTCTAGCACATGAAGTCGCTTCAAATCGCGCTGCATCAGTGCTTCAGCCATCAGGCGGGTCGTCTCATGATTGCCGGTGCCGAAGGCCATGCGGGTATTGACCTCCACGAGCAGCTGCGCCGGAGTGGGGTGGGGGACATGCCTCCCGTCGTGTATAATAAGATGTTCGCCCACGCACACGGGCTCGAAGCCTTCCTGCTCCCATTGCTCGTTCCAGTCCCGGTTTTCTGCCTCACAGACTGTATAGGACACGGTAGCATCGGAAAAGGGTAGGGCATCGAGCATTTCTTTCAGACTTGCCTCGTCGAAAAGCGCTTGTTGCACATATCCCTTCAGGCCGTCATCGGTATCCTCAAACGATTCAAACCCCGCCTCGCCAGCCAGGGCAGCCACCACGTCGCGCACGTCCTGTAGCGTCTCTTTTTGGGTGAAAACAGCAAATTCTACCTCGTAGTATCTCATACTTTCGTTAAATTTGAGTGCAAAATTAAAAAAAATAGGGAAAAACCTACCATGTTTTAGGGTTTTTCCGTATTTTTGCATAAAAATTAGTAGTATTTTTGCATCGTGAATCATTAAAACAGCTAAGAATATGAAAAAGTGGTTTATTTTATCAGTAATGCTGGGAGCTGTTTCGCTCTCCACCTTTGCACAGGACGATGACATGTATTTCGTCCCGACGAAGAAGAATGTGGCGCGTGAGAAGGCCAGCTATGGTATTCCCACCAGCACCTACTATTCGGGATCATCCCGCAGCGTTGACGAATACAACCGTCGTTGGGCCAGCAGCTACGAAGTGCTTCCTGCTGATACTGGCGACATCATCAGCTTCGCTGCCGTAGAGGGTGTATACCCCGACTCTCTGAACGACTTCTCCCTGACTCAGAAGATGTCGCGCTGGGACGGCTATGAACCTTCAGACGCCTACTGGGCAGGATATAGCCGTGGATATGCCGACTCCTGGGGATGGCATTCGCCCTGGTACTATTCCTATTATCCTTGGTACGACTGGTGGTACTACGATCCCTGGTACTGGGACTATGGCTGGTACTCACCCTGGTACTACGGAGGCTACTACAGCTGGTATCACCGTCCCTGGCTGTATGGCTACTACGGCTCTTACGTATATGGATATGGCGGTGGCCATCTCTACAGCTATTCGCCAGGTACTGAGAACCACGGCCGCATCAGCGGCTCGGCCAATCGTGGAGTCACCAGCGGCCGCACCCATTCCTATTCATCGGGCACCTTCGGCAGCAATCGCAGCGTGGCAGCCAATCGTGGAGGCGGCTATGGCGGCTCACGTTCGGGAAGCTACGGCGGCAGCACCACCAGCACGCGCACCAGGACTGTGGCAACAGGCTCTTATTCCAACTCCGTGGGTAACTTCGGCGGCAGCAGCTCGAATGCGGGCAGCAGCTTCGGCAGCAGCAGGTCGGCAGCAGCCAGCGTGGGCAGCAGCGGCGGCAGCTCCGGTGGCGGCGGTGGCTCCTTCGGAGGCGGAGGAGGAGGCGGAGGTGGCGGCGGCAGCCGTTCCGGCGGCGGTGGCGGCTTCGGCAGCGGACGCAGATAACTCCCCTCGTCTTCGTCAGCCCCCTTCTACTGTTCTATCTAAACAAAAGACATAAGAATGCTATAAACTTTTAAGGTTATGAAAAAGATTTTTGCAATGGCTGCGCTGGCCCTGACAATGATTCCGGCCGCAGCACAGGAGACATACGAGAATGCCAAGATAGCCTGGAGCGACCTCAGCGGCACAGCACGCTATGTAGGCATGGGAGGAGCGATGGAAGCTCTCGGAGCCGACATCTCCACGATAGGAACCAATCCTGCAGGCATCGGACTCTTCCGCAAGTCGCAGGCAAACATCACGCTGGGGCTTGTAAACCAGCAGGATGGCAAGGCATTCGGAGGCGGCCATACCACCAACATGAGCTTCGACCAGCTGGGGTTCGTCTACAGCTCGCGCACCAGCAGCACCGGATATGTGAACTTCGGCTTTAACTACCACAAGAGCCGCAACTTCAACTATATCCTCTCTGCTGCCGACCAACTGCACAATGCCTCCCAGAACAAGCTTACATATGCCAAGGCCAAGAACGAACTGCTTTTCGAAGGTAATGGCTCGCCCAACTTCAACAAGCCCTACACGCAGTGCAACCAGCTCGACGACATGTACGCCCGCAATCTGCTCTACGACTACGATACCAACACATGGTACTACGAAGAGGCCAACAGCTATACTTTCGACCGCCGCCATTGGGGCTATGTGGCCGACTACGATTTCAATCTTAGCGGAAACATCAACAACCGCGTCTATCTGGGACTGACCATCGGCATCCACGACGTGCACTACAAGCACTATAGCGAGTACACCGAGTACTTCCCCCAAAACTCGCCCATACAGGTGGCCGATGACCGCAAGATTAGCGGCACAGGAGCCAATGTCACTGCTGGCGTGATTTTCCGTCCCGTTGAGTATTCACCATTCCGCATCGGCCTGTCGATAGCTACACCTACCTGGTACGATCTCAATACGAGAAACTACACCACCATGAGCGACGCAGGTGGCTCGGTGTATAACAGTGAAGAGTATGAATTCAAGCTCTATACACCCTGGAAGTTCGGACTCAGCGCAGGCACCACCGTCGGCGACTACCTGGCCCTTGGCGCTAGCTACGAGTACACCGACTACGGATCGCTCGACTCCCGCTATAAGACTGGCGAACGCTACAGCTGGTGGCTGGATGACTATTCGGACGAAAGCGAGAGCGACGAGGTGATGAACCGCAACACCGGCGAGATGCTTAAAGGTGTGTCTACGCTGAAGCTCGGCGCAGAATTCAAGGCTGCACCTGAAGTGGCTGTCCGCTTTGGCTACAACTATGTGTCGCCCATCTACAAGAAAGACGGCTTCAAGGATGGCACGCTGGCCTCAGATGCTTCTTACTACAGCTCAGCTACCGATTTCACCAACTGGGAAGCCACCCACAGAATCACCTGCGGCATCGGCATCCAGCTTGACCAGGTGAATCTCTCCGCAGCATATCAGTATGCTACACAGAAAGGCGGCTTCGAACCATTCATGAGCTACACAGACCAATATGATGCAGCCGACGATAATATTGTTGATGTGGTAAAGGTCAACAACAAGCGTCATCAGTTCCTCCTTACTGCCACTTATTCTTTCTGATATCTCTTCGCCAGATTAAACATAAAAAACGTGGGGGACAGCTCCCACGTTTTTCTTATACCAAAATCAATCTATTTATCATAATGCCGATTCTCGTGCTATAAGCCCCCTGAGTTAGGAAGTAGGGTCTGAACAGACGTTAGCGCTTCGTGTACTCGTTTTCATGATATGTAAAAGGGGGTAAAATAGACAATTTGGGACAATTATCTCAAAACGCCCGAATCCTGCTGCGAGTGTGCAAGGTATACCCAAGGTGTATTTTGGGTGTAAAAACGCTCAAGTCCACAGTAAATTCGCTGGTGTTTCATTTGTTACAATTCGTTTCAACCCCTTTTACATATCGCTTCGCTTGAAGAAGAATGGTTGTGAATCTATCCTCGCGCCATGTTGTAGATAGCCTCCATGTCTTCGGCGTGGAGCACCTTCAGACAGCCACATGTAGCGGTGTAATTGCGGCTGCACTTGCGGGTCATCTCCTTGATCTCCTCGTCGGTGATGTCGCGACCTATCAGCTCTTTGATGTTGACAGGCATGCCGATGGCATGGTAGAACCGCTCCATAGCCTCGATGCCCTTGAGCGCCGTGCCCTCAGGGTCGCTGAAGTCGTTGGGCGCTCCCATCACGTTGACGGCGAATCTGGCGAACCGGCTTATGCGCTCTGACATCACGTAGCGTGCCCAACTGGGCCAGATGGCGGCGAGCCCGGCGCCGTGGGTGACGTCGAACATGCCGCTGAGCTCGTGCTCCAGCTGGTGGGTAGCCCAGTCGTCGCTGATGCCGCAGCCCGTCAGACCATTGTGCATCAGACTGCCACCCCACATGATCTGTGCGCGGTAGCGATAATCCTCCGGATTGCGGAGCACGGCAAAGACCGCCGTCTTGATGTTGCGCAATGCGGCCTCGGCAATATCGGTGGTGAAGTCCATGTCGTCGTCCTTTGTGAAGTACCGCTCCATGGTGTGCATCATCATGTCGGTCACACCAGCAGCCGTCTGGTATGGCGGCAGGGTGAAGGTGTGCTCAGGGTTCATGATGGCGAACTTCGGGCGCGACATATTGTTTGAGTAGCCAAGCTTCACGCCGCCCTCCTCATTGGTGATGACGCTCGACTCGCTCATCTCGCTGCCGGCGGCTGGGATGGTCAGCACCGAAGCTACGGGGAGCATACGGGCAGGGGCCTGGGCCTTGCCCAGATAGAGGTTCCACACGTCGTCGTCCATACACACGCCGTAGGCGATGCATTTGGCCGAGTCGATGACGCTGCCGCCGCCCACGGCAAGGATGAAGTCGACACCCTCCTTGCGGCACAGTTCAATGCCTTGGCGGGCGAGCGATAGTCGGGGATTGGGCACTACGCCGCCCAAGGTGATGAACCCTACCCCACCCTCGCGGAGCAGGCCGCAAATCTTGTCGAGCAGTCCTGAGCGCACGGCGCTCTTGCCGCCGTAATGCACGAGCACCTTCGTGCCACCATATTTCTTAACCAGAGGAACCACCTGCTCCTCCGACTGTTTGCCGAACACCACCTCGGTCGGCGCGTAGTAAATAAAGTCTTTCATTATTCTTCTTTTTGCTTGTTATGATTTTAAGTTTCGCATTCACTTCACTTCGAGGAGTAAAGGAGTAGAGGAGATGTGGAGGGTTAGTCTTTGTCCATAGGATAGTGTACGCCCCACTTGCGGCGCAGACCGTCCATGAGCTGCATGATGTAGAGGGTTTCTCCGTGGGGCATTTCGCGGGGTTCCAGAAGACCGTCGGCGAGGGCGTCGCGGCAGGCCAGGAACTGATATTCATAGCCGGTAATCTGCTGCGGCACACGGATGGTCTCGACGTAGGTACGGTCGGGGCCGCAGACCGTGATGGTCTGCGGGTTGTTGATGTTGTCGATAATGAGGTTGCCCCCGGTACCGGCAATGACACCAATGTTGTCGCCCACACATGCCGCACTCGACTGCACATTGGCAAGGATGCCATCCTGAAGGACGAGCGTGATGGCATTGGTAAGGTCCATGCCTGTGGCCGATTTCACGCACTGGCCGTCGATGCTGACGATGTCTTCCGGGAAAAACATCCTGACGAAATTCAGCGCATAGACGCCGAGGTCGAGCAATGCGCCTCCGCAGAGATCAGGGCGCATGATGCGCGGCTTGTCGCCCATAGAGTAGCCCAGCGTGGCAGTAACAAGCCTCGGCTGGCCGATACGTCCGCTGGCCATCAACTCACGGACCATGCTGACAGCCGGTTGGTAGCGCGTCCAGATGGCCTCGGCCAGGAAGACGCCTCGCTCTTGAGCAAGGGCAATGATGTCGCTTGCCTCCCGGGCGTTTGCCATGAAGGCCTTTTCAACCAGGCATGGCTTTCCGGCCAGTAAGGCCTCACGTGTCACGTCATAATGGTGAGAGTGCGGCGTGCCGACATACACCAAATCCACGTCGGGATCGGCTATCAGCTCCGAATACGACCCGTAGGCCCGCCTGATGTTCCACTTGGCGGCAAATGCCTCTGCCGTCTCCCGTTTCCGTGAGCCCACAGCGTAGGCCTCACAGCTGTCTAATCCATTGAGGGTGATGGCCGCCTTCTCGGCAATCCATCCCGTTCCGATAATTCCAACTCGCATATCAAGTCTGTTTAGTAATTAGTGTGTTGCAGGGTTAGGGGCGCCAGCAGACGCTCCATCTCTTCTATTTCCTGTGCTGTTGTAGCCCAGCTTGTGACGAAGCGGCAGGCAGAATGGGTGTCGTCGACAGGGCACCAGACCTCGAAGCCTACCGATTGACGCAACCGCTCCAAATCGTTGTTCGGAATGACGAAAAACTGCTGGTTTGTAGGCGAATCTATATAGGGGCGGTAGCCCAAACTTCCGACAAAGAATTGTCGCAAGCGCACGGCTAAGTCGACAGCATGGCGGCCGATGTCCATATACAGGCCATCCGTGAACAACGCCTCAAACTGCACGCCTACGACGCGGCTCTTCGCCAGCAATGCGCCGTGCCGCTTGATGCGGCTGAGCATGTGCGAGGGAGCGTTTCCACCGGGGAACACTACTGCCTCTCCGCACAGCGCGCCACATTTTGTGCCGCCTATATAGAAGATGTCGGTCAGACGCGCCAGCAACGGAAGGGTCACGTCGCTGCCCGCCGCCAGGCCATAGGCCAGCCTCGCCCCGTCGACATAAAGCAGCAAACCGTATTCACGGCAAACATCATGCAAGGCCTTCAGCTCCGCAGCCGTATAGAGCGTACCCAGTTCGGTGGGGAAAGTGGTGTAGACTAAGCCTGGACGCACCATGTGCTCTGCCGTATCATCGGCAAAGAATGCCGCCAGCCAGGCCCGCAGCTCTCCCGCATCGAGCTTGCCCTCGTGTGGAGGTAGGGCTATCACCTTATGGCCGGTGGCCTCCACGGCTCCCGCCTCATGCACGTTGATGTGGGCGGTCTCTGGACAAAGTACGCCCTCAAAGGGCTGAAGCACACAGTCAATGATAGTGGCATTGGTCTGGGTGCCGCCGGCGAGGAACCATATCTGCGCGTCGGGCGCCTCGCAGACTTCGCGAATCAGCTGGCGGGCATGCTCGCTGAACAGGTCGTCGCCGTAGCTTTGAGTCCGCTCGCCATTGGTCTCCACGATATGTCGCAGCACGGCCTCATGGGCCCCGTTGTTGTAATCGCTCTCAAGATGAATCATAGTCTTCCTCACAGATTTCTTATAGAAAATTACGCTTGGCCTCTTCCTGCATGGCAATCACGCGGTCGCACCATTCGTCGAACTCAGGGTCTTCTATTTGCAGCTCGGGATGACTCAGGATGTGGCTGATGCAGCGGCGGACGCCCTCGTCGAAACGGGTAGTAGCCTGGAAACCGGGGACAGCCCGCTTCAGTTTCGTGCAATCGAAGCAGACTGTCAGGCTCTTGTCGCCCAGCAGGTTGCCCTCGAAGTCCCATTCCTTCGGTGCCACAGCAGCCAGGAACGCTGAGGCCACGAAGTAGGGCTTCACGGTGACGTGTAGTGCGTTGCCGACACACTCGTAAATCTGCCCCCACGTAAGCTGCTCGTCACTCATAATCTGGAAAGCCTCGCCGAGAGCCTTCGGGTTGCCGAGCAGACCTATGAATCCACGGGCGAAGTCCTCGTTCCACGTCAGCGTCCACAGCGACGAGCCGTCGCCATGCACCAGCACCGGCTTGCCGTCGAGCATGCGCCGCAGCACCTGCCACGAGCCTTTCAGCCCATGCACGCTCAGCGGCACGGCCCGCTCGCAGTAGGTGTGGCTGGGGCGTACAATGGTCACAGGAAATCCTGTCTCCCGCCACTCACGCATGAGCAGTTCCTCGCAGGCAATCTTGTTGCGTGAGTACTGCCAATGGGGATTCGCCAGCGTGGTGCCCTCGGTGATGATGTGGCTGGCCGCAGGCTTGTTGTAGGCCGAGGCCGATGAAATGTAGACATATTGACGCGTGCGCCCCCGAAAGAGACGGATGTCGCGCTCCACCTGTTCAGGCACGAAGCCTATAAACTCGCACACGGCGTCGAAGGGCTCGGAGGGAAGAGCTCCGAGCACCGTAGGCTCGTCGTCAATGTCGGCAATGATTTGCCTCACGTTAGCTGGAACCTCGTTCCTGCGGTTACCACGATTGAGCAGCCAGAGGTCATGGCCACTCTCAGCCAGCTGTCGGGTGATGGCACTCGATATGGTGCCTGTTCCACCAATAATCAATATCTTCATAGCATGTTGTTGTTTAAGTCTTGTTTCATAGTTTTCATGCTGATAGAAACTCAATAGCTCAGCACCTCCACGCCGTGCTCAGTCATCAGCAAGGTGTGCTCCCACTGTGCGCTGGGTTTCTCGTCCTCCGATATCACCTCCCAGCCGTAGGGGTCGTCGGCATCGATAAACACTTTCCATGTGCCCATGTTGATCATCGGCTCGATGGTGAACACCATACCGGGAACGAGGAGCATGCCCGTGCCGCGATGTCCGTAGTGGTTCACATCCGGCTCTTCGTGAAAGTGCAGACCTACGCCGTGCCCCGCCAGGTCACGTACGATGCCATAACCGTATTTCTTGCAATGTTTCTCAATGGCGTGCCCAATGTCGCCTACAAATCCCCAGGGCTTGGCGGCCTCCATGCCTATCTCCAGGCACTCTTTTGCCACACGCACCAGCTGTTCCTTCTCAGGCGTGGTCTTTCCGATGATGAACATACGCGATGCGTCGGCATAATATCCGTCAACGATGGTGGTGAAGTCTACATTGATGATGTCGCCCTCCTCCAGGACATCCTCCTCCTTGGGAATGCCGTGACACACCACCTCGTTGATGCTGGTGCACACACTCATCGGGAACGGCGGCGTGTCGTCGTCGGCGCCATAGCCCAGACAAGCAGGCGTAGCATTGTGCTCCTCACAGTATTTGCGGCAGATGCGGTCTATTTCCAGCGTGTTCATCCCTTCGTGGATGGCAGCCGCCACAGCATCCAGCACCCCCGTGTTCACCACTCCGGCGCGTCGGATGCCCTCTATCTGTTCGGGAGTCTTGATCAGCTCACGAGTAGGCACCAGCTTACCCTTGTTTTCCCAGTACATCACTTGCTTGTCCAGTTCCGTCGGTTCCTGGCCTCTCAGACAGTGCCAGCGGCGCTTCATCGGTTTTGCGTTCATATATATAATATGTGTTTTAATTATAAAACCTTTTCTCCAAATCCTCTTCGTATTAGTATTTTAAGCTTCTATATAACTAATGCTATTTTGGCGTTTGCGTAGAGACGTCACATTGTGGCGTCTCTACTGACCGCTGCAAAAGTAGTCATTTTTTTCCAAAAAGCCAAAATAAAAAGCTACATTTTTTCAGATTTCATTTTTTACTCCGACAATAGGTTAGCACTACCCTCTTCTTTTCAGCCCTATGTGTTTCTGCTTTGCTACATGATGCGTATAAGAGTAGTCCCATGTAGGAATCTGACGCCCTGAGTCAGGGGTAAAGAGACTAAGCGTTAAAATATGCTTAAATGCTTCATGTATGAAAAAAAAATAGTACCTTTGCACTCACAACAAGAAAGATAAAACGCCACAGCGGGGCAGGAAATGCCCTCTATGGCAAAATAGGGTGAAAAGTAAAAAGGTAGTAAAGTAAAAAAATAAGACAGTGGATCAAACGTTTGACAACGACAGAATCTTGAAGATTAACATTGAGGAGGAAATGAAAAGCTCCTACATCGACTATTCCATGTCGGTGATTGTGGCGCGTGCCCTCCCCGATGTGCGTGACGGATTTAAGCCGGTGCACCGCCGTATTCTTTACGGAATGATGGGCATCGGCAATACCAGCGACAAGCCGCACAAGAAGTGCGCCCGCGTGGTGGGTGAGGTGCTGGGCAAATACCATCCTCACGGAGACTCCTCAGTTTACGGAGCCTTGGTACGCATGGGACAGGAATGGAACATGCGCTACATGCTAGTGGACGGACAGGGAAACTTCGGCTCGGTGGACGGCGACTCACCGGCTGCCATGCGATATACCGAGTGCCGCCTCTCGAAGATGGGCGAGCACATCATGGACGACCTGGAGAAAGACACCGTCGACATGGACCCGAACTTCGACAATACCCTGCTGGAACCCAGCGTGATGCCTACGAAGGTGCCCAACCTGCTGGTGAACGGCGGCAACGGCATTGCTGTGGGTATGGCCACGAACATGCCGACACACAACCTGGGCGAGGTCATCGACGGGTGCTGTGCCTTTATAGATAATCCCGACATCGACTGCGAAGGACTGATGCAGTATATTCCCGGCCCGGACTTCCCGACGGGAGCGTTCATCTACGGACTGCAGGGTGTGCGCGATGCTTACGAGACAGGACGCGGCCGCATCGTGATGCGGGCCAAGGCTGAGATAGAAAGCGGAGAGACGCACGACAAGATTGTGGTCACAGAGATTCCCTACGGCGTGAACAAGGCCGATCTCGTGGCTTATATCGCAGAGCTGGCCAACCAGCACAAGCTGGAGGGCATACACAACGTGAACGATGAGTCAGGCCGGCAGGGCATGCGCATCGTGGTGGACGTGAAGCGTGATGCCAATGCCAAGGTCATCTTGAACAAACTCTTCAAGATGACGGCCCTACAAAGCTCATTCTCAGTAAACAACATTGCCCTGGTGCCCATTCCCGGATCGCACGGTAAGCTGCGCCCGAAGCTGCTCACGCTGAAGGAATGCATCAAATACTTCGTAGACCACCGGCACGACGTGACCATACGCCGCACACGCTATGACCTGAAGAAAGCTCAGGAGCGCGCCCACATTCTGGAAGGACTAATCATCGCCGTGAACAATATCGACGAAGTGGTGCACATCATCCGCAACTCGAAGACACCCACCGATGCCCAGCGCAACCTGGAGAAGCGCTTCGACCTTGACGAGCCGCAGTCGAAGGCTATCGTCGACATGCGACTCTCACAGCTCACAGGCCTGCGCGTCGACCAGCTGCATCAGGAATACAACGACCTGATGAAGCTCATCGCCGACCTGCAGGAAATACTCGACAACCCCGAGCGCTGCAAGGAGGTCATGAAGCAGGACCTGCTGGAGGTGAAGGAGAAATATGGCGACGAGCGCAGGACGCAGATTATTCCCTTCGACCATGAGTTCAACGCCGAGGACTTCTACCCCGACGACCCTGTGGTCATCACCATCTCCCACATGGGCTACATCAAGCGCACACCGCTGGCCGAGTTCCACGCACAGGGACGCGGCGGCATGGGCAGCAAGGGAGCACGCCACCGCGACAACGACTTCACGGAGTACATCTATCCTGCCACCATGCACAACACGCTGCTCTTCTTCACCCAGAAGGGACGCTGCTACTGGCAGAAGTGCTACGAGATTCCCGAAGGCGACAAAAACTCGAAGGGCCGCGCCATTCAGAACATGCTCAACATCGAGCCCGACGATGCCATCAACGCTGTGCTACGCATCAAGAAGTTCGACGACGAGGAGTTCCTCAACAACCACTTCGTGGTGTTTGCCACCAAGCAGGGTATCGTCAAGAAGACCTGTCTGAACCAGTATAAGAATGTTCGTGCCGCCGGCGTGATAGCCATCAACATCAACGAGGGCGACGAGGTGGTGAGCGTACGTCTGACCAACGGCAAGAACGAGATAATCCTCGCCAACAGGAACGGACGGGCCGTGCGCTTCAATGAAGACCAGGTGCGCACCATGGGCCGTGTGTCTACAGGCGTCATCGGCATGAAACTCGACGGCGGCGACGATGAAGTGGTGGGCATGGTATGTGTCAACGACCCGCAGACAGAGACCATCATGGTGGTATCTGAAAACGGTTACGGCAAGCGCTCAGACATTGAGGACTACCGAAAAACGGCACGTGCGGCGATGGGCGTGAAGACGCTGGCCATCACCGAGAAGACCGGCCGTCTGGTGGCCATCAAGGTGGTAACCGACGAGAACGACCTCATGATCATCAACAAGAGCGGCGTACTGATTCGACTGAACGTCAGCGAGGTGCGCGTCATGGGACGTGCAACGCAGGGCGTACGCCTCATCAACCTGACGAAGAAGAACGACACCATAGCCAGCGTATGCAAAGTGCAGAAAGCCACAGAAGAGGAGCTGGCCGAAGAGCGTCAGGAAATGATGGAGGGCGAGGAAACGCCTGACAGTCCGGAAAGTCAGGAGACGCCGGAAGTCGCCGACATTCAGGATAGTCAGGAAAATGCCGATCGTCCCGAAGAACAAGAACAATAACGTATAACCCTTAAAAATACCAACAACATGAAAAAAATCTTTATGATGGCCCTGATGGCAGCAGCTGCCACCACCGCCTTTGCCCAGGAAAACCTAGTAAAAGAAGCTAAGAGCCTCTTCTCGTCCGGCAAGCTCGATGAAGCCGCAGCCAAGCTGGCCCCCGCTCTCACCTCGGCTGAGACGAAAGACAAGGCCGCAGCCTGGAACCTGATGAACGAAATCAAGTACAAAGCCTATACTGAAGAGTATCAGAAACTGGCTTTGCAGCAGCAATACAACACCGACCGCATGGTGAATGCCCTCATCGAGGGCTTCAAGGCTGCTGAACAGTGCGACAAATACGACGAGCAGCCCAACGAGAAGGGAAAAGTGAAAATCCGCTTCCGCAAGACCAACGCCACCCGCTACATGCAGGAGCGCCAGTGGCTCTACAACGGTGGTGTGCTCCAGTATCAGGCCAAGAACATGCCCGGCGCCATCAAGGCCTGGGGGGCATACATTGAGTCGGCCAAGTCGTCGCTCTTCCAGGAGCTGACCATGCCGAAGGACACGCTGCTGCCCGACGCTGCCTACAACACCGCCCTGCTGGCCTATCAGGAGAAGGACTATGAGACGGCCAAGAAGTATGCCGACATCGCCACCACCTTCCCCGACAAGGAGGACGATGCCATCAACATGAAGCTCTTCATCCAGAAGGAGACCGCTCAGACCAAGGCCGACTCGCTGGCCTATCTGGCAGAGCTGAAGCGTCTGCACGCTGCACAGCCTTCGAAGGAGCAGTACTTCAACCTCCTGCAGGAATACTACAGCCACGCCAACGACAACCAGGCCTTGAAGGCTTGGGCCAAGGAGGAGACTGGCATCGACGCCGGCAACAAGATGGCATGGGCATTGCTGGGAGAGGCTGAGATGAACGAGGAGCACTGGGATCAGGCTATCGAGGCTTTCAAGAAGGCTGCCGAAATCGACCCCTCGTGGACACCCGTTGTCTTCAACACCGGCGTATGCCTCAACTCAAAGGCCATCGCCCTGCAGGACGAGCTGATGGACAAGAAGACCATGAACATCTCGAAGGACAACCTGGAGAAGGTAAAGAATGTGCTGCGCGACGCTCAGGTCTATCTGGAGAAGACCCGCGAGCTGGATCCCAACCACGAGACCACGCACTGGGTTTATCCGCTCTACCGCATCTACTACACCCTGGGCGACAAGGCAAAGATGGCCGAACTGGAGGCTATCGACCCCTCGCTGAAGGAGATGTAATCTGGAAAAGAGTTCAGGCTTGCAGGCCTGAACAACGCAAGGAACTGATTCATTAAACTTGCGAATACCACAAACGGAATACGAATGAATCATGAACTTTTTCATGGTTCATTCGTATTTTATTTAGGCGACAATATAGCAGTTGCCCAGGATTTCTTCTACGGCGGTAGCCACATTCTTGCGTCCCTTTGGTAGCAAGCGACCGGAGGTCGAGCGCCCGACCAGAGGTCGCCTACCCGTAGCCTTTCCCCTCCCCTCAAGGCAATTGCCTTGAATGGAGGGGAAAGGCTACCGCTGGAGAAGATGCCGGAGAAGATGTCCTGTGTAAACCGCTTTATTGTTACCTAATTCAATATTTTGGCGTAACGGCTACCCCACTCAGCCTTCCCCCCACCCCACTATCGTGAGGCTACCGCTTCGCTGTCATACTAAGGCAATAATATAGCAGTTGACCCGGGACGTCTCCGGCGGTAGCCGCTCCCCTCCCCTACACAGGGGAGGGGCAGGGGTGGGGTTTGTAACTTTTCCCTGGAGTTCGATTAGCCGATGAAAGATTCGCTGAAAGGTAGTTAGAGACCCCACCCCTACCCCTCCCCTTGAGGGGAGGGGAAAGGCTACGGGTAGGAGACCGCAGGTCGGGAATGTGCCATGCGGAAAAGTAAATTTAGGTCAACTGCTATATTGTTGCCCATACTAAAGTCCTGCCGCAGGTCAGTTTTTTTGCATTTTTTCTTGGTTATATGCCCGAAAAGCAGTAACTTTGCAGCCATACGACCTGTGGTCGCCTACCCGTATATTGATTTGTGGTAAATCGTGTAAAAAAGAAAAGTGAAATTCAAGCTCACATCCCAATACCAGCCGACAGGCGACCAGCCGGAGGCCATCCGCGAACTGACTGAAGGCCTGCAGCGCGGCGACCGTGCGCAGGTGCTGCTCGGCGTGACCGGGTCGGGCAAGACATTCACCATGGCGAATGTCATTGCACAAGCCAACCGCCCTACCCTCATCCTGAGCCACAACAAGACGCTGGCCGCACAGCTCTTTGAGGAGATGCGTGGGTTCTTCCCCGAGAATGCCGTAGAGTACTATGTCAGCTATTATGACTACTACCAGCCGGAAGCCTATCTGCCACACACCGACACCTATATTGAGAAAGACCTGGCTATCAATATGGAGATTGACCGTCTGAGGCTGAGTGCAGTATCTGCCTTGTTGTCGGGGAGAAGAGATGTCGTCGTCGTATCTTCCATCTCATGCATCTACGGCATGGGCAGCCCTAACGCCCTGTCCGAGAACGTCATAGAAATACGTCAGGGACAGAGCATCGACCGCAACGTGCTGCTGAGGAAACTGGTACAGTCGCTCTATGTACGCAACGACCTCACGCTGGAGCGTGGCACCTTCCGGGTGAAGGGCGACACGGTGGACATCTTCATGGCCTACAACAACATCATCCTGCGAGTCACCTTCTGGGACGACGAGATAGACACCATCGAGGAGCTCGACCCCGAGACGATGATCCGCCTGGGACGATATGCCGACTACAAGATTTACCCTGCCAACCTCTTCATGACCACCCAGGAGCAGACCAACAAGGCCATCCACGACATTCAGGACGACCTGGTGAAGCAGGTGGAGTTCTTCCACGAGCTGGGCGACGACGTGAAGGCACAGCGCATCAAGGAGCGAGTGGAATACGACATGGAGATGATCAAGGAGCTGGGCCACTGTTCGGGCATAGAGAACTACTCGCGCTATTTCGACGGACGTAAGGCTGGCGAGCGCCCCTACTGCCTGCTCGACTTCTTCCCCAAGGACTTCCTCCTCTTCGTCGACGAGAGCCATGTCAGCGTGCCACAGATAGGCGGCATGTATGGCGGCGACCGCGCCCGCAAGACAAACCTCGTGGAGTATGGCTTCCGGCTGCCTGCCGCCTTCGACAACCGCCCGCTGACCTTCCAGGAGTTCCAGCAGATGGTGAACCAGGTCATCTACGTATCGGCCACCCCAGCCGACTTCGAGCTGAACGAGGCAGAGGGCGTGGTGGTGGAGCAGGTCATCCGTCCCACAGGCCTGCTCGACCCGGAGATAGAAGTACGCCCCTCGGAGCACCAGATCGACGACCTGATGGAGGAGATACGCGTGCGCTCGGAGCACCATGAGCGTGTGCTCGTGACCACGCTGACAAAGCGAATGGCCGAGGAGCTGACAGAATATCTCATGAACCACGGGGTGCAGACGGCCTACATCCACAGCGACGTAGCGACGCTTGACCGCGTGAAGATTCTCTCCGACCTGCGCAGCGGCGTCTACGATGTGCTGGTGGGCGTGAACCTGCTGCGCGAGGGGCTCGACCTGCCCGAGGTGTCGCTGGTGGCCATCCTCGATGCCGACAAGGAGGGCTTCCTGCGCAGCCGCCGCTCTCTGGTGCAGACGGCCGGACGTGCCGCCCGCAACGTCAACGGGCTCGTCATCATGTATGCCGACACCATCACCGCCTCGATGCAGGAAACCATCGACGAGACCAACCGCCGCCGCACGAAACAGCTGCTCTACAACGAGCAGCACGGCATCACGCCCACGCAGATTGTGAAAGAAATAGCCTCCAGTCCACTCAGCCGCGACGACCGTCCCGACATTAAGGAGCTGAAACAGCAAGCTCAGCGCTCCAGCAGCAACGCTTCGTTGGACATAGCTGCAGACCCCATCATCGAGCACATGACACGGCCGCAGATAGAGAAACTCATTGCCGAGACCACACGCCGCATGAAGGAAGCAGCAAAGGAACTCAACTTCCTCCAGGCCGCACAATATCGAGACGAAATCCTGCGCCTGCAGAAGGAGTTAGAACTGTAGCTAAGCGATGCGTGCTCGGCGACATCCTCTAACTGCTCCTTGCCCCACCGTCGGCCAGCGGTCTCGCGCGCGTGCGTATATATAGAACGAAAAAAGGAACTACAAGCGCTACTTTGATAGCTAACCAGCTGGATTGTAAACCATTATCTGTAGCTACAAGCCGCTATTTGGCGCTACTCTTGTAGCTACATCATCTGCCATTGGCCTATTCCGCTAAATTCTCTAGAGAATTCAACCAAAAGCTGCCTCCGTTTTCCAAAATACTAACGCCGTTTGAGAAAATACGAACGCCGTTTGGGAAAACACTAACGCCGTTCGGAAAAATACTAACGCCATTTTCCACTTGGCTCCATACGTAGACTTTGCCGCATGTAACATTCCTTATGTTACACACGGCAAAGTCAGCACTTCGAGCTGTAGCTACCAAAGTAGCGCGTTTTCAAGGTTTGTAGCTATAGGTAATTTCTTACATGTCAGCAGATTAACCATCAAAGCAGCGCTTGTAGCGCCTTTTTCAGCTTTGCGCGTACGCGCGCGAAGGAAAAGCGACATCCAAATGGTTTTACCGGTCGCTTCCGCTATCATTAGCTTCCCCTTCAGCTGTTTACAGGCCGGCCTCCAGCAGCTGGTCGCAGATGCTCTTCATCCCCTTGACTGAGGGATGGCCGTTCTGCTTCTCAATATCATGCAGTTCGATGAGTTGCACATGGTAGTGCTTACACACCTCCCGCATGGACTCATTGACAGGCTCTCGGAGCTCTGAGTTCAGGATGGAACAGAGCTTGGCCTTGGGATATTTCTTCTGCAGCATGTAGAGCAGGCAGGCCAGCGCAGGACGGAAATTCTTGCAGTCGTCCTTCGTCCAGTCAGCATATTGATAGTCGCCTATGGGAGCGTTGGCCCAAGCGTCGTTGGTACCTCCAAACACGAAGATGATGTCGGGGTCGCCCAGGCTGTCGACACGCGAAATAAAGTTGTTGCGCGAGAAATCCATCCCGCCGTATCCCGTGCCACAGATGGTGGTGCCTCCCCAAGAGTCGTTCTTCTCCAGGGTATATCCCTTTGCCTTGATATAGAGGTCCCACCATGTCTGGTTCACCTCTGTGCAATCGTTCCGGTCGTTGGGATAGAACGATGAATAGTTGGCGGGGATTACACCTTGGAAAGTGGAATAAGAGTCTCCCAGAATGGACACTTTCTTTGGCCCGGATGCCGATGCAGCAGCTGCCGTCCCTACCCTATGCTGCTTAGGATGCAGCTTTTTGTCAATCTTAAGACTGGTGCGAAGCTCCCTAATGACGTTCTTGGTGACGAAGGCCTCGGCCTGATGCTTGCCTTGGGTGAAAAGGAACTGGAGGCGCTTGCCGCCCAGAGATTTCTTCTGCACGACGCAGGTGGAGGTGGTGTACTGGCCTAGTCGGTCGGAACCGGTGGCGGCGCGGCTCTTGAACTCCGTCGAGAAGTCGACATCCTTGTCGAAGAGGTCGAGAATGTTGCCGAGCGTGGCATTGGCTTCATCGTAAGTGGCGCCCAGGCAGATGCAAGTCTCCTTGACGGCATCGAAGGAGGCATCGGTGATGTCGTCACGCACCATACCCAGGACATGGGTCACCTTGGCCAGGCTGAGGTAATAGCCGAAGGTGCCGTCAGCATCCCTGTAGGTGAAGATGCTGTATTCAGCGTGGTCTGTTTCTGCCTCTGCCACTTCCATCCTTAAGCCTACGGGCTGCTCTTTCTGTGAAAAGGCTACGAGCGTGACAAGAGCAAAGACGATGGTCATCATCATTTTTTTCATAGTGTAAGGGATATTTTTAGTGTTATTGTGAATCAAGCAGTTTCTGCCACAGAGGATCGTCGGGCAGAGGGGCCTCGACATCGATGGTGATGCCGCTGACGGGATGGACGAACTGCATCCTGCGGGAGAGGAGCGAGATGCTGCCGTCGGGGTTGGAGCGGGGAGCGCCATATTTCAGGTCACCCTTGATGGGCAGCCCGATGGCGGCCAGCTGGCAGCGTATCTGGTGGTGACGCCCCGTGAGCAGCTCCACCTCGAGCAGCTGGTAGCGGTCGCCATGTGCGATGGAACGGCAACGCAGCTGGGCCTTCTTCGCCCCCGGCACCTCATGGTCGTAGGCATACGACTTGTTCTGCTGCTCGTTGCGAGTGAGCCAGTGGGTCAACACTTGTGCTACGCCGTCCACTCTGCTCTTCTCGTTTTTCACAATGGCCCAGTAGGTCTTGTGCACCTGGCCTTCGGCGAACATCTTGTTGAGGCGGGTGAGGGCCTTCGAGGTGCGGGCGAAGACAACGAGGCCGCTGACGGGGCGGTCGAGGCGGTGGGCTACGCCGAGGAAGACGTTGCCAGGCTTCTGATATTTCTCCTTCAGGTATTGCTTCACCACGTCCGACAGCGGTGTGTCGCCCGTCTTGTCGCCCTGCACAATCTCTCCGCTGCGCTTCGCGACGATGATGATATGGTTGTCCTCGTAGACTACTTGCATCGTAAACTTCACTTATCGAGTGCAAAGTTAATCCTTTTTTGAAAAACTTTCGCCAGCGGCGGCGCAGCATTTACGGTTGCGTCAGTTCGCTGAGTCGTGCGATATATTTGCCGAGGATGTCGAACTCGATGTTTACGGTGGTGCCCACCTGGATGTCCTGGAAATTGGTGTGCTCCATAGTGTAGGGGATGATGGCCACCTGGAAGCTGTCGGAAGTGGGATTACAGACGGTGAGCGACACGCCATTCACGGTGACAGAACCTTTGTCGACGGTGAAATAGCCGCGCCGGGCCATTTCGCGGTTCTCGGGGTAGGCGAAAGTGAAGTAGGTACTTCCCTGCGCATCTTCACGGGCCGTGCAAAGGGCCGTCTGGTCGACATGCCCCTGCACGATGTGGCCGTCGAGCCGGCCGTTCATCAGCATCGAGCGCTCCACATTCACCTTGTCGCCCACACGCAGCAGACGGAGGTTCGAGCGTTCGAGCGTTTCCTTCATGGCTGTCACCACATAGCTTCCGTGCTCGGCGTCGGCAGAAGGGGGCATCATGCGCACCACCGTGAGGCACACGCCATTGTGGGCCACACTCTGGTCTATCTTCAGTTCCTTCACAAACGAGCAGGTCATGGTGAAGTCGATATTTTCCCTGTCGTGATGGATAGCCACTACGGTGGCAAATTCTTCTATGATTCCAGAAAACATGATGATGATTTACTATTCTCTATTAACTGTCTACTAGCGAAGCGAAAAAAGGGAACCGTGCCAGCGATGTGATGAAAACTCCTTTTGACAGGTTGTGGGAGGATCTCCGCCTTTGTAATCCGCCGGCATCGGTTAGGAGCTTGGTTAGCGGCCCGCCATTGGCAAGAGAAGACGTCCCGGTTTTCAACGATTATTTGATGAGTATCCCGATCTGTCTGACACGGTCCCTATGTGATTGATTTATCTCATTTCGTTTTTTCTCATTCCCTAGATTACTTCATACTCGTCGGTGCCGACGGCTGTGTATTGCTTATTCAGCTTTTTCCTTTGGAAGGCAGAGAATGCGCTTTGTTGCTGACCTCCGTCCTTTGGTGTCTCGCCCAGATAGGCCATTCTGACTTTCTTCTGCCGCCAGAACATGAACCATATTCCGAAGGTTGCCGCCAGCAGCATATAAAGCCACACGGCACCTCTCGACATAAACCAGTAGGGCGGCACAATGATGAGGATTTCCTTCATGTCGGCTCTCTCGGGCGATTCCTGCAGGAATGCCCTCACTTTGAAGTTGTACGTCCCTGTGGGGAGCGACGTGTAGGAGGCAGTGCGGCTCTTGTCGGCATTGCGCCACCCTTCGTCGTAGCCCTGCAACATGTACTGATAGTGCACACGATGCTGCAGCTGGTAGTTCAGCGCGGCAAAGCGGAAAGCGATGTTTGCGCTGTGCGACCGCATGGTGATTTTACGCTGGTCGGGCACATAAAGCTCGAAGCGGTCGTTGAACCGGGGACTCTGCAGCTCGCCGTTGACGAAGAAGTCGGTGATGCGCAGGCGTAGGGCCGAGGCATTGGCATTGATCAGCTTACGCTTGTCTACGGTATAGAATCCCTCCACCGTTCCTATTAATATGTTGTCGTCGGACGTGGTGATGGCTCCTCCCTCAGAGCACATCTTGTCGTCGACACCGTCCTGGTTGGAGAAGGTGGTGAGAATATGCTTCTCGGTGTCGAAGGAGCAGATGATATTGCCGGTGGTGAACCACGCATTGTTTTTCTTGTCGAAGGTGATGCTCCTGATTTCCTCGCCGGGCAGGCCGTCCTTCACGCCGTAGGTAGCGAACAGCCAGCGTCCGGCAGCGTCCTTACCCTCCGTGCGGGCTATGCCTCCGCCGTTGGTACCTACCCACATGTTGCCCTTTCTGTCGGACTTCAGGCAGACAATATCGTTCGACTGGAGTATGCTGTCGGGGAATTCCTCCGACTCTTCCAGCTTCTGTATGTTCACGCCCCCGTTCTTGCACGACATGATGAGGATGCCGTCGGTGGTGCCTGCCCAGATGCTGCCGTCCTGATGGCAGGCTAGGGTGCGAACCGACAGGTGGGAACGATAGGGATAGCCCTCCATGCCGTTCTTCGGATGGAGGAACACACGCTGTCCCTGCTTGTCGCGTGTCAGCACGTTCACGCCCCCTCCGTAAGTGGCCACCCAGATGTTGCCCTGCTTATCCTCCACCGTGGCGTAGGCACTGTTGCTGCTCAGCGTGGTGGGGTCGTCGTCCTTGTGACTGTAGTTCACCACCGAGTAGCCGCCAGCTTTGGGGGTGACGAAAAACAGTCCGCAGTCCTTCGAGGCCAGCCAGTAGTTGCCCCTCGCGTCTTTCGATATGCCGTATATGCGCCCCAGCGTGTGGCCATTGTCATCGTGGGTAATGGTATTCACCAGCTCACCGTCATCGTTGTAGAAAAACACGCTGCTGGCCTTGTTGCCGACGAGCAGCAGGCGGCGCACATCGTCGTAGTAGAGGGCACGTGTCTCGTTCTCCAGGTTTGAGCTGGCACCAGGCACAAGCAGGGTGCGGCTAATCGTCTTCTTCATGATTTCCAGCTTCTCCAGGCCGCGCCTGCCCGTCGATTCGAACACGACGCCCTCATCCAGCTCCAGCGAGGCGTAGACGGTGTTGATAAGGTTCCAGGGGTTCGACGGGTCGTTGTGGAAATATGCTATCTCGTCGGCCTCGCGGTTATAGTAGCCATAGCCGCCGTGATTCAGCCTTGCCCAGAGCACGCCGTTCGACTCGAAGAAATAGCCGCCGGCACCATCGTAGTCGGGCACGGCGACATGCTGAACGTAGGACTTCTCGTTGTGCGTCGTGGGGTCGAGGCAGGAGGCGCCCTGCCTTTTGTCAGAGAACCAGATGGTGCCGTAGCTGTCGACAAACAGCACATTGATAGGGCTGTCGCCGCCTGCACGCAGGGTCTCAGGCTCGCTGCCGTAGGCGAAGGTCAGGATTTCGCCCGTACTGGTGCCTGCAAAGATGTTGTAGCCGTTTGAGAAGATGCACGTCACATGCTTGTCGACGAACTGGCCCTTGCGCTCCACCGTCATATTGCTGGGGTCGAGGCGGTGAACGCCCTGATCGGTGCCCAGCCAGATGTCGCCCTGATAGCCTTCGGCCATGCAGGTGATGGTAAGTCCGCTGGTAGTGATGAGCTGCGTGTTGTAATTCTCATGGTCGGGACGCAGGCGGTAGATGCCCACGCCTTCGATGCTCACCATCACGTCGCCGTTCGACGCAATGGTGACCGGACAGTTGGTGCGGTATTCCTCATTGCCCGAGATGCCCTCGAAGGGATTGACTATCTGGTCTATCGAGCGTTTCAATACAAACACACGGTTGTCGTACATGCGCATCCATACATTCTGCTGGCTGTCGATGCTAAGGCTGAGAATGCGGTTGTGGAGGTTGGGGATGTGGCTGGCTGCACCCGTCTTGTAATTCTGGAAGTGGTAGCCGTCGAAGCGCGCCAGACCATTCCACGTTGCTATCCAGATATAGCCGTAGTCATCCTGTGCCAAGTAGCTGATAGCGTCGGAACACAGCCCGTCTTCCGTGCTATAGTGCCAACTGGTGGCCTGAAGCTGTTGTGCAAGCATTTCAGTCCAACCCATTAACACAATGGCTGTTATAGCAAGGGGTCTGAGCATAAACGGTCTCATTCTTACGCTTTGTTTTATCTTCGGGGTGTAAAATTACAAATAAAAATCCGAACAAACAGCTTTTTTAACTTTTTTAATGATAATAATTCTTCAAGACTACTCTACGTGGAGGCGTTGGCTCTTAGGATATTTCACCTTGTACTGCAGGAGAAGCTCTCGCTGTTCGCCGGGCTGAAGCTGGATCGGCCATTTCACGATGCCCGTCTTGTCGTCACGGCTACCGCCGCTGAGTTCTTCGACGGAGATGTTGATGTCGGTGTTGCGGGCGACAGGCGTCTGGTCGAAGACGGTGATGCTGACAGCCTCCTGACGGGCATTCTTCACGGTGATGCGCCAAGTCATCGTCTGCTCCTGGTTGCTGCCAAAGAACCGCCGAGTGGAGCTTTCGCTGACTTTGGTACGCTTCAGGCGGATGCCTGAGTCACGTCCCAGCGAGAAGTGGAGGGTGTCGCTGTTCACAGTAGGGTCGAGCATGCTCTTGCCCACGAAGGAGTTGTCGAAATAGACGTTGGCCTCGCCTTCCAGCAGGTTCAGGCGCTGCCAGTCGGTGGCATCGGCCATGAGGAAAGCCTCCTTGTCCATCTTCGGGAATCCTCGGTATTCATATTGAGCTGACAGTTCATGGCGTGACAGCTCAATCGTGGTGGCGCTGCTTTTCCCGCCATTAGGGATAGTGAGTGGAGCCTTGATCTCGAACTCATAGCCGAACTGTGCCTGCTGGCGGGCGGTCTCCACCACGTCGCTTTCCATCAGCTCTTCCATTTCCGGTCTTTCCTCGACGGCTGCGATGTCCAGCCCTGCAACCCTCCCTTGGAGCGCTTCGTCTACAGACTTCATCTTCATCGCATTCACGGCACGCTCCCTTACCCTGTAGGAAGTGATTTCAAACTCACGCTCGAAGTCGAGCCAATAGGTGCCTAATTCTGGAGCGACGTTCGAGCGGTTGGGATTGGCCGACGACAGGGTGACGGGCACATTCTTCCAGTCTTCTTTCGTGTTCTGGAAGATGTTGGCCTTATACGACAGCTGCAAAGGCTCGTTAGTGTTGCTGGAGCGCACGTCGTAAGAGGGATACCATCCGGCAGTTCTCACATAGTAAGTAATGTTGAAGTCTGCACGCCCAGCCTGTCGGGCATCTACTTTCACGTCGATTTCCGTGACGGTTTTCAGGCTCCTGTTCGCAATAGAGTCGCGAGAATGCTTCTTCTGCTGCAGCTCTTCTTTCAGCTGAATCAACTGATCGTCCAGTTCCTGACTGCGCTTCTTGACTGCCAGCACCTCTTGGGCATAATAGTTGTTCAGCTCCTTGATATTGGCCAACGGGGTGGCTACCGTACGCCCAGCCACCGAGCAGTTGGTCTTCACCAGCTCCAGCTGTGCGGCCAGCATCTCCTGCTCGTCCTTGGCCTGTTGAATGCGATGCTCTACGGCCTTCATCTGCTCGTTGGCCTGCTTCAGGCGACGAACATGCTCGGCTGAGTCAGGATAGGCCGTGCGGTGGCTCACGCCCAGTACCGTCAGGCGGCCCAGCGCCTTCACCTGCATGCTTTGCGTATCCATATAGGGCGACATGCCCGTAAATGTCACCACTTGTTCACCCTGCACCAGGTTGACACTCTTCGAGCGCTCCACCTGCGCACCGTTGGTGAACACTGTCACCCGTCCAATCGAGGCTGTATGTTTCTCGGCAGCCCACGCCATCGCCGTTCCTGTCAGGCATACAAAAGCCAATAACAAAGTCTTTCTCATAATAATATAAATAATGTATATAATACCTTATTATGTCAGTAGAATTACGCAAGTGAACATTCCGGGAAAAAGCTGCTCCAATAGCACTGGCTGGCGGAACAGGCCGAAGACGGCACTTCCGCTGCCGCTCATGGCGCTGTAGACGGCCCCGAGGTCGTAGAGGCTGTCCCTGACATGTCCTATCTCAGGATGCTGCGAAAAGACGCTCTGCTCGAAATCGTTCACCAGCAGTCCTCGCCACTCCTCCACCGGCCTAGCCACCACCTCGCGACAGTTCAGCTCCGGCCGACGGGGCTTCACCAGCGCGAAAGCCTCCTTCGTGGACACAGGGATGTCGGGGCGCACGATGGCGAGAAACCACCCTTTCAGGTCGAGGGCTACGGGCTGTAGCCGCTCACCTATTCCTTCGGCGTATGCCGGACAGCTGAGCACAAAGAAAGGACAGTCGGCCCCCAGCCGGGCTGCCCGCTCAATGAGCTGTTCGTCCGACAGTCCCAGGTGCTGCCATCGGTTCAGGGCGCAGAGCATGGCCGTGCCGTCGCTGCTGCCGCCGCCCATGCCGGCTTGCGTGGGTATGGCCTTATGCAGGTGGGCATGCACACGGGGCAGGCAAGGAAACTCTTGCTTTAGCAGGCGGTAGGCTTTGACCACCAGGTTCTGCTGCTCGTCGCCATCCACGCTGATGCCTGTCACCTTCAGGTCGCAGTCCGATTCGGAAGGGAAGCCGTCGGCCATCGCATTCAGCTCGAGCGCATCGCATAGCGGAACGGGAAAGAATACTGTCTCCAGATTGTGGTAGCCGTCAGGCCGACGCTCCACCACATTCAACCCTAGGTTTATTTTTGCTTGTGGAAATAGAATCATGGTGCAAAGATACTTAAAATTTTGGAGTTCTCCAAATTTATTCGTACCTTTGCACTCCCAAAAACACAAAATCATTATGGCCGACAATAATACTAACCACAGAACCAGCCGTCAGCAGCCCGTCGACAACAACTACACCCACCTGCAGCCGCAGGCTTTGGAAGTGGAACGTGCCGTGTTGGGAGCCCTTCTGATAGACAAGGACGCCTACGCCGTAGTGTGCGAGATGCTCTCGCCCGAGAGTTTCTACGAGCCGCGCAACCAGCTGGTCTATTCCGCCATCCGCGACCTCTCCATGAACGAGAAGCCGGTCGACGTGCTCACCGTAGTAGAGCAGCTGGCACACAACGGCAAGCTGGAGGAGGCGGGTGGCCCTGCCTACTTAGCCGAGATTTCCAGCCGCGTGGCCAGTAGCGCCCACATCGACTATCATGCCCGCATCGTGGCACAGAAGTTCCTAGCCCGCCAGCTCATCCAGTTCTCCAGCGACCTGCTGACGAAGACCTACGACGAGACCATCGACGTGGACGACCTCATGCAGCATGCCGAAGGTTCGCTCTTCGAGCTCTCGCGGAAGAACATGAAGAACGACTACACGCAGATAGACCCTGTCATCAAACACGCGTTCGACGTCATTAAGAAGGCATCGGAAAACACGAGCGGCATCACCGGCGTCCCTACAGGCTACGACAAGCTAGACGAGATGACCAGCGGCTGGCAGGCCAGCGACCTGGTCATCATTGCCGGACGTCCCGCAATGGGCAAGACCTCCTTCGCCCTCTCGCTGGCCAAGAACATCGCTGCCGACTACAAGAAGCCTACTGCCTTCTTCTCGCTGGAAATGTCGAACGTGCAGCTGGTGAACCGTCTCATTTCCAACACCTGCGAAATCATGGGTTCGCACATTCAGAACGGTCAGCTGCAGCCCGACGAGTGGGAACGGCTGGACAAGCACATCAACAACCTGATGGGCGCCCCGCTCTATATCGACGATACGCCCGGTCTTTCCATCTTCGAGCTTCGCACCAAGGCACGCCGTCTGGTGCGCGAGCATAACGTGGAAATCATCATGATTGACTATTTGCAGCTGATGAATGCCAACGGCATGCGCTTCTCCAGCCGACAGGAAGAGGTGTCGACCATCAGCCGCTCGCTGAAAGGTCTGGCCAAGGAACTCAATGTCCCCATCCTGGCATTGAGTCAGTTGAACCGTGGTGTAGAATCGCGTGAAGGACTGGAAGGCAAGCGCCCGCAGTTGAGCGACTTACGAGAGTCGGGAGCCATAGAACAAGATGCCGATATGGTGCTCTTCGTCCATCGCCCTGAGTACTATCGCATCTATGCTGACGACAAAGGGCGCGACCTGCACGGAATGGCGCAAATCATCATAGCCAAGCACCGCAAGGGAGCCACAGGCGATGTGCTCCTGAGGTTCCGAGGCGAATATACCCGTTTTGAGAATCCGGAAGAATCAAGCTTGGGCAATGCTGCTCCACCAATGGGCGGCGAAATCATTGGCTCAAAAATCAACGGAAGCGAGCTGCCCCCCTATAGCGAAGACAATTTCGACGACGGAGGCTTCAACTCCTTCGGGAGTGATGCTACCCTACCGCCGCCTATAGACAACCCTACGCCGTTCTGACGGTGAGTGGTGAAGGGTGAAAGGTGAAAGTGAAAGATATGATTAGACCTGTCGGTAGTTTTTCCGCTAGCGAAGCTAATCATATCTTTCACTTTTCTCCTTTCATCTTGCGCCTTTCATCTTGCAAAAGCCTCGGCCTGCTGGCGTATCAGCTCCGCATCGTCGAAATAGTCGATGCGCATGGCGTGGCGCACCTCGGCCATTGTCTGCGCAGCCACCTCGTGTGCCTGCTCCGTGCCTTTCTTGAGGATATTGTAGATTTCGGGGATGTCCTTCTCCAGCTCATGACGGCGCTGGCGCATAGGCTCGAGGAACTGGTTGAGCACCTGGTTGAGGAACTTCTTGCACTTCATGTCGCCTAGTCCGCCACGCGTATAATGCTCCTTCAGCTCGTCCAGGTTCTGGTATTCCGGCCAGAAGTTGGCAAAGTCGGCATCGGTGCTGAAAGCATCGAGATAGGTGAACACGGCGTTGCCCTCCACGTGTCCCGGATCGCTGACGTTCAGGTGCAAGGGGTCGGTGTACATCGAGCGCACCTTCTGCCACACCTCGTCGGCAGAGTCACTCAGGTAGATGCAGTTGCCCAGACTCTTCGACATCTTCTCCTTCCCGTCAGTACCAGGCAGACGGCGTGCCGTCAGGTTCTCGGGCAGCATGATCTGCGGCTCCACCAGCACGGGGGCATAGGTGTTGTTGAAGCGGTTCACCAGCTCGCGTGTCACTTCTAGCATCGGCTCCTGGTCTTCGCCGGCAGGCACCGTCGTAGCCTTGAACAGCGTGATGTCGGCAGCCTGGCTCACGGGGTAGCAGAAGAAGCCCAGGGGGATGCTCTCGCCCTCAAAGCCGCGCATCTTGATCTCGGTCTTCACCGTAGGGTTGCGCTGCACACGACTCACGGAGATGAGGTTCATCAGATAGGTGGTCAGCTCGGCCAGCTCGGGGATGTAGCTCTGTATGAAGAGCGTGCACTTCTGCGGGTCCAGACCAGCCGAGAGCCAGTCGAGGGCCACGTTGACAATGCTCTGACGCAGCTTCTCGGGGTTGTCGGCATTGTCGGTCAGGGCCTGCACATCGGCCATGAAGACAAACATACGGTCATACTGTCCTGCGTTCTGCAGTTCCACGCGGCGGCGTAGCGAGCCCACATAGTGGCCCAGATGGAGCTTGCCCGTTGGGCGGTCTCCTGTCAAAATTACTCTTCCCATTTCTTTCGTTTGTTCGTTTGAGGGTGCAAAGGTACGAATAAGCGGGCGAAATGCCAAAGAAATAACTGGTATTTTCCTAAATTAGTGCTAATTTGTCTCTATTCCACTCCGTTGTTTTTCGTTTGTTCGGTCTACTCCGGCTCCAGGCCGTCAGCCCTCGAAGGGAGGAGAGCGTCTTGCGGAGAAGTTTTTGCATGAGCCAAGCGACGTTTGGTCGCTTGTAAGACAAGAAAACCGAGCGAATCATGGTCAGTTAATTCAGGGTCAACTGCTATATCATTGCCTTTTCTTTTTATCCCTATTCCGTTTCCAGCTGCTCCAGCCTTTTCTCCATCTCGCGGTAGGCCTGGTTGAGTTCTGCCTTGGTGATGTCGATGTCGCGGCGCACGGGTCGGTCAGGGTCGAGCAGGGAGTGTGAGAAGAGCCATTCGTAGGTTTTGGCGGCATAGAAATAGCGTGCTAGGGCTCCGTGCGACGCTCCTGGGAGCCAGTCGAAGCGCAGTCGGCTGGTAATGCCAGCCTGCTTCATGCGGTTGACGACGTTCTGCGACTCACGTACGGAGACGGAGCGGTCGGCCGTTCCGTGAATAATCCATAGCGGAGCCTCGCCCATGCGGCTCTGGTCTTTCAGCGTACAGCCGCCGCAGAGGGCCATCGCCGCCGCTACCTTCTCTGGATAGGTGCCCACGAAGTCGAGGGTGCCGTAGCCGCCCAGGCTCATGCCCAGCACGTAGATGCGGTTGTGGTCGTAGGCGTAGTCGTTGTTGTCGAGCCACTCCAGGATGTCGTTCAGCTTCTTGGGGTTCCACGAGCCTCCGGGATTCTGCGGTGTGATGACCAGCGCGGGGATGTCAAGCCCCATCTTGATGGCGGCCACCGTGCCGTAGCGCAGGGCGCGGTTCATGTCGCGCCCGCACAGGCTGGCTCCGTGCAGGAAGAGAATCAGCGGGGTGAGCTCCTGGGTGTAGTAGTAGTCCTCGGGGGTGTAGACCCAGAAGTTGTAGCCGCCGGGAATGACGTTTTTCTTGGCCGAGAGCAGGTCGGTGCCTTGGGCGCATGCGGGGCTGAAGGAATAACAGAAGAGAATGAATAATAGGCTGAATTGATGGAGGATTCGTTTCATTGCTGTATTGAGTTTTTTTATTCGGAGCTGTTTTTTGCGGCGAATACGCCGCACACCCGACCAGGGGAGATGAGAGGGGCGGCGGGGGCTTCACCTGCCTTGGGGGGCTTCTCTCAAGGAGGGGGATTTTTTATCCTTGGGGAGGCTGGGAGGGGTTAACGCGCTAGGAGGGTTTTTACAGGCGCTAGGAGGGCTTAACACGCGCTGGGAGGGCTTAACACGCGCTCGCAGAACTTTTCTCCTTCGGCGTAGCCTTCCTCGTAGAGGCGCTCCAGCTTTTCGGGGTCGCGGCATACTCGGCCCACTTCCATCGGGCGCTGGGGACGTATGACCATCACCTCGCCCCAGTCTTCCATTCGCTCCACCATCTCCAGCTGACGTTTGTACGCCTCCACCCTTCGGCTTAATGCCACTCGCAGGCGGGGATAGTCGCCGTAGAGGAACCGGGGGACTTTATGGTCGCTCTCCGTAGGCCTGTAGCCTCGGTTGCGGGTCATCACCACCACGTTCATCGGGTGGCCTGTCTCAATGGCCCGCTGCACGGGTATGGAGTCCACGATGCCTCCGTCGAGCATCGGGTGTCCGTCCACCTCGGTAATCTGCGCCACGTAGGGCAGCGAGCTGCTGGCTTTCACGATGGCCATCATGCGGCGGCGGTCGTGCTTCTCTGTGAGATATTCGGCCAGCCCTGTCTGGCAGTTTGTACAGACCATTTCGAACACGGCCTGGTTCTGACCGTACGCCTCGTAGTCGAAAGGCAGGAGCTCGTTGGGGAATCGCTCGTAGAGCAGGTTCGGGTCGAAGATGCTGCCTTTCATCAGGAGGTTCTTCAGAGAGAGATAGCCATACTTCCGCAGCATGTCGATGTTCGAATAGCGTGCACGTCGCGGCTGCCGGCTCATATAGCTCATGCCGTTGCAGGCTCCTGCGGAGACGGCTACGACGTATGGGAAGTAGAGTTCGTACCTCATGAACGCGTCGAGCACGCCGCTGGTGAAGACGCCGCGCATGCCGCCGCCTTCAAGCACCAGTCCTGTGTTTCGTTCTAATCCTCCCATGCTTTCAGCCTGCAAAGTTAAGTAAAAGTTAGGAGTTTAGCGTTTAGAGTTGGCAGTTTTTTGCGGCAAAACGGTTAAAAATGCTTAAGTTCGGCTGGCCGTAGTGCCTGTTTTTGGGGAAAAAGGAACGCCTTTTATAAAAACGAAATTGCTAAATAGATGAATACTAACGACTTTTGAAGTAAGCATTCTGGGTTATGACAGTTATGACAGATGACAGTTTCATTTTCGTACGCCTACTCCCTACCCTATTGCTCCACTATTGCTCTAGACAATTATAAAGTTATTTATAAAGTTAAAATAATATAATATATATATAAATAATAAATTATATA
>JAILFU010000187.1 GCA_024697405.1 Prevotella sp.
CCATACTTTTCTCAGAAGTCCCCAGATTTTAGCAAACTTTAGCCAAATCAGAAAGCCATAACCGCAAAAACACATCCAAAAGGCACCTTTCTACAACATTATTTAACCTTTAATGTTTATTCAAATGCAATCCGGGTTAAACTCTGCGTCTCTGCGTTCAATTTTCAACCGCACAATTCGAAAAAAAATCATGACAATCGCGCTATTATTCAAGAAAAATCCATATCTTTGCACCAAATTCATCATTACTAAACGAAACAGAACAATGAAGAAACTATTTCTTATTCTTGTCCTGACAACGGCCTTGCCTTTGGGAAGGCTCTCCGCGACGCCCAATGACAACGGCGGAACGAACACACCGGAGCGAGTCAGTCTGTGCAAATTCACAGGCAAAGACAGGCAACGTGCCGTTGCGCGGGCTGATGCCGACAAGCAGGGCGTGACGGCAACACTACAGTGTGTGCAGCTGCCCGACATGAAGACACCCCGCCAAGGCCACCAGACAATCCCCACAGACGGCGGCCTGATGGTAGTGGGAGGCCATTCCACAGGCTACATCAACACGACTTTTGACCAGGAGCACAGCCGTGCCTACATCTTCAACCCGCCAGTGGCAGGTACCGCAAGCCCGGCACCTGACGGCGGCGGCGAAGCGGGCGACCATGTGGTGATAGAGAGCACAAACGGCGAAACTGTCAGCTTCCTGCTGTCGGAAGACCCCCACTTCAAGTTCATCGGTCAGACAGTGACGGTGACAACGGCAGAGGTGACCATCGACTACCAGGCAGAGGAAATAACCCGCGTCTATCTGACGAAGGACAGTCCTTCGGGTATTGACATCAGCGAGCTGCCCGCAAAGAAGGACGGCAAACTGAGCATAGAGGCAGGCCACATTGTCATCACCGGGCTGCAAGCCGGGGAACCGGCCAGCGTCTATCAGCTGACGGGTGTACTCTCCACTACGAAGAAGGCCGACCAGGAGGGCCGGCTCGTCATCAGCATCGACGACCTCCCTGCGAAGGTCTGCATCATCAAAACCAAGCATCAATCATTCAAAATCATAAAAAAATGAAAAAACTCATAGTATTTGCCCTGCTCGTCGCAGGACAGACGGCCGTGCTTGGCCAGACAGTGAATATCCACATGAAGGACGGAAGGGTCATAGAATACGACGCTGCGGACGTGGACTACGTAAACTTCTCGGCCACAAAGCACGAGGCAGTAGATCTTGGGCTGACAAGCGGCACTAAGTGGGCAACGTGCAACATCGGTGCCGCTCAACCAGAGGATACTGGCTATTTCATTGCTTGGGGCGAAGTGACTAGGAAGGAGAATTACAGCTGGGAGAACTACAAATGGTGCAACGGCAGTAAAACAAGCCTGACAAAGTACACAAGCAGAGGCACGTTGGAACCTGAGGATGACGCAGCTCATGTCATGTGGGGCGGAACTTGGAGAATGCCCTCGCTGGAAGAGGCAACAGAACTGATGAAAGAATGTACGAAATCAGTAACTACCCAAAACGGTGTGCTGGGTGCTGTCTTCACTGGCCCGAACGGCAATAGCATTTTCTTACCTGCCTCGGGTTGCAAGGGAGATGAGAATAACTGGGAAGGGTTGCACGGCTTGTTCTGGCTAAACAGCACCCAAAACAATTACTGGAACAGTGATCCTGCCGCAGATTACTTCGAGGTCGATTGCCAAACAGTCAGATATACTACATACCGTGCTCCCCGCAGCTGGGGCTTAAGCATCCGTGCCGTCACCACTGAGTGATGGCCTTGTAGGCGGAAAGCGCACCTGCCTTCCCTACTGATGACGATAGATCCATTCTTTGGAAAAGCATCGAGTAAGAGGTGAACACTTATCAGAGGTGTTCACCTCTTACGCTATACTACTCCCAGCATTCCAGCTCGTGGGCTATCTCCGGCAACTGCGAACGGTGGAAGACCGGCTCCTTGATGCCGCTGCGCTTCTGCTGCCGGTAGTCGTCGAGCAGGCGGAAGGCATACTTCCCGAGAATGACGATGGCAACAAGGTTGCAGGCGGTGAGGAAAGCCATGAAGAAGTCGACAATGTTCCACACCAGCTCGAAGCTGGCGAGGGCGCCGAACATGACCATCACACCTGCCGAACAGATGCGATAGACGGTCATCACCCTGGTGTCGGGCGTGATGAAGCGGATGTTGGCCTCGCCGTAGTAGTAGTTGCCGATGATGCTGGAGAAGGCAAAAAGGAAGATGGCCACAGCCACGAAGTCCGGGCCTGCGGAGCCCACTTCCGACTGGAGTGCCGACTGGGTGAGGGCGATGCCGTTCAGCCCGGGGATGTCATAAAGTCCGCTGATGAGAATGATGATGGCCGTGCACGAGCATACCAGCAGCGTGTCGGTAAAGACGCCCAGGGCCTGGATAAGCCCCTGCTTCACGGGATGCGTCACGGAGGCTGTCGCCGCCACATTGGGCGCACTGCCCTCACCGGCCTCGTTGCTGAAGAGACCGCGCTTCACGCCGTTCATTATCGCGGCTCCCAGCGCACCGCCAGCCACCTTCTCGATGCCGAAAGCATCGAGCACGATGACTTTCAGCACATGGGGAACGGCCTCAATGTTCATCGCAATGATGACAATGGCCAGCACCACATATCCCACAGCCATGACGGGCACCAGCACCGCACTGACATTGGCAATGCGATGGATGCCGCCGAACACGATGAACAGGGCCATGCCGGCAAGCATTGCTCCCACCCACAGCGGCGACAGGCCAAAGGCCTCCTGCATGGCGCCGCAGATGGTGTTGGCCTGGATGGAATTGTTCGACAGGCCGAACTGGCAGGTGATGAGCACAGCAAAGAGGACTGCCATCCACCGCTGGTGAAGGCCGCGCTGGATGTAATAGGCAGGGCCGCCGATGAACGAGTCCTTATGATGCTGCTTGAACAACTGTGCCAGCGTCGACTCCACGAAAGCCGTGGCCGAACCCAACAGGGCGATGACCCACATCCAGAACACCGCTCCCGGACCGCCCAGGGCAATGGCCGTTGCCACACCTGCCAGATTGCCCGTGCCCACGCGGGTGGCTACGGAGACGGCAAAAGCCTGAAAAGAGGAAATATGTTTCCTGCCTCCATCTCTCTTCTTCGGCTTTCCGCTTTCTTTGGCAGCATCGACAGCCGAGTCGGTGAGCAGGCGGAACATCTCGCCAATCATGCGGAACTGCACGCCACGCGTCTTCCATGTGAACCACAGGCCGCAGGCTACCAGCACGCCTATCAGCACATAGGTCCAGATGGCATCGTTGATTTGTGTAATCAGTTCGTTCATGAACGGCAGTCAGACAATGTCTGCTTATTTCCTGATGGGATATTTCAGGGTGAGCAGGATGATGAGGCCGGCGATGATGGCAGGGAAGATGGAGAAGAGACACCAAATCATCGATTTCACCGACTCCATGTCAGTGATGGTGACAATGGTCTCGCCCGTTGCGGGGTCGGTGCCGGAGACGAAGCCAGAGAAGCCGAGGAGCATGGCGACAAGCGAGCCGCTGATGGCGGTGCCGAACTTCTGGGCCATGGTGCCACTGGAGAAGATGAGTCCTGTGGACGACGTGCCGTTCTTCTCGGTGGCATAGTCGGCCACGTCGGCATACATCGACCAGAGCAGGGGCGAGTAGAGGCCGATGCCCACACTGGTCAGAATGACGATGGCGATGAGCAGCCAGATGTAGGCCGGGTCACGGGGCATGAAGAAATAGAGCACGGAGAAGATGACACAGATGGCGGCGGCGATGATGAATGCACGGCGCTTCGAGCCTACCATCTTCGTGAACTTCGGCGACAGACCGCCGAAGACCATGCAGGTGGCCTCGCCGAACATCATGAAGACGGTGTAGTTGATGATGAGCCCGCCCATGGTGATCTCCTTGCCCAGGATATAGTCGAACATATAGGCAGCCACGGCATAGCGGAAGCCGTTGAAGAAGTTGGTGCAGATGCCGATGAGCGTCAGGTATATCCAAGGCTTGTTCTTAAACAGGTCGGCAAAGGGCTTGAACGAGAACTTCTCCGCACGCACGGGCTTCAGCCTTTCCTTCGTCATCAGTCCGCTGGCCAGCGTTCCCAGTGCGGCCACCACGCCGAAGAAGATGCCCAGCACGGCATACTGGTGCTGCTCCGTGCCGCCCACCATCTTCTGCAGGTAGGGGAAGGAGAAGAGGGTAATGAAGCCCATGGCATAGGCACCGACCATACGGAAGGAGGAGAACTGGTTTTTCTCGTCGTCGTTGTCGGTCATCACGCCGAGCAGCGAGCCGTAAGGCACGTTGACAGCGGTGTAGACGGCCATCATCAGCAGGTAGAAGGTGTAGGCCCAGATGCGCTTGCCCACAGGACCGAAGTCAGGCGTGTAGAGCAGCAGGGCAAAGATAAGGCCGAAGGGAATGGCTCCGTAGATGAGCCAAGGACGATAGGTGCCCCAGCGCGACTGTGTGCGGTCGGCCAGCGAACCCATCAGCGGGTCGGTGACCACGTCGAACATGCGGGCAATGAGCATCAGTGCGGCAGTGTCGGCTACGGTGAGGCCGAAGATGCTGGTGAAGAACACAGGGAAGGCGATGGACATCACTTTCCATGTGATGCCACCGGCAGCGGCGTCGCCAAGGGCGTAGCCGATTTTCTCAGTGAGACTCACCCGCGATCCATTCTTCTGAGATAGTTTTGCTGATTTGTTGCTTGTTGTATTCATTATAGCTTTCTTTTATTTGGTTTGTCTAGTCTTACCGCTCTGTAGTCCATTGCTGGCCTATCCTACTCCCTCCCTTGGGATGTGGTCTGTCGGTTTTTCCTGATTAATTGCTTGATGGTTTCCACGCTGGCAGCTGTAGACAGCCCGTCCTCGGGAGTGTTCATGCAATAGTCGATGAGGCGGTCGATGGTCGAGGTGGCCACATGCATGCGGGTGTCGGCCGATGCGTAATAGATGAACACACGGCCGTCGGGGTCGGCAATCCAGCCGTTGGCAAAGGCCACGTTCATCACGTCGCCCAGATACTCCGGGCCTTCGGGCACCAGGAAGAAGCCGCCGGGGCGGGCAATGACACGGGTGGGATCGTCGAGGGCTGTCATATACATATATAATACATAGCGCAAGCCGTCGGCAGTGGCACGCACACCGTGGGCCAGGTGCAGCCATCCCTTCGGGGTCTTCAGGGGGTGCGGGCCCTCGCCGTTCTTCACCTCTGTGATGGTGTGGTATTTGCGCTCATAGATAATTTTCTCCTCGCGGACTTCGGCGTGGGTGATGTCGTCTACCAGCGCCCAGCCGATGCCTCCGCCGCTGCCCGTGTCGATGAAGCCATCCTGCGGACGGGTGTAGAAGGCATACTTGCCGTCGACGAACTCCGGGTGGAGCACGACGTTACGCTGCTGGCTGCGCGACACGAGGTCGGGCAGACGCTCCCAGTTCACCAGATCTTTGGTACGGGCAATGCCTGCGGTGGCCGTGGCGGCTGAGAGGTTGCCGGGCTGCGAGTCGTCATGGCGCTCGGCACAGAACACGCCGTAGATCCAGCCATCCTCATGCTGCGTGACGCGCATGTCGTAGATATTCGTAGCGGGATCCTCTCCCCCTTCAGGCGAGCTGGAGGGGGCTTCCGGCATGGTGACAGGCTCAGGCCAGAAACGGAAGTTGTCGATGCCGTTGGGACTCTCAGCCACAGCGAAGAACGACTTGCGGTCGGCTCCCTCCACCCGCACCACCAGGCAGTATTTGCCGTTCCACTTCAGGGCACCGCTGTTCAGCGTGGCGTTCATCATGATGCGCTGCATGAGGAAGGGATTGTCCTTTTCGCAGAAGTCATAGCGCCACTCCAGCGGCGTATGCTCAGCGGTGAGGATGGGGTTCTCATACTTCTCGTAGATGCCGTTTCCCCAGGGTTTCGGGGCGTTCTTACGGCTCAACAGTTCTTCGTGGCGGGCACGTAGGGCTGCCATTTTCTTTTCAAAGTCAGTCATGTTGTCCTAGGCTGTCTTGGTTGCAGTTAATCTTATTGTATATCCTTCAAGAAGAGGCTGTTCGCTGCCTCGTAGAGTTTCAGGTAGTCTTTGGCGCATTCGAGGCCTGGCGCAGGGCCGAAGAACTCCTTCGAGTAGTTGCGCCAAAGCAGGAAATAGCTGACGGGATATTTGTCCATGACAGGCATGAGCACACGCGTCCACCAGGTGGGGTCGGTCATATTCTTAAGCCCGCATTCGGTGAGTGCCAACAGCTTGCCGTTCTTCTTCGCAAAGCCGCTGAGGAAGTCGAGGTCGGCCGTCACCATCCTGACGAAGTCTTCCTCCGTGCCCCACTGATAGGCATCCTCGCCGATGAGCGTCACGCGGTCGTTGCCAGGATAGCGCTGGAGGAAGCGCTCCTCGGTCCACTGCCCGTCGAGGTTCGGTGAATAGCTCCAGAGCAGGTTGTCGAAACCGCGCTCATCGCGCAGGTAGTCCTGCAGCATGTTCCACAGCCCATGAAACTCCTCGTCGGTGCAGCACTTCTGTCCCCACCAGAACCACGAGCCGTTGTTCTCGTGCCAAGGACGGAAAATGACGGGCACGGGCTGGCCGTCTTCGTCCTTCAAAGTCTCGATGAAATCGCCGATTTTTGCCATCCATCCCTTGAACAGCTCATGATGTGAGCCGCCGGGCAGAATATGTTTCACCACGCGGGTAGTGTCCCAAGCCGTACCTTCAGGCCATGCCTGTCCTGAGCGTCCGCCATCGGGACTGGTGGTGACGGGATTGCGGGGATGCCACGACATGGTGACCACACCTCCGCGCTTCACATGCGCCAAGAGCTGTTCGCGAATCTGTCCGAAAGGCACGCTGTCGAGGTTCTTTCTGTCGCCCAGTTCCAGACCGCCCAAGTCGAAGCCCATAACAGCGGGATAGTCGCCCACCACATCCTTGACATCGCTGCGGCCATACTGCCACTCCCAGTCGATGCCATAGAAAGGGGCGTCCTCGTGTCCGGCCATGTAGCCTTTCTCCAGCAGGCTCTTCAACCGCTGCTCCAGCTGCTCGGCCTGCGTCTGCTGCTGTGCCTTCCCCTCATTCTCTGTAGCTGCCGTCTTCTTCTGTCCGCCGCAAGCTACCAATAGCACTACGCTAAATAATAAGGAACAAATGATAATCGATAAACCCTTCATCTTATTTTTCTGTTATAACGTTACTCTATCTTTATCTGTTATTCTGTTACTCTGTCATAAAAACCAGTTACTCTGTTATTCTGTTACTCTGTCTTAAAAACCAGCTACTCTGTTATTCTGTTACTCTGTATTAAAAACCAGCTACTCTGTTATTCTGTTACTCTGTCTTAAAAACCAGTTACTCTGTTATTCTGTTACTCTGTCTTAAAACCAGTTACTCTGTTATTCTGTTACTCTGTCATAAAAACCAGTTACTCTGTTATTCTGTTACTCTGTCTTAAAAACCAGCTACTCTGTTATTCTGTTACTCTGTCTTAAAACCAGTTACTCTGTTATTCTGTTACTCTGTCTTAACGCCCATTTGGCGGAGCAGCCAGGCCTCCCACTCGTCCCACTGCTCCTGATACCAGAAGTGCCAGGTCATCTGGTATGGCGAAATCTCCTTTGGCCCTGTTACTATGTTATAGGTTGACCAGGCGGTGGTAGGCGGCACCACATCGTCGCAATATCCGAAAGAGAACCAGCCGTGCTGCTGTCCGGTAATCAGGCGTGCAAAGTTCACACCGTCGTAGTAGCGGGATGTCTCAATCTGTTTCTCCTTCCCTTTGCCTTTGTTCCAATAGAAATAGTGGGGCCATCCGCAGGCGATGCCCCGGAGTGAGTTGGTATGGTCGCAGAGTGCGGCATGCACGGGCGCATAGAAGGTGACGCGGCGGTCGAGTCCTGCAGTAGCCAGCGAGAGGAAGCCTCCCTGACTGCTGCCCGTCACTCCCAGCTCTTTTCCATTCCACGAAGTGTACTGCTCGATATAGTCTATGGCGCGTATGCAGCCCAGGATAACATGTTTGTAGTACGACTTGTCGCGGTCATCCATCCCCCATTCCCAGTAGCCGTTCAACGCTCCCTCGTTCAGGTCGGTGTAGACCTGCTGCGCCATGGTGACGGGGATGCCGTGGATGCCTATCTCCAGCGTCACCGCCCCCTGGGAAGCTGTGTAGATGTCGCCACCATAGGGACGCACGCCGGCTCCGGGCACGCGCAGCAGTGCCGGATAGCGCCCTTCCTTGACCGGCACACATAATATTCCATACGTGCGCGAGCCCCATCTGGAGTTGTTGAACGACACCTCATAGACATCCACATCCTTGGTGCAGCGCTCGGGCAGCAGGCGCTTCGTGGGGTTGAGGTCCACCGTCCTGGCCTCCCGAATGGCATTCTCCCAAAAACTGCTGAAGTCCTGAGGCATCACCGTCGAGGGTTGCAGCTTTTCCGGCGAGAATGCGGCGGCGCAGGCTCCCTTATAGTCCTTGCCGTCCACATGTGCGATGACGTCGACACGCCAAAAGCCCGGCTGCAGCATGGAGCCTCTCAGCTGTAAAGTGCCATCCTTCAGAACGAGGCTTTTCTTCTCCGTCTGGTACATCTCCGGCCCGGAGGCATAGTCGATGCTGACATCGCTGAGCAGCGTGCCGGAACGGCGCACTTCCACCTGGAACTTGGCGGTCTCGCCCGTCTGGTAATGCCAGTCCTGATGGTCGGGTTCGACAGTCACTACGATATTGTTCCCCCTGATCTGCGGGAAGAGGGGAATGGCAGCCACAAGGGCAAACAACAAAAGAAAGTATTTTCTCATTTGGCTTATTAGGTAATGCATTTAGCTTTGGCGATGCAAAGTTACTGCTTTCTGGCCAAACACGCAAATACTTTCTTTGCAAAGTGTGGTATGTTACGCAACTTAGTACTCGTCGTTCTCCGTTCGGGCGATGATTTCGTTCTGCAGCTGCTCTGTCATGTCGTTAAAATAGTCACTATAGCCAGCCACGCGCACCAGCAGGTCACGGTATTCGTCGGGGTGCTGCTGGGCATCGTGGAGCGTGGCCGTGTCGACAATATTAAACTGGATGTGGTGGCCGCCGAACTTGAAGTAGGTGCGGATGAGCGAGGCCAGCTTCTTCTGGTCCTCCTCGCGCTTCAGCAGTGCGGGCACAAAGCGCACGTTGAGCAGTGTGCCACCGCTCTTCGTCTGGTCGAGCTTGCCCAGCGACTTGATGACAGCGGTGGGGCCGTGGCTGTCGCTGCCGTGGGCGGGTGAGGTGCCGTCGCTGATGGCGAAATGGGCAAAGCGACCGTTGGGCGTAGCTCCGCAGACGCTGCCAAAGTAGTTGTGGCAAGTGGTGGAGAGCATGTTCAGCTGGGTCTTGCCGCCACGCGTGTTGGGACGCCCCTCGATGGCCTTCACCAAATCGTCGTAGACGCGCACGGCGATGTCATCGGCATAGGGGTCGTCATTGCCGAAGAACGGCGTGTGGTTGCGGATGTACTGGCGCATGATTTCCAGTTGAGCGTTGAGCGATGAGCGTTGAGCGTTTGCTCCCGCAGTGGCTTCCGGCGCGGTAGCAGACTCTAAACTCTCAACTCTACACGCTACGCTGTTTGCTCCCCAGTTCTTGGCGCAGGCTTCCAGCATCTCGTCCATCGAGTAGCGCTTGTCCTCGAAGACGTGCTTCTTCAGTGCAGTGAAGCAGTCGGTGATGGTGCCAAGGCCGGTGCACTGGATGTAGGTGGTGTTGTAGCGTGCGCCGCCACTGTAGTAGTCCTTGCCCTTTTCGATGCAGTCGTCGATGTAGAGGCTGAGGAAGGTAGCGGGGGCATAGAGCGAGAACATACGCTCGATGTAATTGTTCACCGAGAGCTTCAGGTTGACGAAGTAGACCATCTGGCGGTGCCAGGCGTCGTAGAGTTCCTCGAAGGTCTGGAACGAGCGCGGGTCGCCGGTCTCCAAGCCCAGCTTCTTGCCGGTCTCGGGGTCTATGCCGTTGTTCAGCGTAATCTCCAATATCTTCGGCGTGTTCAGATAGCCGGTGAGCAGGTAGGCCTCCTTGCCGAAAGCGCCCACCTCGATACAGCCTGAGCAGCCGCCTTCGCGGGCATCCTCCAGCGATTTGCCCTCGCGTACCAATTCTTTAATATAGGTGTCGGGGTTGAAAATGCTGGGATAGCCGTGGCCCTGGCGAATGACCTTGATGCCTTCAAGCAGGAAGTCGTCGGGGGTATTCTCGGCGATGTGAATGGAGAGGCCAGGCTGCAGCTCGTGCAGCTCCTCCTGGATTTCCAGTATCATGTACGACAGGTCGTTGGTGGCACTCTTTCCCTCGCGGTCCACGCCGCCGATGTTGATATTCGTAAAGTCGTTATAGGTGCCGCTCTCCAGTGCCGTGACCCCCACCTTGGGCGGTGCCGGCTGATTGTTAAACTTAATCCACAGACAGCTGAGCAGCTCCTTGGCCTTGTCGCGGGTCAGCGAGCCGTCCTTCAAGCCCTGCTCGTAGAATGGCCACAGGTGCAGGTCGATGTGCCCGGGGTTCATCGAGTCCCAGCCGTTTAGCTCGGTGACGGTGCCCAGGTGCACAAACCAGTACATCTGTATGGCCTCCCACAGGTCGCGGGGAGCATGTGCAGGCACGCGACGGCAGACATCGGCAATCTTGCGGAGCTCAGTGATTCTTTGTTGTTTAGAGTTTAAAGATGAGCGTTGAGAGTTTGCTCCCGCACTCTCAGCTCTCAACTCTAAGCTTAGATCCTCTGCCATCTTTTCTGCCAGCTCGGCATGCCGCTCGGCAAAGAGGATGGCGGCATCGCACGAGATGGCCATCGCCTCCAGCTCCTGCTGCTTGTCGGTAGCCTCCGGGTCGTTAATATAGTCAAGGCTGGCAATGCGCTTCTCGATGCGAGCTTTCACATCCAAGAGTCCCTCATGGTACATCTTGCCGTCCATAGCCGTATGACCGGCGGCACGCTGCTCCATGAACTCCGTGAACACGCCGGCATGGTAGGCTTCCTCCCACTCCTTCGACACATGGTTGAAAATACGCTCACGCTGGGTCTTGCCTTTCCAATAGGGGATGACCTCACGCTCGTAGGTATCGATGTCTTCCTGGCTGATGGTGTAGCGCTGGAGCTCTCGCTCGTTCAGCGTGTGCAAGTCCTCCACCGAGTGACAGGTCAGCTCCGGGAAGGTAGGGACAGCCTTTGGCAACGGACCACGCTCACCCACAATCAGCTCGTCATCGCCGATGTAGATAGTCTTCTTCTTGCATATCTCATAGAAGTTCCGGGCACGGAGTACGGGGGTGGACATCGTGCCGAAGTGCTCCTTGTAAAATGCGGTCTCAATCATGGCCCGCTCGATGCTCAGTGTCGTCGGCGTGTCAAAATTCTGCTGGCGCAGACGCTTGATGCGGTCGTTCATACCGCCCAGGTTCTCGGGATGCTTTATACTGTAGTTCATATTGATGGTTTTGTAATCTTCCTATCGTGTAGCGCTGGTAGAAGTGGCGAAAAAGGGGGCAAGCAGTAAAGATTTAGGAGTTAGGAGTCGGCAAACAGCCCATCTCACTCCTAACTCCTAATACTTAGCTCCTAACGATTAAAGGTTGGGGTTAATCTTGCTCCACTCCGAGATGGGGGGCACAATGTTCAGTGTCACCAGCTCGTCGCGCATCTTGCAGAGGTGCTCGTAGCTCTGGTCGAGCTTAGCGTTCTCCTCGGGCAGGCCCTCGGGCACTTCGTATTTGGCGCCCTCGGCAGTCATGGTGGTCTTCATGGCCATCATGATGTGGTCGTACTTGTCGGTCTTTACATAAGTACCGACGGGGAAGCGGAACGGCTCACCGCCCATGGCAGCGCGAATCATCTCAACACTGAGGTACGAGGGGCTCTGGAACGAGCTGCGGCCACGCAGCTTGATGATGGCGGCACCACCCTTGGTGACGTCAGTCTTCATCTGCTCCCACTCCTCAGCGGGGAACTCAGGCGTGCCAATGATGTCGGTCAGCTTGCGGCCCTTGATGGTGACATGGCTACCGAAGACGGCCATCTGCTCGCCATGTCCGCCGTAGGTGGCGCAACCCTTGATCTCGCTCTGCAGCACACCAAACTTCTTGGCCAGCGCGCTCTGCAGGCGGGTGGTGTCGAGACCGGCCAGCGTGGTCACCTGTCCGGGCTTCAAGCCTGAATAGAGCAGCGTCACCAGGCCTGTCAGGTCGGCGGGGTTGAAGATGATGACCACATGCTTCACGTCGGGGCAGAACTTCTTGATGTTCTGACCCAGCTCCTCGGCAATCTTGCAGTTGCCGGCCAGCAGATCCTCACGGGTCATGCCCTCCTTACGGGGAGCACCGCCGCTGGAGATGATGTACTTGGCACCGGTGAATGCCTCCTCAGCATCGGTGGTGGCTGTGATGGTAGCCTCGTCGAAGCCGCTCTGGCGCATCTCCTCGGCCACACCCTCGGGTGAGAACACATCATAGAGACACAGGTTACTGGTGAGGCCCATCATCAATGCACTCTGGGCCATGTTTGAGCCAATCATGCCGGCTGCGCCGACGATGACTAATTTGTCGTTTGTCAAAAATGCCATAGTAAATAATTAATAATACGATTTACGATTTACAAATTGTGGTGCAAAGATACTAAAAAGTTAGGAGTTTGAAGGTAGGAGAAAGAAGTTTTTTACAGGCGATATAGATAAATAATGTTAAAACTGGAGAATTAACTCCTATCTCCTGGTTCTTAACTCCCAACTCTTTTGTATCTTTGTAATCTGTAAATAGCAAAAACCTGTAATTATGAAACATACTATCCTTATTTTGTCGGCGTGTATGGTTCTCCTCGCATGCAAGGAGGGAGCCAAGACGGAAGCCCCTGTAGAGAATGAAGTCCTCAACGTGCCAGAATGTGTCGTCACTAGCGTGCCCGATTCGCTGGGCCTCGACCCGTTCTACACGAAGTATGTCAACGTGAACGGTCTGCCGCTCATCTCCTCCTGGCGCGTGCCCGACTCGGCCTTCACGGCTGCCCACCGCACGCTCTATGCCATGACGTCGATGCTCGACCCGAAGATTATCGAGGCCATGAAGCGGGCGAATGCCCGCATTGCCATCATGGCACGCTATGAAGGGACAACCGACCTCCCCGAGCATCACTATCTGGTGAACGACACCTCCCTGAACTGGGATCTGCGTGCCCGAGGCCTGGGAGGCACCATCGAGGAGCCGCTGACCAGCTGCGCTGAGGAGAACGTGCTGGCCTACCAGATAGACAAATACCACGCCGAGGACATTCTCATCCACGAGTTTGCCCATGCCATCCATTGCATCGGCATCATCCAGGTGGACACCACTTTCGACGATCGCCTGCAGCGGCTCTATGAGCAGGCCCTCGACCGAGGCATCCTGAAAAACACCTACCGCGAGACCGACCGCATGGAATATTTTGCCGAGGCCGTGCAGGACTGGTTCAACGTAAATGCCGAGATGCCCCACACCGACGGCAAGCACAACTGGTGCAACACCCGCGAGGAACTGCAAGAGTTCGATCCCGACCTCTACGACCTCCTCGCCGAGTATTTCCCCAAGACAAATCTCCAGATCAGCAAGCATAAGAAAGTCAACGACTGCCACAAGCCATAAGCCTGTCAGGTGACGCGCATATTTGCGCGCCCCCTTCGCACTATGAGCACTCCCTCCACTCCACGCGACAGCCGCGACGTGCCCCAGATGCACAAGCGCAGCCTGCACCACGACTACCACGGTCGGGGGATATACCTTATCACCCTCTGCACCGAAGGACGCCAGCCGCTCTTGGGGAAGCTGACGGGCAGCAGTCTGGAAGAGGCGGCCATAGAGCCGACAGCTCTGGGCCGCGAGGTGCTGCGCTGCTGGGATCAGATTCCCGCTATTCAGCGTCAGCTGGCCGAAAAGAAGATCGCAAAGACGGGGGAGCCTTGCGTGCGTGACATTCTTTTGCTGGACAGGCGGCTGATGCCAGACCATTTTCATGGCATCCTTTACGTCAGGCAGGAGATGGACATTGCGCTGGGAGATGTCATCAGAGGGTTCATGATAGGCTGCACCAAGGCTTTTAACGGGGTTTCCTCGCCAGCTGGCCCGCAAGCTTCCCCGCAAATATGCGGGGCACCCAACCGACAAGCATTGCCAGCCATCCCTGCACAGCGGGGAGAAAGCGGAAGGATGCAGGGAGAAGGCGAAGCTCAGCAGGGAGAAGGCGGAAGGCTGCAGGGAGAAAGCGGAGCACAGCAGGGAGAAAGCGGAGGGCTGCAGGGAGAAGGCGGAGCACAGCAGGCGGCGGGCGGAGCGCAGCAGGTTGGGTGTAGCGCGTATTCGCGCGGCGAAAAGGAGCGCGCGCCCCTGCGCCCCCTTTGGGAGAAGGGCTACCACGACCGCCTGCTGATGCATGAGGGCCAGCTGCAGAATATGATTGACTATGTCCGCGACAATCCTCGCCGCCTCATGCTCCGCCGCCAGCATCGTGACCTTTTCATCGTTCAGCGGAATGTGGTTTTCGGACAATGGAGCTTCTCCGCCATCGGACAGGTGCGCCTTTTGGATGCGCCCCTGATCGCGGTGCACGTGCGCCACTATTTCACTGACGTTCAACGCCGCAACTATATGAACGGCTGCATCCTCGCCGCCCGCCAAGGAGCCGTCCTCATCAGCCCTTTCATCAGCGAATACGAGAAGCTGGTGCGCGAAGAAGCTTTCCGCGAGGGACTCTTCTGCATCCAGCTGTGCGTAGAACCTTTCTCAGACTATCACAAGCCACCCGGCGAGCTGATTGAGCACTGCTCCGACGGTCACCTGTTGCTGCTCACCCTAGCCACCGGTGTCGCCCAGGAGCGTCGCATCACCCGCGACGAGTGTTCCTCGCTGAATGCCCTTGCCGAATGCATGGCCCGACAAAGTACAGAAAACATAAAAATATCCTCATTATGCTAATCAGTAAAGAAACCTACATCCGCAGACGCTCGCAGCTGAAGCGCGACATGCAAAGCGGTCTATTGCTCTTCCTGGGCAACGATGAAGTGGGCATGAACTATGCCGACAACACCTACAAGTTCCGTCAGGACTCCACGATGCTCTATTTCTTTGGCCTCGACTTTCCCGGCATTGCCGCCGTCATCGACGTAGACAACGACCGGGAGATAGTCTTCGGCAACGACCTCACCATCGACGACATCGTCTGGACAGGCATGATGCCCTCACTCAGCGAGCGCTGCCAGCCCGTCGGCATCAGCGACACACGCCCTATAAGTGAGCTTAAGCTCTATATAAATAATGTTCGCGCGAAAGGGCAGGCCGTTCACTTCCTGCCCCCCTATCGTGGCGACCACCGTGTTTGGCTGTGGGAGCTGCTGGGTGTGGAGCCAAAAGCGCAGCCGTCGCTGGCCAGCGTGCCTTTCATCAAGGCCATCGTCAGTCAGCGTAACTATAAAGACGAGGAAGAGATTCGTCTCATCGAGGAGAGCGTCGACTTGAGCACAGAGATGCACCTCGCCGCCTACCGCACCGTGCGCCCCAGCATCCACGAGAGCGTAGTAGCCGCCGCCGTCGAGGAGGTGGCCTGCCGCCACGGCAACGCGCTGGCCTTCCCCACCATCGCCACCGTGCAAGGGCAGGTGCTCCATAACCACGGTTTTATTCACGACCTGAAAGAAGGCGACATCTTCCTGCTTGATGCCGGTGCCGAAACCAAGAGCCATTATGCCGGCGACCTCTCGTCGTCGATGCCCGTGGGTGAGCGCTTCACCGACCGTCAGGCCGAGGTCTACAACATCCACTTGCGCAGCTTCCAGGCTGCCGTCGACAAGCTGCAGCTGGGCACGCCCTTCCGCGAGGCCCACATCGCCGCCGCCACCGAGATTGCACGGGGCATGAAAGAGCTGGGGCTGATGAAAGGCGATCCCGCCGAGGCTGCCGAAATCGGAGCCTACGCCCTGTTCTTCCCTTGCGGCCTGGGCCACATGGTGGGACTTGACGTTCACAACATGGAGAATCTCGGCGAGCAGTATGTAGGCTATGCCGACGGACAGGTGAAGAGCACGCAGTTCGGCTTCAAGTCGCTGCGCCTGGCCCGTCCGCTGGAGCCGGGATTCGTCTTCACCGTCGAGCCGGGTATCTACTTCATCCCTGAGCTGATGGACAAATGGCAGGCCGAACATCAGTTTGAAGACTTTATCTGCTACGACAAGCTAGGTCCCTGGCGCGATTTCACCGGTCTGCGCAACGAGCTGAACTATGTGATGACCCCCACAGGGGCCCGCCTACTGGGCAAGCTGAAGAAGCCCATGACTATTGAGGAAGTCTATCAGGCAAAAAACAACTAGTCTATCATCATTTCATGAAAACAGCAGAAGAGACTATAGATCATATTAAGACCCGCGTAATAGGCATCGACATCCGGCTGGAGCGCACCACCTACGGCATTGTCGACATTCGCGGCGAAATTGTGGCACAAGACCATTTCGACACGTCCGAATATCCCGACGTGAACGACTATGTGACTGTATTGTCGAACAGGCTATTCACGCTGATGGAAGAAAACGGAGGTCAAGAAACCATCCGTTCCATCGGTATCAGTGCCCCCAGCGCCAGCTCCACCACAGGTTGTATTGAACATGCCGCCAACCTGCCGTGGAAAGGTGTCATCCCCCTGGCCGCCATGCTGCGCGACCGTGTAGGGCTGGCCGTGGCACTGGCTAACGACGCCCACATCACCGCCATTGGCGAAAAAGCCTATGGCAGTGCCCATGGCATGAAAGACTTTGTCGTCGTTTCCATGAGCCACGGCGGACTGGGCAGCTGTTTCTACTCCAACGGCATGCCCCATCTTGGGGCGCAAGGCTTTGCCGGAGAAGTGGGCCACACCTGCGTGGAGATTAACGGGCGGCTGTGCGGCTGCGGCAACAAGGGGTGTCTGGAGACCTACTGCACAGACCGTGGGCTGATGACCACCATCAGGCAGCTCCTGAAAGAAACCGACCTGCCCACCGCACTCTCAGGCCAGGACGAGCTCGACATCGCCACCATTGTCCGCTGCTGCGACAAGGGCGACCAGCTGGCCATCGAGGCACTGCGACTCACAGGAGAGATACTAGGGCTCGGCCTCGCAAACTACGCCTCGATACTCAACCCCGAGGCCATCATCCTCACCGGCGACCTCACCCAGGCTGGCAAGTGGCTGCTCAAGCCCATGCGGAAATCCTTCGAGGAGCATGTCTTCCCCAATATCAAGCACACCACCCGCATCCTTGTCTCCATCCTCAAGGAAGGCGAGCGCGACGTGCTCGGCGCCAGTGCGTCGGCTTGGGACGTAAAGGAATATTCGCTATTCAAATAGCTGACACGGAGAATGGCTAGAAAGCCTTTGGCAAGACATGAAGCAATACTATTGAGGCGGCTGGCCTTCCTGTTGCTGGCCGCCTTCATGGTGAGTTGCGGCTCCTCTGACAGCACGGTTCCCCTGAATGAAGAGGAGCTGAGGGTGGCGGCAAGCCAGCGCATAGACAGCATGCTTGTACAGGCAATGGCAGGCGAAGCTTCGGGGATAATGTTTGTGCCCGGTGCCGATTCTGTCGCAGTGAGTGAAGCCTTGCACCGCCTTTCGGCAGGAGCCTGGATACTCGTCGAAGACTCTACAGGACTGCTCATCAGCGCCAAGAATGCCCACCGCCGCATGTTCCCGGCCAGCCTGACCAAGATGATGACATGCATGCTGGCATTGGAGACGGGCAACATGGGCGACACCATCGAGATAACCGAGGATGTCTTCCTGGCAAAGGACTCCCGGGTGAGGCTTGGCGACCGCTATCTGCTGGGCAATATGATTCATGAGATGATGCTGCAGAGCGACAACGACGCTGCCTACGCCCTAGCCAAACATATCGGTGGTGACATCCCGGCCTTCTGCCAGCGGATGAACGAGAAGGCTGCCTATCTGGATATGGACAGCACACACTTTGCCAATCCCAACGGACTGCCCTCCGACAGCACCTTCAGTACGGCACACGACCTGCTGCTACTGGCCCGCTACTGCATGCGCGACTCAGCGTTTGCCAAGATTGCAGGCACAGCGTTCATGGACATTCCCTTGGCCGACGGCAGACATCTGCCCTGCCAGAACACGAACATGCTCCTTGAGAGCTACGAGGGCTGCATCGGCGTGAAGACGGGCTTCACCCGCCAGGCCGGCTATTGCCTGGCATCTGCCGCCACCCGCCGGGGTGTCAGGCTTTTCCTTGTCCTGCTGGGCAGCAAAAGCCTGACATCACGCTTCGACGAATCGGCCATCCTGCTCGACTATGGCTTCCGCGTGATGGACAAGCACCTAGACGCCAAGGCCGGCGCCCACTAGGGTGCGCAGCTGCCGAATACCCAGGTGGTTGATGTCGAGAGACTCCACCTCTTCCAGATACTTCAGCGCACGGGCTGTGTCGCCCATACCCAGATAGCCCAGGGCGAGCATGTACTTGCAGTGGATTTCATTCTTGACGTCGAGACTGTCGTCCCAGATGAGCAGGTCGGGCAGGGAGACAGCAAAGTAGTCCATGGTGACATGGTCGAAGACATGCTGCTTGCCGTAGCTGATAAGCTTGTTGAAGAGGCTCCGCGCCTTGTCCTCCTTTCCGAGTGCACGATAGCAGAGACCGGCATAGAAAATCTTGTCGGGCTTGGCATCGTTGTAGTACATGGCGGCGGCAGGTTCCGTGGGGCCTGCCGTGCCCTCCTCGTAGCGGCCGAGGAAGTAGAGGATGTCATTATCCTGCGCACCAGAAAGCTTACCCTCGCCCAAATGCGGAGGAAAGACGAGACACTCGTTGAGCAGGGTGACTGCCTCGTTCAGGGCTTCAGCGGATTGCTCACCGTCCACCTTCCCCTTTTCACTAAGCAGGCGCTTCGCAAGCTCTACGCGGCAGAACTGATACTGGCCGCTGACTTTACCTTCGCCGCCCTCCCAAGGATGGAACTTATGAGCGTCGAGCTTCTTCATTGCCTCCTCGTAGCGGCCCAGCTGGTTGAGCAGGGTGATCTCCTCCAAGACGAGGTCGTCACGCTGGGCTATCAGCTCCGGATATTTCCGCAGGAAAGCGAGGCGTTCGGCATGCGGGCGCTGCAGACGCTTGTAGAGCTGGTCCAGCTCCATGAGCATGCGGGCATCGGTCGGGTCAAGGCCGAAAGCCTTCTCCATATATTCACAGGCCTCTTCCCGTCGGTTCTGCTTATTGAAACGGGCCAAAGCCAGGTTACGCCAGACCGTCGGGAACGACGGGTCGAGACGGGCGGACAGCTCCCAATTCTCGACGGCGAGGTCGTACTGCCGCTTGTCGTAGTAGAGACAGCCGAGGTAGTAAGGGGCACGGGGGCCTTCAGGATTGATGAGCTTGGCAGTCTGTAGTGCAAGGACATCCTCCAGGCGGTTGGGGAAGCAGTAGTAGGGTTTGGCGTCCTCGGCCTTTCCAAAGCAGGCTTTTGCCTCGTCAGTCTGTCCCAGCATCATCTTCGCGTAGCCCATATAATAATAGGTAAGGGGCGAGGTGGCCTTCTCCCCCTCGGCCAGCGTCCAGATGCCTATAGCGTTGTCGCAGCATCCGGCCTGGAGGTAGTCCAGGGCCAGCTCATCGTAGTTCTGGCTGCTCTTGCGCAGCAGCAGCTTCAGTTCCTTCAGCAGGTCATGGTCCTTGGTCAGCAGGTATTGCTCGTAGCGGATGCCGTAGTTGAAGCGGTCGAGGGCAAGCGAGTCCTTGATGAGCGCAAGCCGCTCATTCAGGTCTTTCGAGCTGCCCGTCTGCAGGCCTCCCTTCTGCCGGGTTTCCTGGCGAAGGCGCAACACAGCGGCTTTCAATGCCCGGGCCTTGTGGTTGCAGCTGTTGAAGAGGAGGCTGCGGTTCAACTCGTCGAGGGCATCGTCGAGCCGGCCTTGCGCAGTGCTGATGCAGGCGGCTTCGAAGTAGCCGGCATCGGCCCAAGCCTTGTTCCATGTGGACTTCCAGAAGAGCTCGTAAGCCTCTAGTAATTTACCATTTGCAAATGGCCTGTTTGCCACTTGGGCTGCGCCTTGGTATTTCAGGCATAGTGCCAGATTGAAGATGGCCTCGCCGTCGTAGGGGTTGGGATTGCGCTTCTGCCAAATTCTCACAGCTTTCCTCAGATAGGGCTCGGCCTTGTCGAAACGGCCTCGGCGCAGATACCACAGCCCCGTCTGGTTGAGGCAGCGCACATCGTTGGGGTCGCGGCGCAGGGCCTCCTCGTAGTAGTCGAGGGCGCTCCAGGTGGCGTGGCGGTACTGTTCCAGATGCAGGCCCGTGAGATAGAGCTGGTCGTTGGTCTTTGTGTCTTCAGGTGAGAGGGCTGCCTCGGCGGCATCGGGGATGGGACGGATGTCATCAGGCTCGGGACACCAAAGGAAAGCCTCACCACAGGAGCCACTCCCAAGGAAAGAAGCCTTCTCCCCCGCCCCTCTCCCAAGGAGAGGAGAGCAGTTAGACTTGCTGATGGAGAGGCGGAGGTCTTGCCAATGAGCGCCTTTCACGTCGACGTTCTCGATGAATACTTCCTCCGGCGACAGCGTCACCACCTTATTATAATATTCCTCGCCCGTCTTATTCCGCAGCACGATGCGCACTTCCTGCCTCGACGTGGCCAGCACCTTGAAGGTGACCGACGCTACCCCCTCGGAGAGGGACTGAGGGTTGGTTTCTATGTTCATCACGAAGTCCTTTGTAGCCTGCTTCACGATGCCCAACTCGCGGTAGGGCATGAAATACTGTGTGAATTGCTTCTCCTCGTAGGGCATGAGCCATGCGAAGTCGGGCTGATTCTCGGTGTACACCCCAGCCATCAGTTCGATGTAGGGGCGGAAGCCTTGCTTTAACTGAGAACTGAGAGGTGAGAGGTGAGAGGTGAGAGGTGAGAACGGAGAACTGAGAGGTGAGAGTTGAGAGGTATGATTAGTTTTGCTGTCCGCAGGCTTTCCACCTTGAGAGTAATCATACCTCTCCGTTCTCCGTTCTCCGTTCTCAGTTCTCGACGCTCCGTTCTCAGTTCTCGACGCCCCGTTCTCCGTTCTGACTTCATCCGTCAGGTTCCTGTCCCAGGCACGGCCGAAGTCGCCGTTGCCCCAGGTCCATTGCTTCTTGCCGGGCGAGTAGTGGTGGCTGGCCACATGGAGCATGCCGCCATGGCTGTCGTTCTCGTAGCCACCCTCAAAGTCGTACTTCGAGTTCACGGCCATATAGCTTGTGGGCACGGGAATGTTCTTGTAGTTCGAGATGTCTACGCCCGCCGAGTAGTCTACCTTATAATAGGTGCCCGTGGCAATGGGGAAGCTGGATACCGCCCGCTTGCCGTGGTCGAAGACGGCATTCACATCGGGCGGGAACACGCTCTGGTAGGCGTCGTTCACCTCTACGGCAGGATTCGCCCACCAGAGGAATGTCTGCGGCAGCGGTGTGCGGTTCGACACGCGCCCCTGTATCTCCAGGTAGGCACAGCCCGGACGCAGCGTGAAGCCCGCCATGCCCTTCTGGTGGAACATCCGCTCCATCTCGTTCACCCATACCGTCACACTGCCGTCCTCGTTCTCCACGATGTCGCAATCCACCGGCATGTACGTCGAAGGACGATGGTGCTGCGGCCAGTTGAACTCGATGCCACCGCTGATCCACGGCCCGGCGAGCCCCACCAATGCCGGCTTAATGACATGGTTGTAATACACAAAGTGACGCTGCTTCATCTTGTCGTAGGCCATCTGGATGCGTCCGCCCAGCTCGGGCATCACCATCACTTTGATATATTCGTTCTCCAGCCACACCACATTCCATTCGTGCGCCACTGGCTCGTCGGCTATCGACTCAATGACAGGATAGGGGTAGACCACGCCGCTGCTGCCCTGATACACCCGTTTCTCCAGAAACATCGGAGCCTTCTCTGCCTTCCCCACCTCATAGGTCGGGATGGTCACTTTCTCTCTCCACGCTTTTACCATGTATTCCTATTGTTAGACCTGAGTTTTGGTTACGTGCAAAGGTACGAAATCTTTTTGAAACCCAAAACTTTTTACCCGCTTTTCTTGTACAGCTCAAAGAAAAATAGGGGTGATTAACAACAAGGTGCACGTCTTATTGGCAAATCCACCATCGTTGAGGAGTTTGCCATTGGGGATGGTCAAGCCGAATTACAGTCTTTTTATTCCTTGTCATCAAGACAGGTTAGTCAACTTTTCTGCCATCGCTCTATCTGACATTCATGCTGCTTGGTGTCTTTGTCATAATTGATGCCCACTAGGAGGATGTCGCCCGTATAGTCGGCCACGGCTTGTGGATAGTTGCGGGTCTTTATTTGGCTGATGGCGGTCTGTGTACTTTTGTCGTATTTCAACTCAATGACAAGTGCAGGCGACGAGACATTCTTTCTGGGGATGAGCACCAAGTCGGCAAAGCCTTCCCCTGTCAGGTACTCGCGATGGACGTGGTAGTCATTCCGTGCATAGTAGTAGGCCAGGCTGATGACACAGGCCAGTGAGTTTTCGTCGTTATATGAGAAGACACTGGTCTCGTCGCTGTGAATAGCTCGCAGCGAACGCGCCACATACTCGCTGTCGCCACGCAGGGTGGCCTTGAGCAGGTCTCTCGAATACTTGAGTGCGGCGACTACTTCCTTCCAGTTATTGGCTTTGATGGCATTCTCCATTTCCTTTGCCACCTCCAAGTTCGGAATAAAACACTCCTGCACACGGCGGTCGTAGGTGAGATAACCCAAATGAATGAGAACTGTAAGCACATCGTCACGACTGCGTATTTCGGAAATATCGTTGCTGAAGCCTGCGGGGTCAACAGCACAACGCCCACCGGAAAGTAAGTCTATGATGTCATCCTTCAGCCCCTCATAATTCATGTCGATGTACTCAGACACGGCATCAAAGGCTCCTGTCTTTGACCAATAATTCTCACACCACTCATTGCTGATGGCTTCCATCACACTATTGGGGTTGAACATTGACATTTCAACACCAATCTGATAGCCATCGTACCACATCTCCAAAGCGTCGAAGTCCATCCCATGCCGTTCTGCCAGGCCCTTTGTCTCTTCCTTGGTAAATCCAAAGTAGCGAGCCAGCGCTCCTGGTGTCACCATGGAATACTCCTTGAAATTGTTGAGTGCTGACTGGGTCTTATATTTCTTGATAGGCAATATACCTGTCAAATACACACCTGCAAAAGCCTGGATAGCGGTAACATCCTTGAACATACGGCGAAGCCAATCCACATACCTGTCCATAGTTTGTGGCTTGTCGGAATATATACGGCACGGTGCGTCCCATTCGTCAATGATGAATATAAAGCGTTCGCCAGTCTTGCCTGCCACACGAAGCAGGAAATCCATCAGGTCATCATCACTCTTCTGCGGTATGTCAGTATAAACAGATGCGACATCATCTCTCACTCTCTTTTCAACCTCACTCACCACATTGTCACCGTCATTTCCCGACGTAAAGCGAGTCATGTCAAGATAAATGACGGGATATTTGTTCAGATGCTCTTCAAACGACGGGTGGCTTGCAATCTCAAGATCGGCAAAGAGACTGCGAGAGTCGCACGAATGGTCGTAGTAAGCCAGAAGCATCTCTGCTGCCATTGATTTTCCGAAACGTCGGCTACGTGTGATACAACTGAAGCAATTCCGAGTAAACAGTGTTGAGTTAATCACTGCTATCAATCCAGACTTGTCAATGTATTCACTTTTGCGAATTCGCTGGAATCCTTCGTTTCCCCTATTGATGTATAAACTCATACTCTAATGTTTTTGGGTATTCATCTTTTCTGCCATCGCTCTATCTGACATTCATGCTGCTTGGTGTCTTTGCCGTAATTGTATCTGAAACGATGGCATTCTTAAACTCGATAGCCACCTCATAGGTCGGGATGGTCACTTTCTCTCTCCACGCTTTTACCATGTATTCCTATTGTTAGACATGATTTTGGTTCCGTGCAAAGGTACAAAATCTTTTTGAAACCCAAAACTTTTTCTCCGCTTTTCTTGCACAGCTCAATGAAAGTTACAATCTTTGTCGGAAACAAGTGAAAGAGAAGCAAAAAAATACAGAATGAGGAAGATAGAGGTATTGTCGCCAGAACTACAGCGACTAATCGGTTTCGCAAAACCAACTGCCGCTCAGATTGTAGACTTGAACGGCGACAAGGCAGGCTAATTATATGTATTTAGCTTTATTCTGCAAAAACCTTGCAACCCTGCACCAACAGCTTCCAATCAGCTGGTATGCATGAAGTTGCTTAGTGCACTGTTTGATGTAAACCCTGCACTAAGTATGCAGATATCCATATATGCACTGCGCGCAGGAAAATACTAACGCCGTTTGAAAAAATACGAACGCTATTTTGGAAAATACTAACGCTATTTTGGAAAATACTAACGCCGTTTGGGAAAAAACTAAATGATTATCCGCAACCAGCCGACATGTTTCTATTGTAGATGCGATGTTCAAACTCCGATGTGCAAGCGATGGAAGCTATCATAAGCCTGTCAAACAACTTGTCTCCAAAGTATCTGCGATTGAACTTGTAACAGAAC
>JAILFU010000205.1 GCA_024697405.1 Prevotella sp.
CAAATAACGCCGATTTCATCGCACTTTTGTTACTCGTTTGTTACCCGCCTCGCCCCCAAGCGAGGCGTTTTCCTTTTCTACAGGGCGTTTCGGGAAAGCGTGGCACATAGCCCGTGCTATATTGTGGGCGCGTACGCGTAAAAGGTAAGTAAGTACTAACGTTTTAAAAAACAAGAAGAAGGACAAGAGAGAAAAAGAACTGTAATGAGATTTTATTTATTTAACTTTTTAATTCACTTTATTTATTAACCAAACTAAAAAAAACATGAAGATGAAAAAAACTTTAAGTTTTTTGGCCCTAACGATGCTTCTTAGCTTCGTAGGGACATTCAGCGCCTTTGCAGCGAAGATCGTCGGCCAGGAAATGGGCAAGGACGGTGTGACCTACAAAGTGATTAAGCTGAAAGTTTACAACAAGACCGAGGTCAAGGAAGCGGAGGTCTCGATTGTAAGTACTGGCACGCCGAAGGTGGGTCAGGACAATGTCGACATCCCAGGTGAGGTTATCCTCAACGTGGGCGGTAAGGACTCCCAGAACCGTGATTTTCCCCAGCAGGACATCACTTTCAAGGTCACTGAGATTGAGAAGGTGGGTTACGGTAACCTGAACGGCGTGAAGACGTTCAACATCCCCGCATCTATCAAGGTGATCGGGGAAGGCGCCTTCAACAACGCCGCCATGGAGGGCAACACTGACCTGAAGATTATCTTCGCAGCAGGCTCTGAGTTGGAGACTATTGGCGACTATGCTTTCGGTAACTGCGCCATCAAGGAGATTGACATGACCAACTGCGACAAGCTGAACCTGAGCACGGGAAAACCGTTCGCCAGCAAGCAGACCGGTGAGAACAACTACCTTGAGACTGTGAAGCTCCCGAAGGGTATCCAGAACATTGGCACTGCCTTCGCAGGCATCCCGACGCTGAAGAATCTTGACTTGAGCAAGACCAGCGTTTCGGAGCTGGTAGAGGGTGCACTGGCAGGAACTTCTATTGAGGAGGTGACCCTTCCGAAGGTGATCGACCCGACCGTGTCAACCGTTAAGATTGGCAAGGGCGCATTCCCCGCAACGGTGAAGAAGCTGACCATCAACGCTCCCATCGCCGCTGAGGGTGCCATCGATCCCGAGGCTTTCATTGGTATGACTGACCTGGAGGAACTCATTCTGAACGGCGAGCTCGACGCTGAGGCTGCCATTCCCTCTAACGCATTCCCCAACAGCAGCAAGCTGAACAAGGTAATCGTGAATGGTAAGGTGAAAGCTGATGGTGCCATCGCTGACAACGCTTTTGCAGACAACAACAACATCTCTGAGGTGACGTTCAGCAAGCCCATCTTGGCTGGTGGTATTGGCCAGGGTGCCTTCGCAGGCATTGGCCAGGACGACTGCGCTATTGTTAACTTCTCAACCCTGGAGGGTGCTGCCGCTATCGGCTCGGAAGCCTTCAAGGGTGCAGGTATCTCTGAACTGAACTTCAACGGCGCCATCGCCGCAGATGCTATCGCTACGTATGCTTTCCAGAACATCACCTGTGGTGCTGTTGTGGAATTCAAGGGCACCATCGGTGAAGGTGGTATCGGTATGTATGCTTTCGAGAATGCTTACCTGACGACCCTGACCTTCGACAAGCACATTGATAGCGAGGAGGCCATTTCTCCGCTCGCATTCACCAAGGCCAACATCACGGCCATCACGTTCAAGAAGCCGATTCGCGCTAAGTACGGCGTCGGCAACTATGCATTCTTTGCCTTCACGAACGACAAGGGTACTACTCCCGTCGTACTTGAGGACGGTGGTATCAAAGACAACGGTATCGGTGAGCACGCATTCGACAAGGGTGCTGTAGGTTCACTGACCATCAACGGTAACCTGGTGGGTGAATCCGCTATCGGTGCATACGCTTTCGCCAACAATCCGATTGCTGAGTTCACGCTGACCGGCGAGGTGGCCAACACCAACGCCATCGACTTCGGTGCATTCGCATTCGACACGAAGCTGGCCCAGATTAATCTGCAGGGCAACATCTATACTGCCAATGGTGGACACGCCATCTCTACTGGTGCCTTCTTCGGTGCTGGTACTGCCACTGCCAACGGTGCAGTGCTTAACCTCGGCAGCCTGAAGATGACCGCAGCCATTGAGGCTGGTGCTTTCGCAAGCGCCAAGCTCAACGTGGTGAACTTCAGCCGCCTGATGGCTGTTCACGCTATCGCTGACAACCAGTTCGGTGCTATGAATATTATGTCGAGCCGCCTGACGGACCTCGACGACAAAATCGAGGCAGATGGAACCAAAATCAGCAGCAACGGCGAAGCCGCTACTATCAAGACCGTGAACTTCAACGAGGAGTTCAAGGCTTGGCAGGAGGCTAACAACAACGCCACGAATGACTTCATCGGTGCCAACGCATTCAGTAACACTAAAGTTGAGTTCGTGAACTTCAACGCTCCCGTGAGCGTAGAGGAAGCCATCATCGCTGAGTCGGCCGCCAAGGGTCCCTTCGCTAACAATGGCGCTAACATGATTGTCAAGTTCAATGCTGGTGTCATATCTAAGGGTATTGGTGCCTATGCCTTCGCAAACAGTCAGACTGTTAAGATCGAACTCGACAAGGACGCTGTTTATGGTGAGATTGCCTTCCGTAACAACTCGTTCTATGCCATTAGCTGGACCGGTGAGAGTGGAAATCACGTTGAGGTCACCTACACTCCGGCCAACAATTCTTTGGCAGACCGCGCTTTCGCACAGTCCGCATTCTACAAAAAGACTTCCGTCGTTGACGTCCGCTTCAAGACCACGAAGTATGTGCTCGACCTCTACACCGAGGAGAACCAGGAAACTGACAAGACTCCGTATCGTGTGAAGTTCGTTGCCTCCAAGCTCATTGACCTCGTTTGGAGTCCTACTGAGGGTAAGTACGTGGGTACATTCTCTCCCGAGAACGAGATGTACGCTATTGACAAGTACCAGGGTGAGTTCGAGCAGAAGCCCGCTGACAGCCGCAAGGAAGTTGGCGTATGGTCTGCCTACTACGACGGCCGCACCCTTGAGGCACAGAATGTTCCGTTCTCTTCATGGCCCGCTCGCGACCACTACACGGCTGACCTCTACATCAACCCGCTGCGCGTGCAGAACCACATCTACTACCTGAACCCCGGCCACACGCTGATTGTCACAGCCAACTTCGCTGGCCCGGTTGAGGCTACACAGGTGCTTGACGAGGACGTGTACGGCGGCGTGCAGACCTTCGGCGACTACAACGCATGGCAGTGCAACGACCTGCGCTACAATCCCGCTGAGAACAAGGAATGGGGTGGCTATGTGAACTTCCGTGCTATCCAGGACGGCAACACCGACTGGTACGGCAACCGCGTCCGCGACTATCAGCTGTTCCGTCAGTGCGACTACGCAACTGAGGGTATTGACTGGTTCAACACCATCAACCTGCCCCCGGCACAGCAGTACCTGCTGGTCACCGACGACAAGGCTCAGCGCATCAAGTACTCAAGCTACGAGCAGAACCAGAACTGGTTCACCGGTCACGACGTGCCCTGGGAGGCTACTGTAGCCGAGCGTATCGAGGCTGCCGTCGCCCTGGCTCTCGTGGGTGGTTATGAAGAAGGTTATGAAGACGCTAAGGAGGCAATCCTGGCCAAGCTGAACGCTGAACTGGATCCTGAGAACCAGAAGGACAACATCGACGATGCTATTGCTGCTCTCATCGACCAGGAAGCTGACAAGGCCGCTGCTGCCGACGAGGCCAAGACTGAAAAGATCAAGGCTGCTGCCGAGGCTCTGAAGGAAGCCATCCAG
>JAILFU010000222.1 GCA_024697405.1 Prevotella sp.
GAGGAGAACTACTGGCCGGCCTTCAACTGCAACCTGGCAGAGATGTCCATGCCCCTCGACGGCTTCATCACCGCCTTGGCCGAGAACGGCAGCTACACCGCCAAGAACTACTATGGCATCACGCGCGGCTGGCAGGCAGGACACAACACCGACATCTGGGCCATGGCCAACCCCGTAGGCGAGAAGAACGAGAAGCCCGAATGGGCCAACTGGCCTATGGGCGGCGCCTGGCTGGTGGAAGCGCTTTGGGAGAAATACCTGTTTACATGCGACGAAGATTTCCTTCGTCATACTGCCTACCCCCTGATGAAGGGGGCTGCCGAGTTCCTGCTCGACTGGCTCATCCCCAATCCCAACAAGCCCGAGGAGCTGATTACCGCCCCTGCCACCTCGCCTGAGAACGAGTATGTCACCGACAAAGGCTACCACGGCATGACCTGCTACGGCTCTACTGCCGACATGGCCATCATCCGCGAACTGTTCATCAACACGCTTCATGCCGCCACCATCGTGCACGACGGTTCTTCCGTCGTGAAAGAGATAGAGGCTGCCCTGCCCCGCCTCCATCCCTACACGGTGGGCAATGCGGGCGACCTGAACGAGTGGTACCACGACTGGCGCGACTTCGACCCTCAGCACCGCCACCAGAGCCACCTCATCGGCCTCTATCCTGGCCAGCATCTGGCTGTCCCGTCTGCTGCGATGGCATCGCAGCAAACAGAGTTTCTCCGTGCTGCCTGCGAGCAGACCCTCATCCAGAAGGGCGACAAGACCACCGGCTGGAGCACCGGCTGGCGCATCAACCTATGGGCACGCCTGCATAAGGCGAAAGAGGCTTTCCATATCTATCAGAAGCTGCTCACCTATGTCTCGCCCGACCAGTACAAAGGCCCTGACCGACGCCGTCCCGGCGGAGGCACCTACCCTAACCTCTTCGATGCCCATCCTCCCTTCCAGATCGACGGAAACTTCGGCGGTACCGCCGGTGTCTGCGAGATGCTGCTGCAGTCTGCTTTCGTTTCGTCGCCTCAGCCCGGCTACGTCATCGAGCTGCTGCCCGCCCTGCCCGAACAGTGGGCCGACGGCGAGGTGAGCGGTCTCTGTGCCCGTGGCGGCTACGAGGTCAGCATGAAGTGGCGCAATGGGCGTGTCACCGAGGCCGCTGTCAAGTCACGCCAAAGCGGTTCCGTTACCATTGTTTGCAACGGAACGCAGAAAGTGCTCAAGGTCAATGCCGGAAAGACCCAAAAGCTGAAGCTATAGGTCAGGCACGGGTGAAGCCCAGTTGCTGTTCGCCGCGCTGCCGATACTGGCGAACGATGAAGATAAGGAAGCCCAGTCCTACGAGGGCGGCCAAGATGCCACCCAGGATGAAGGGCAGGCTGTGGTGACCGCCGCCACTGCCCGTTACGCCGTCGTTTACCTGCTGGGCAACCTTCTGAATACTGTCTATAGAATCGGTTATGTCACGATAATACTCGCGAATAATCACTCTCTCCCTCTCAGGGTCTATGGGTAGGATATCTGCTAATAGTCTAATCATAATGTTTACTTTCTATATCAAAAAACAAAGACGGAAGTTATAATAGGAAACAAAGACGGGAGACAAGTTGCACCAGCAGCCCTGTGAGACAGCTGATGCCATTACACAGGAAGCTATACATAAAAGCCTGCCGCCAGCTGCTCACGAAATAGCGGTACCACAACATCTCTATCACCAAGACCAGCATCTCCCCTGCGACGATGGCCGTCACGCTGCTGCTGACAAAGACCAGGAAGAGGTGCAAGGGCACGTTGGTCAGCAGGTTCACCACCACCGACGACCCAAGCACATCGGCCCGCCGCTCACGCAACGACCACAGCACCAGCAGCTCAATGGCAATGGTGGGAAGGAGCGTCAGGAGGAGCGAGGAAATGAGGAATGAGGAATGGGAAGTAAGAGCTTGCAGTTGAGAGGCTTGCGCCAGCAGATAGCCAGGCATCAGGGCGGCAGCCAGTAGACCGAATGCCAGTCCCTCGCGCCCGGGCAACGCGCTGTTGGCCCAATAAAGGGTGATGGCCATGGTGCCATTGATGAACAGCAGCCCCGGTAGCCAAAGCCATCCCACGGAAGCCGTCAGCAGCAGGCAGGCCGCCACGCACGCCAGCACCACAGCGAAGCCCCAGCCGCCTCTCACCACCCAGCCGCCCAGCGCCTTGCCCGTCATGGCCAATGCACCTATAAGCAGCATCATGCCGCTGCCCTTCGCCAGCCCGGCCGTGAAAGACGCGCCGACAAACGAGCGGAACATCACAAACCCCATCAGCAACAGCACAGTGCACCAGGCAAGCCACGGTCTGGCGCAGCTTGGTGCATTCGACCTTCCGTAACACCGACGGTCACGGAGTATATAGATGGTCAAAAGCACAATGAGTGCCAGAAGGACATAGAGCAACCACCATGAGCAGAAGACCATGCCTACGGCCAGGCCAAAGGCTCCCGTAGAGACAAAGACGCCCAGTGCACGGATGTCGTTGCTTGTAGCAAGAGCCACCTGCCTTCCTCCCCACACATGAAACAGCGAGTTGCCCATGCCCAGAAAGATGGAAGTGAGGAGCGGAAAGTGGGGAGCGAGAAGCGAGGAACGAGAAGTGACGAAGGAGGCTACTGCCACACCAAACGCCAACAGGGCTACTGCGCCTTGCAGCAGTAGCCCTGGTTGGTATATGCGGTCGGCCAGCATGCCTGTCAGCGGCTGAGTGAGGAAGGCCAGCACATTATATATAAGAAAGGCTCCCAGCAGGCCTAAGCCTGTCGTACCGTCGGCCAGCAGGAACAGGCAGCAGGCGCAAAGCCCGTCCACCAGGAAATGCAGCGCAGCGCCTACCCCTGTCAGTCTCACGGACTGTCCGTCATCACTCATGATCCGACTTCACAGACGGCTCCCGCTTCTCAGGATGCCTTGTCAGGATGGATGCACTTCCAGATACCTGCGGCCAGAGCGCCTCCGGCAAAAGGACCGACGATGAATACCCAGAGCTGGCTCAGGGCGTCGCCTCCGGCAAAGAGAGCGGGGCCGATGGAGCGGGCGGGGTTCACGCTGGTGCCGGTGAAATGGATGCCCACGAGGTGGATGAGGATGAGGCTAAGGCCGATGGCCAGGCCGGCAAAGTTGTTCGTGGCACCGTTGGTCTTCGACGTGGAACCGAGCACCACGAGCACGAAGAGGGCGGTGAGCACAATCTCGACGATGAGGCCGTTGGTCACGCCGAAGGCGCAGCCGTTGGCACCCGTGTCGGTGGTAATGATGGCACTAGGCTCAGCAGTACTGACGATGAGCTTCAGCACGGCGGCGGCGAGGATGGCACCGATGACCTGGAACACCATGTACATTCCGCAGTCCTTCGAGTTCATGCGGCCTGTAAGGAAGCAGCCCAGCGTGATGGCAGGGTTGATGTGGCAGCCGCTGATGCCGCCGATGGTGTAGGCCATAGCCACTACTGCCAGGCCGAAGGCCATGGCGGTTCCTACGATACTGGCTGTGTCGCTTCCACAGCCCAGGGCGACGGCAGTGCCGCAGCCCAGGAACGTCAACACGAACGTTCCAACAAGTTCTGCAAGATACTTCTTCATACTTGTCTTAGTTTGTTTTAAAGGTTAAACACTATTTTACTCCCATTGTTTGCTTTTTACACCAGCGAGAACGCCACGTCCATCATGTGGGTGAAAGTGGTCTGCCGCTCCTCGGCGGTGGTAGCCTCGCCCGTGAGGATATGGTCGCTGACGGTGAGGATGACCAGCGCACGCTTGCCGGCACGGGCAGCGTTCATGTAGAGTGCCGAAGCCTCCATCTCCACGGCCAGCACACCCATGTTCATCCATCGGTCGTTGTGGGCGTTCTCCGTGTAGAAGGTGTCGCTCGAGAGCACATTGCCCACCTTGTAGCGGTAGCCCAGATGGTCGCAGGCATCTGCGGCACCGCGCAGCAGCGCGAAGTCGGCGATGGGCGCGAACGTGCCGGGCAGCTCGTACTGAATGCCGTAGTTTGAGTTCGTACAGGCACCCATGGCGATACAGAGGTCGCCAACGTGCAGGTCGGGATGGATGGAGCCAGCCGAACCTACGCGGATGATGGTCTTCACGTCGTAGAAATGGAAGAGCTCATAAGTATAGATGCCGATGGAGGGAATGCCCATGCCGTGGCCCATCACGCTGACGCGCTTGCCCTGATGGGTGCCGGTGAAGCCCAGCATGCCACGCACATTATTAAACTGCACAGGATTCTCCAGAAAGTTCCCGGCCATGAACTTGGCACGCAGCGGATCGCCTGCCATAATGACGGTCTCGGCAATCTCGCCGAGCTTGGCCCCGATGTGGGGAGTAGGTGTGTTCGCCATATCCATTTATGTTTTGGTTCTTAATCGACTGCAAATATACGCATTTTATTTTGAACTTTTGTCAACTGCGGGTGGCAAAACTTCACAGAGAGGCATCATTTTTTGATACTTTAACCAAAAAAGCGTTGTTAACGCACAAAAATCTCCATTCTCCATGACTTCGTTCTCAATATTTTTTCGTAACTTTGCACCCGAATTAGAGAAACAAGCGAATCGCGAAGTGAAGAAGCGAGAAAGCAAAGAAAAGAAAATTGTAAATCAGTAAATCGTAAATTAATAAAGCAATGGCAAAGTTAGATTTGACACAGTATGGCATCACCGGTTCTACCGTGATTGCCCACAATCCGTCGTACGAGTACCTCTTTGAGGAGGAGATGAAATCCGAGCTGACCGGCTATGACAAGGGCCAGCTTACAGAGCTTGA
>JAILFU010000224.1 GCA_024697405.1 Prevotella sp.
GCGCGCCTACGACGAGCAGGACGAGGCAGTGCCCGACAGCCACATGTTCAACGAAGAGGAGGAGCGGCTGCTCGACCTGGAGATGGAACGGTTACAACAGAAGTCGCCGAAGGCACTTGACGGGCGGAACCCGTTCCGCGAGCACTCGCTGCCATGGGCGGCGTGGATTATCGCACGGCTCGGAGGATGGAGCGGCTACCTGTCAGCCCATGGGAGGCCGGGATATATCACCATGAAGAGGGGACTTGAGAGGTTCAGCCAGCACCTCGAAATCATAGCCTTCGCAAGGGCCAGAGATGTGTATAAAGAGTAGTTGAGGGGAGGGGAGCGCCATCCGGAAACACAAATTCAGGTCAACTGCTATATTGTTGCCCTTTTTTATCCGCAGGTCGTACCGACCTACGGCTACTGAGAGGCGACCCCTTCAGGGTCGATGTCAGCCCGTACTTTTATCCGTAGGTCGTACCTACCTGTGGCTTCGCCCCACCATCGCTTCGCCCCACCGTCGCTTCACTCCCCAATTGCTTCCTCCTCGTAATTGCCTTGAAGGGAGTGGAGCCCCATGCGGAAAAGTAAATCCTTGGCCCAACTGCAATATTGTGGCCTTTATCATAGCATCCAGGTGGAGCGTTAAAATAATTAAAAGGTGCGTTTCCGTTGTCACTAAACGGCCGTTCTTGCGTATTATAAGTAAAAGAGACAGTCTGAATGACGCAAGAAGAGTACAAGAAGGAGGCCCGACGGCTGCGGCCCCGTCTGCTGCAGACGGCTCGGCAATATCTGAACGACGACGACGCGGAGGACACGGTGCAGGATGTGCTCCTGCGCCTGTGGCAGATGGTCGACGCCCTCCGCATGCCCATCGACGGGCTGGCCGGGGTGCTGGTACGTAACTTCTGCGTGGACAGGCTGAGGCGGCTACGGCCGTCGGAAGGGCTGACCACAGCCTGCGGCCTGACAGACAACAGCGAGGCCGACGAGCGCACAGAGCGCGTGCTGGCAATGATTGACGAGCTGCCCACGCTGCAGCAGACCATCCTGCGGCTGCGACATATAGAAGGGATGGAGATGAGAGAGATAGCCGAGCTGACAGGCAGCAGCGAGCAGGCCATACGGCAGACGCTGAGCCGGGCACGAAAGGCATTGAAACAACAATACAAGATACGATATGAATGATGTGCTGAGAATAAGAATGCTGACAGAAAAATTCTTCGACGGCGGCACCACGCTCGACGAGGAGCAGGAGCTCTACGACTTCTACCGGCAGGACAACATCCCCGAGGACCTGCGCGCAAGCCAGGAGCTGTTCAGGGATTTGGCGGCGATGGCCACCCTCAGTCCGGCCATGCGGCGGATGCCGCCCCGGCGCTCTGCCCGCCGGTGGTGGCTCCCGGCTGCTGCGGCGGTAGCCTTGCTGATTGTGGGCGGCGCTACCCTCTGCCACTTTCAGCGTGAGGACGAGTGCGTGGCCTATATCTACGGCCAGCGGGTGACCGACCGTGACGTGGTGCTGGGCGAGATGCAGAAGACGATGAGCGTGCTGGCCGCCGACGGCAGCGACGTCGTGGAGGAGCAGTTGAAGGCAATGTTTGGCAACTAAAAAGATATAACGTATATGAAAAGAGTGATGATGATGTTTCTGATGCTCGCTGCCGCCCTTTCTGCCTCAGCGCAGAAGGGACTGGGCATCGACGAGCTGTTTGAGGGGCGCATCGTCCCGCAGGAGCGGATGGTGGAAACCCGTGTGCGAGGCAAGACGCTGGAGAAATATCAGCTGACCTACTACCGCAGCGTGCGCTTCGATGCCAGCGAAGCCGAGACGCAGCGCCTGCGCCAGCTGATGGACGACGACAGCCGTGGCTGCTTTGTCAGCGTCTACGAGTCGAACGATGTCTATACCCAAAAGGTGCAGGTGGCTGCCCGCGAGGGTAAGAACCGCTTCCTGTGCTATCAGGAGCAGCGGACCAGGAAAAAAGAGCTGCGCCAAGTGACCGTCATCTACATGGAGGGCACTGTCGCCAGCCTGGGGCAGCTGGAGGAATTGCTAAAGTGAATAAGGAGTTTCTTTGAGTAAGGAGTTAGAATTTAAAAAAAACATTTGAGTTATGAACCGCATGTTATTATCATTTATCATTTATCATTTATCATTTAGCGGCGTAGCCGCGCAAACCGACACGCTCGTCATCAACTACCCGAAGAAGGTGACCATCATCAGTGGCGACTCCCTGCAGCATGTCGTTGTCAAAGGCAAGCAGGGCGACGATGACTTCGTCTATCGGAACACCATCCGCCTGGTGGATGCCAACTACGAGAGCAACGTCAGCATCAGCCGTGAGCACTGGGAGCTGATTCCCTCGGTGAAGATTGGCAGGCGGAATGAGAGCCGTCAGTACAGCAACGCGATTTCCACCCATCTGGGTGTGGGCTTCACCTGTCCTACCCGTGTCGATGAGCGCATCGACTTCAGCACGTTCAAGTCGTGGGAGTTCTTTGCCACCATTGTGCAGTGGGACCACTTCTTCGACCGGCACGAGCGCAACATCCTGTCGCTGGGATTGGGCGTGGACTGGCGCAACTACCGCATGACCGACGACCTGCTCTTCACGAAGGCCCCCGACGGCAATGTCACCGTGGAGAAGTTCCCGCTGGAGTTTGAACCGAAGTTCTCGCGCATAAAAGTGTTCTCGCTCACCGCCACCCTGCGCTATGAGCACAACTTCGGCGACGGCTTCGCCATTGGCTTCGGCCCGGTGTTCAACTACAATGCCTACGCCAGCATCAAGACTCGCTACAAGCTGCTGGGCGACAAGGTGAAACATACGGAGAAGAACATCCGCCAGCGGCCCGTCACCATCGACTGGATGCTGAACATGCGCATAGCCGACGTGCCGTTCTACGTCAAATACTCCAACGACGACGTGCTGAAGGACGGCGGCATCAAGTTCCGCTCTCTGTCCTTCGGCCTCTACCTGTAAAAGACTTATGGCATAATCGAATTCAATGTGGTGATAAGTTCCTAATGGTGGCTGGAGTGCCCCTTTGGGGCAGAAATCTTTCAAATCTTTACAAATCAGACAAATATTTTGATAGATTTGATTAGATTTGTAAGATTTCTCGTCGCAGGCGACTACCTTGGGATGTTATCACCACATTGAATAATCGAAATATTTTCTTGTTCTTTTTTGTTTTATAGTAAAAACTTTAGTATCTTTGCACACGATTTGACCAAGCCTGCTATTTGTCAGGAAGAATGGAACGACATGGGAATATACATCAACAAGGGAAACGAAGATTTCCAGCGCATCCTCAACAGTGAATACGTCGACAAGACGGGGCTGATAGCCATCGTCAATGCCACGCTTTTCACTGAGCAGTGCTTCAGTTGCGTTACCCGCTGCCGCCGCTTCGGCAAGACGCTGGCTGCGAAGATGCTCTGCGCCTACTATGACCATTCGTGCGACTCACGCAGCCTGTTCGCCGACCTTCAGATAGCCAGCGACCCGTCGTTTGAGAAACACCTGAACAAATATCCCGTCATCTATCTTGACATGACACGCTTCACTACACAGGCCAGCGACGTGGGCATTGTGAAGGAGATAGAGAAGCGGCTGACAGCAGAAATAGTGGAGACCTACCCCGACATCCCGCATAAGGAGGATGACGATATGATGGACTTCCTGCTGCGCGTGGCCGACAGAACGGGCGAACGTTTCGTGTTCATCATTGACGAATGGGATGCCATCTGCCGCATATACACCCCCCATACCAGGGGGATGGACGAGTACGTGAACTGGCTGCGCCGCATGTTCAAGGACGTGACGGCCATGAAAGCATTCGCAGGCGTCTATATGACCGGCATCCTGCCTATCAAGAAGTATGAGACTCAGTCAGCGCTGAATAATTTCATAGAGTACTCGATGAGGGAGCCGATGAACATGGGGCGCTTTTTTGGCTTCACCAAGGAAGAGGTGCGGGTACTGGCAGAAAAGCATGGCATGGACTTCGACGAGTTGGAGAAATGGTACGACGGCTACCAGATAGGCGACGAGCTGTCGATGTTCAATCCCTACTCAGTGATGCAGGCTGTGGATATAGGCCGCTGCCGCAGTTTCTGGGGTTCTACAGGGTCGTTTGATGCGGTGGCCAATTATATCAAGATGAATTTCGACGGGCTGAAGGACGACATCATCTGCATGCTGGGCGGCGGAAGGGTGAAGGTGAATCCCACGAAGTTCCAGAATGATATGTCCGACATCCGCAGTAAGGATGACGTGCTCACAGTGCTCATCCATCTGGGCTACCTGAGTTACAACTGGCGGAGGGATGAGTGCTATGTTCCCAACTTGGAGGTGGCTGGTGAGCTGGTGAACGCCGTGGAGGAAAACAAATGGGAGCACGTGGCAAATGCCCTGAAACAGTCGGAGCAACTGCTGGAAGCTACCCTCGCCTGTGATGCCGACATCGTGGCTGCCATGGTGGAAGCCGTGCATACGGAGAACACCAGCATTCTCTCCTACAACAACGAGAACTCCATGGCCTGCGTCCTGTCCATCGCCTACTACTACGCCCATGGTGACTACATCTTCCAGCGCGAGTTTGCCACGGGCAAAGGCTTCGCCGACCTGGTGCTGCTGCCCCGCAAGAATGTTGACACCCCCGCTATCATCATTGAGCTGAAGTGCCGCAGAAAGCCGTCAGGCACGGCCTTCTCTCCCGCAGACGAGGCTATCGCTCAAATCAAGGAGCGGCACTATTGGGAGAAAGTCTCAGCGTATATGCAAGACCATACCAGTGTGGGTAAGGCCGAAGCCAGCCTGCTTCTTGTGGGAATAGGCTACGACAAGGAAAAGAAAACGCACGACTGCCGGATAGAATATAAGAATTTATAAAAACGAGAAAGAATATGGAGTATATCGTATCGGCACGAAAATACCGCCCGATGACCTTCGACACGGTGGTGGGGCAGGCAGCGCTGACCACTACGCTGAAGAACGCGGTGAAGAGCGGCAAGCTGGCCCATGCCTACCTGTTCTGCGGGCCGCGCGGGGTGGGGAAGACCACCTGCGCCCGCATCTTCGCCAAGGCCATCAACTGCCAGAACCCTACGGCCGACGGCGAGGCCTGCGGCGAGTGTGAGAGCTGCCAGGCTTTCAACGAGCAGCGGTCGCTGAACATCTTCGAGCTGGATGCTGCGTCGAACAACTCGGTGGAGCACATCAAGACGCTCATGGAGCAGACACGCATACCGCCGCAGGTGGGCAAGTATAAGGTGTTCATCATCGACGAGGTGCACATGCTCTCCACGCAGGCTTTCAACGCCTTCCTGAAGACGCTGGAGGAGCCGCCTGCACACGTGGTGTTCATCCTGGCCACGACGGAGAAGCAGAAAATACTGCCCACCATCCTGAGCCGCTGCCAAATCTACGACTTCGAGCGCATGACGGTGCAGAACACCATCGACCACCTGAAGAGCGTGGCCCAGAAGGAGGGCATACAGTATGAGGAGGAGGCACTGGCCGTCATTGCCGAGAAGGCCGACGGCGGCATGCGCGACGCGCTGAGCATCTTCGACCAGGCGGCTTCGTTCTGCCAGGGCAACATCACCTACCAGAAGGTGATAGAAGACCTGAACGTGCTCGACGCAGAGAACTATTTCCGCTTCGTCGACCTGTCGTTGGAGAACAAGGTGGCCGAGGTGATGGTGCTGCTGAACGGCATTATAGACAAGGGCTTCGATGCCGGCCTGCTCGTACAGGGCCTGGCCCGCCACGTGCGCAACGTGCTCATGGCCAAAGACCCGCAGACGCTGCCCCTGCTCGAAGTGAGCGAACAGCAGCGCCAGCGCTATGTGGAGCAGGCCAGGAGGGCTCCTGTGCGCATGCTCTTCCAGGCGCTGAAGCTGATGAACCAGTGTGACATCAACTACCGCCAGTCGGCCAATAAACGGCTGCTGGTGGAGCTGACACTCATAGAGATAGCGCAGCTGACACAGCCCGACGACGCCGCAGCAGGCGCGGGGCGCCAGCCCCGCAGATTGAAAACCCTGTTCAGAAAACTGACGGCGTCCCTCCCCCGGCAGAGGAGGGAGCAGCCGTCCACGCAGCCCGAAGTGAAGTCGGCCCCGCAGGTAGCCGCGGCTGCGACGAATGCCCCCAGTTCCTCCCCTTCGGGGAGGTTAGGAGGGGTCTCCCTCAACTCCCCCCAGGAGGAAAACAGTTCCTCCCCTTCGGGGAGGTTAGGAGGGGTCTCCCCTTCAGGGAGGATAGGAGGGCCCCCCCCTCTCCGTCTCTCCAGCATCACCAGCTCGTGGGGCAATCTGCGCCGTCAGGCTCAGCCCCGTAAGATGCAGCTGCTGCCCGGCACGCCCGGTGTCGACGATAAGCAGAAGAAGCAGGAGCAGGAGCCGTTCACCCAGGACGAGCTGGAGCTGCAGTGGATGGCCATGTGCAACCGCATGCCCCAGCGACTGCAGGGACTGGCGGCCCGCATGAAGAACATGAACCCCGTCATCGTGGAAGCACCGGCCCTGGAGGTGGTGGTGCCCAACGAGATGATCAAGGCCGAGGTGGAAACCATCAAGGGCAACATCCTCAGCACGCTGAGGCTCTATCTGCACAACAGCGCCATCACCCTCGACCTGAGGGTGGCCAGGCAGGAGGAGCACCAGAAAATACTGACCCGCCGCGAACAGTACGACCTGATGTGCAGCAGCAATCCTACGGTGGCGAAACTGGCGGAAGTGTTCAACTTAGTATTGGCATAGTTTACTTAAAGTATTGACATAGAAGAAAATGGCTGTAAAAAAAGTGTTGACAAAGACAAAGGACGTGATGATGGCCTTCCTGCGCCTGAAGTACAATAAGTATATCATTGTGCTGGCGCTGGGCGTGTTCATCGTGGGTTTCCTGGGCGACAACAGCGTGGTGGCCCACTTGCGCAACAAGGTGCGCATTGGCGAGCTGAAGCGCGAGGTGGCGCACCACATCGCCGTGACCAAAAGCAACGTCGAGCAGATAGACAAGCTGCAGACCGACCTGAAGACCGTGGAGAAGGTGGGGCGCGAGCGCTACTTCATGAAGACCGCCGATGAGGACATCTTCGTACTCAGCGACGACGTACAGACCCCCGAAAGCATTATCGGCAATGAGACAGTTGAGTAGACTCCAGAGCATGGTGATGGCCGCCGGCGCCGTGCTCATCCTCGTCGGGGCGGCTATGGGCATGGTGCTGCCCCAGGTGGCGCCGTGGGTCTTTGCCGTGGGGGCGCTGGCCTTTACGTCGATGCAGCTGCAGCAGCGCTACGACGGCGACAACCTCACCATCCAGCGCCTGCGCCGCATCATGCTCATGAGCGACATCCTCCTCATCCTGGCCGCCGCGCTGATGTTTGCCGACTATGGGAACCCCTTCGGACTCGACCACCTCACGTGGCTCAACTACATCCACAACAACTGGGTGGCGGCGGTGCTCATCGCAGCCCTCATTCAGCTCTATACAGTCTTCAGAATGGATGCTGAACTGCGAAAAGAGGCAAAAAAACGCTAAAAGGCTGGCGCAATTGATTAAATTGCGCTAATTTTTTTTCGTACTTCAAGATAACGTTGTACATTTGCAGCCGAAAGCAAACGCTACACCAACATGTCTATGAACAAATTACTGTATTCGGCCCTGGTCTTGGCCACTTTCTTCTCATGCGCAGAGCAGTTTACGGAGACGTATAACATTCAGGGAGCTTCCTCGGTGTCGGTGCTCGACGGCAGCAAGCTCTACCTGAAGGTGCTCGACGGCCAGGAGCTGAAAAGCATCGACTCCTGCGAGGTGGTTCATGGCAGCTTCGGCTTCATGGGCCGGCTGGACACCGTGCGCATCGCCATGCTCTCCATTCGCGACGGCGGCATGCCGCTGGTGATGGAGCAGGGCGACATCAAGGTGACCATCGACCGCATGGGCCACAAGGTCAGCGGCTCGCCGCTCAACGAGCTGCTATACGGCTACATGGACAAGTTGGTGCAGCTGGACAACCAGCGGGCGGAGCTGGGCCACAAGGAGGCGCAGATGATGCTCGACGGCATCGACGAGCGCACCATCGCCGAGAAGCTCTCGCGTGAAGACCAGGTGCTGCTCATGCAGATAGACAGCGTGGAGACCCACTTCATCCTGGATAACCTCGACAATGTGCTGGGACCCTGTGCCTTCCAGATGCTCACCGCCGGCTTCCAGTATCCGGTGCTGACACCGCAGATAGAGGAAATCATGGGCAAGGCGTCGGAGAAGTTCAAGAACGACCCCTACGTCAGGCAGTACTATAAGGACGCCAAGGATATTCTGGCACGCATGAAAGGAGAACTCGACGATGCGCCTGCCACGGCTGCCGACCCCGAAACCCCACAGCCATGAGAACAGTCATTCGCGGAGGTACGATTGTCAACGAGGGACGTTCCTTCGTTGGCGATGTCGTTATTGAGGGGGAAAGGATAGAACAGATACTCCCTGCAAACCCCCTTCCCTCGCAGGAGTGGGGTGGGGGAGTGACCGTCATCGACGCCACCGGCTGCTATGTCCTTCCCGGCATCATCGACGAGCATGTGCATTTCCGCGAGCCGGGACTCACGGAGAAAGCCGACATGGAGAGCGAGAGCCGTGCGGCGGCGGCAGGCGGCGTGACCAGTTTCTTCGACATGCCCAACACCGTGCCCCAGACCACCACGCTGGAGGCCCTCGACGAGAAATACAGGCTGGCGGCGCAGAAGAGCCATGTGAACTACGCCTTCTTTTTCGGTGCCACCAACGACAACACCTCTCTCTTCTCCCAGCTCGACCCTCACCGCATTCCCGGCATCAAGCTCTTCATGGGCAGCTCGACAGGCAACATGCTCGTCGACCGCGATGAGGCGCTGGAGCGCATCTTCAGCGAGGCGCCGCTGCCCGTCATGGCCCATTGCGAGGACACGGCCATCATCAACCAGAACATGGCTGCCTTCAAGGCGCAGTATGGCGACGACCCCGACATCTGGGCCCACCAGCTCATCCGCAGCGAGGAGGCCTGCCTGGCCTCTACCAGGAAGGCCCTGGAGCTGGCCGTGAAACACCACACACGCCTGCACATAGCACATGTCTCCACCGCCGAAGAGCTGGAGATGATTTCACCTCTCACCTCTCACCTCCCCATCACCGTCGAGGCCACCGTCGGCCATCTGCTGTTCTCCACCGTGGACTACGACAGGCTGGGGTCGCGCATCAAAGTGAATCCTGCCATCAAGAGCTGCCACGACCAGGAGGCCTTGCGGCAGGGGCTGATGGACGGACGCATCAGCGTGGTGGCCACCGACCATGCCCCCCACCTGCTGGCGCAGAAGGAGGGCGGCTGCGCGCGTGCCGCCAGCGGCATGCCCATGTTGCAGTTCTCGCTGGTGGCGATGCTGGAGTTGGTCGACGAGGGCGTGCTCACCCTGGAGCGGCTGGTGGAGCTGATGGCCCACAACCCGGCCAGCATCTTCCAGGTGAGGGAACGCGGCTTCCTCCGCCCGGGCTACAAGGCCGACATCACTATTGTCCGTCCCCACAGCCCGTGGACGGTCACGCCCGACATCATCGAGAGCAAGTGCGGGTGGAGTCCCATGGAGGGCCATACGTTCAACTGGCGTGTGGAACAGACCCTCTGCAACGGACACCTCATATATTATAAGGGTATAGCCGACCGCAGCTATATCGGACAAGCCATACACTTCAGATGACCCTCAGCTATGAAGTCTCCGAGGTGGCGCCCTACATCAACTGGGCCTACTTCTATTTCGCCTGGCAGGTGAAGCAGGAAGAGGAGCAGCAGTGCCTGCGCAAGGAGGCAGAGGCGATGCTCGCCGCTTTCGAAGGTACTTACCGCTGCCATGCTCTCTTCCAGCTCTTCAACGCCTATTCAGAGGACGACGACGTAGTGCTGGAAGGTGCGGTGTCTGGTGAAGGGTGCACGGCGTTTGGTGAAGGGAGGATACCTTTTCTCCGACAGCAGCAGGTAGACTCAGACCATCTGTGCCTGGCCGACTTCATCGCGCCAAAAACCACTGCGGTAGCAAACTCTCACCTCTCACCTCTCACCTCTCCCCTCTCTCCCCTCTCCTCTCTCGCTCTCTTCGCCACCAGCGTCGACAGCGGGCTGGAGCACGACTTCGACGCCGACCCCTATCAGAAGATGATGGCCCAGCTGCTGGCCGACCGTCTGGCTGAGGCCACCGCCGAGCGTCTGCACGAGCAGGTGCGCAAGCAGCTGTGGGGCTATGCCCCCGACGAGCGGCTCTCCATTGCCGAGATGCAGCAGGAGCGCTTTCAGGGCATACGTCCTGCCGTGGGCTACCCTTCGCTGCCCGATGCCAGCCTGAACTTCCTGCTCGACCGTCTGCTCGGCTTCCGCCAGATAGGCATCACGCTCACCGAGAGCGGAGCCATGCGTCCGCATGCCAGCGTGAGCGGGCTGATGATGGCCCACCCCGAGGCCCGCTACTTTGCCGTGGGCAAGATTGGGCAGGACCAGCTTCGCGACTATGCCTGCCGCCGTGGGCTGCCCGTAGAGACCATGCGTAAATTCTTATCCTCTAACTTATGATTGCCACCTTTGCCATACCTGTCATCCTGGCCGTCATGCTGGCCACCCTCTTCTTCGACCGCACGTCGTGGCGCCACCGGAAGCGGTGGCTCCGCCTGCTGGCCTGGCTGCTGCCTGTAGCCTACTGTGCCTATACGGCCTACATGGCCAGCTATCCCTATTATTTCCCCGACAAGATAGCGTCGTTCCACCGTTATGTCGACTCGTTGTTCATCTTTGTCCTCCCCTGTGTGCTGGTGGCCCTCGGCACGCTCATTGGCCACTGGCTGAAGCGTCCCCGCAGCGGGCTGATTGCCGGATGGCTGGTGGCGCTGGTGGCGCTGGCAGTGTGGGTCTACGGCTCGCTCGTCGGCTTCCGCCAGCTGGAGGTCGTCCGTGTGGAGTTTGCCAGCAAAGACCTCCCCCCGGCCTTCGACGGCTATCGCATCGTGCAGTTCAGCGACCTCCATCTGGGCACCTACGCCCTGGGGCGTCAGGACGTGTTACGCCGCATCGTCGACAGCATCAATGCCCAGCATGCCGACCTGGCGGTGTTCACCGGCGACATCCAGAACAAGGAACCCAGCGAGATACAGGAGTTCATGCCGCTGCTCAGCACCATCGAGGCCAAGGACGGCGTGTTTACCGTCTTGGGCAATCACGACTACACGATGTACAGCAATGTCACCGACCCTGTCGACGTGGGGCGCAACCAGGGGAACACCGAGGGATGGCAGCTCGACATGGGCTGGCAGCTGCTGAAAAACAGCCACGCCTACGTTCGTCGCGACTCCTCGCGCATCGTCATCGCCGGCATGGAGAACGACGGTGAACCTGGCGGGCGCTTCCCGCAGAACGGCGACATCAATCGGGCACTCTACGGCGTGAAGCGCAGCGACTTCGTCGTCATGCTCGAACACGACCCCACCGCTTGGCAGCGGAAGGTTCTGCCCCACAGCCACGCGCAGCTCACCCTGAGCGGACATACCCACGGCGGGCAGTTCGAAATCTTCGGCTGGTCGCCCGCCTCGTTCAAGTACAGGCAGTATAATGGCATGTACCGCGCCGGCGACCGCGCCCTCTATGTCACCAA
>JAILFU010000117.1 GCA_024697405.1 Prevotella sp.
ATATCGGTGTTTATGGATGTCTTCGCCACTGCTATTGATTTTTTGGAGTGTCTTATCCTCAGCGTCTTGTTGCCGTTCTTGATGATGTAGATGCCGCGGGGCAGGCCGTTGAGGGAGAATCGCTGGCTGCTGTCGCTCAACGCTGGCAATGCGCTGCAGGTGCAGGCCGGAGAGTGGGTGCGTCACGCTCTGGGCGCCCACGTTGTCGTCCCATCCCCATTCGCGGGTGATGGAGCGTCGCACGCGGTAGGTCAAGTTGGGCAGGGCGCTGCCATCCGTCAGCCACGCCTCGGTGGCCGAACTCACGAGGGTGCTGTCAGTGAAGCTGAAGGTGGTGGACGTAGGGTCGAGCACAAGGGGCACGGAGCCTATCGTCACGAAGTCGGCCTCCTGGCCCGTCAGCGATCGCTCCACCTCGAAGAAGTCTGTGCTGGTGATGTCGGCCACGTCGGCATGGAGTATCTTCCAGTCCAAGCGCACCTTCGGCTTGAGGCCGCCCTCTGTCGTGGCCGTGAGTTCCACGGGGCAGTGGATCATGGCCATGTCCTTGCTTTCCGACCTCACGTTCTCGATGAGATACTCGTTGTTGTCCTTGTAGCTCACATAGACACGAAACCGTTTGTGGGGCACGTTGGCGTCGATGTTGATGATGCCGTGCCCCTGGCCGGTGGGCAGCGTTTCGGTGACGAGTGTGCTGTCCTTGTCGAGATACTCGTAAGAAGCTGCGGTCAGATTGTTGCTGGCCACAAACCAGTTCACGTCAAGTTTGTTCTTCTTTTCAAGCGAGAGTGTGGCCATGGTCACCATCGGCGTTAGTTCGTTTGCGGCCGAAGGGGCCTGCAGTGTGGTTGGCGACACGGCGACCTTTTCCGTTTCCAGAGGCCCGTTATAGTCCCAGGTGATGTCCCAGGAGAAAGTGATGTCGCGAACATGGCCATTGTGTCCCATCACCTCGTAGGGCAGGATCCACTTGACGGAGGCTCCCACTTTCTCGGCGGTGAAGGGGTAGAGCTCGAAGTCCTGCTCCCAGGAGTGAACCGTGTGGGTGTCGTTCACCTTGACCTCTCCGCCGGCGGTGGTCGAGAACCCGATGTAAACGCCTGTGGAGACGTTGTCGCAGACCCCACCTCGCGTCCATTTGACGACAGTAGCCGAGTGTGGACCGCCGTCATCGTCCGTCCATTCTGCCGTGAGGGTGCCTTCCTTGATCCAGGAGTCCAGGCCGCCATTGCCGTTGTAGCAAGCAATGTCGGCAGTGATGGTGTTGCTACCGCTGACGTAAACGCGATAGTTGGTCGCGACAAGATAGTCTTCAGTTAATGCCTTTCAGGCCGCCCCCGTTCCGCATCATATATTTTACCAACTTATTTTTTAATTGTTACTTAATGGCTGCGCGGACGACCCCGTCCGCAGCATTGGGAACGCGGACGGGCCGTCCGCCAATGCCATAGGCACCACACAGCGGCAGCCTGCCACATGAATGGCAGGCTACCATTTGCAGTATAGGGGATTTCTATTTTTCAAGAATTAGAGAATTTGCAACATAATGATTCTGAATGTTATAAGAATTTGATAGTCTTTTGCAGTTCTTCAAGGAAATGTGCGGCATGCCCTCCGTCCATCTGGGCATGATGGAACTGGAAGGAGATGGGGAGTGTGGTCTTCAGCCAGCCCTTGCGATAGCGGCCCCAGGCCAGGAAGGGATTGGTGAAGATGCCGCTGTACTGATTGTCGATGCAGTCGAGTTCCGTCCCGGTCAGAGTCGATGTGCCCACGATGACGGCATCCTCGTCCAGGATGTCCTGACAGGTCTGGCGAATGGTCTCAGTCAGGTGCAGGTAGTTGGCGTTGAACTGCTCCAGATCATCCGTAACGGCAATGTCGCAGAAACTGAGTCCACCTTTGATGTTATCTACGATCATGTTGACAGCCATGCGGTCGTATTTGTACAATTTCCCGTCATGTGGCAGCATATAGAACTCCTCTATCCTGGAGGCCGTCTTGCCAATGCACCAGCAGAGCAGCATGTTGAATTTCAGTCCGCGCCGCCTGCTGACCCTGCAGAGCCGCGTCACGTCGAAGGTCTTCGTGAGCGTCACCATCGGCATGGGCGACTTCATCCACAGCTCGAAGGCAATGGCCCGATTGGTATCCTCGGGATTGATTTCCTGTTTCACCCTAATTATTCAATCTTTGTTCAGTTCTAGTCTCAATACTCTAATAGGTCTGTTCTTGCCTTGGTACTGATTTGCATCGATGCAGGTTTCGCCTGTTGGAACAAAACCACACTTCTCCATCACCCAGCCTGAGGCGGGGTTGTCAACAAAGTGGCCACTGATGAGCGATTTGATGTCAGTCGTTTGTCGGATATGATCTAACATCAGCTGCAGAGCCTCAGTACAGATACCACGATTCCAATAGGGCTTTGCCACCCAATAGCCGATGAGCGGTTCACCTTCACGGGCTGGCAGGTCACACTCGCACGATGGGCCATAGCCCATAGCGCCAATCGCCTCACCAGTTTCTTTAAACTCGATAGCCCAGGTATGCAGCCCATCATGGAACACGGTGCGGATAATCTCCAGACTTTCCTCCACACTCTTATGCGGTGCCCAGCCTGCACGAGGCCCGACATCCGGATCGGAAGCCCATTTGAACAGTATCTCCGCATCACTGTCTCGCCAAGGGCGTAATAAGATTCTATTTGTTTCCATCACTTTCTCCATCTTTTGAGCATCGGGAAGAAACCATGCATCATCTGTTTGTATTCTTCATTGGTCATAGGCTTGGGCATCTGCTTGTTGACCTCGTCTACAAACTGGGTGCAGTGCTCAATCATCTCGTCCATCGTACATTCCTGCAAGAATCTCCCGTCCTTGTAGCAATACTGACAATAATCATAATTTGTGCTGCCATCAGCGTTTGTGCCACAATCCTCAATGCGAGTCAACGGCATACCACAACTCTGGCAGAACTGAGGCAGTTGGCCCTCTTGGAACGCTTTCTCTTTTTGCGGGAAGGT
>JAILFU010000126.1 GCA_024697405.1 Prevotella sp.
GGAATGTCCTGGTCAACATGTGGAAGCGGAGCGCTTGCAGCTATCACTGCCGCAGGAAGAAACGGGGAAAGAAACGACATCATAATGGGACTGAAACCAAAGTTCGCTTTTGCTGCTTAGATTTCACCCGCACAGGTCGTATTTTTCCAAACGGCATTCGCATTTTTCCAAACGGCGGCAGTATTTTTTCAAATGGCGTTAGTATTTTTCCAAACGGCGGCAGTATTTTTTCAAACGGCGGCAGTATTTTTCCAAACGGCGGCAGTATTTTTCACTCATCACTTTTCCCCGGCCAGTAGCTACAAGAGTAGCTCCAAAAAAAGGGGTGTAGCTACAGACAAACAATTGTCACTCAGTTCGTTTAGAACCAAAGTAGCTCGAGTAGCGCGTTTTTTTCGCGCGCGTATTACGCGCGCGCGAGGCTTAAAGCACCTGAAGCCCTGCCTGATAAATGGGTGAACCATTTGTTGTGTATCCCAAAAACACAACCACCGTAAGGACAGACCTTATGCCTGTACGCATTTGTAGGAAGTGCCCCGGCAACTCAAAGGGGGCGACCCATTCAGGGCCAATGCACTTCATCACCTTCTCCGGAGGTGCTTCCCGCCACCTGGCTGTTGAGAGGCGACCGCTCGCAGTCATGCCGAAGTTCAATCGTACAGGCCGAACAGTTTTTCGGCATTTCCCTTTGCCATTTGTACAATATTTCGCATGTTTGCAGCGTTACACTTTTAGCGACGGCTTTAAAGACATGTTCTAAATGCGCAGCCGCTACCCTCCCCTCAAGGCAATTGCGAAGAGGGAGCAGTTATTCATAACTCCTAACTCATGAAACAAGGACGCCACATCTGCAACACCCTGAAGGCCATCCGCCGCCAGATAGCGGAGGCCAACGACATTAAGTACGAGCCGCGCGAGTGCCACCATGAGGGCGACTGCGCTGGCACCTGCCCCGCCTGCGAGGCCGAGGTGCGCTATCTGGAGGGTGAAATCGGCAAGCGCCGTCGGCTGGGGCGGGCCGTGGCTCTGACGGGCATCTCGGCAGGACTGGCCGCCCTGCAGGGCTGTAGCCTTTTCAAGGTCGTCCAGCCGCCATTGGCTGGCATCCCTGTCATGCCTCCTGAGCAGCAGTCAGAGCAGCAGGCACAGCAACTGCTTGCGGCTGCCGACACCATCACTACCGACAGCATCCGTCCGCTGAAGGCCAAAGAGATGGTGCTCGATGGCGTTGTGGAAGAGAGTGCGCATTTCCGGGGAGGCGACAAGGCACTGCAGGAATATCTGAAGGCCAACATCCGCATGCCCGAAGAGGAGTGCGTATCAGGACGTGTCGTCGTCACCTTCATGGTGGAGAAGGATGGCAGCATCAGCAATGCGAAAGTTGTCAAGTCGCTCAGTCCTGCCTACGATGCCGAGGCACTGCGCGTGGTCAACAATATGCCGAAGTGGCATCCCGGCAAGCAACTGGGCCAGGTTCTCAGAACCAAGTTTACCTTGCCAATTCCCTTTACCTTAAAGTGACGGTTCCGCTCATAGCCGACTTTCATTTACAATTTGACGATTGACAATTTATTATTTATTTTGTCATTTGATGATTTTATAATTCTCGCCGTTCAATGTTCAGCGTTCCCCGTTCCCCGCTCATAGCCATCGCCCGCCACCGGCTGAGTACCGACGGCACAGGCGTCACAACGTTGGTGGCCTTCCACGGTTGTCCGCTGCGCTGCCGCTACTGCCTGAACAGCCAATGCTGGGAGACGGACGCCATCTGGCGATGGGCTACGCCCGAAGAGCTGGTTGACGAACTGATGCGGGACAATCTCTATTTCCTGGCCACGGGTGGCGGCGTCTGTTTCGGCGGCGGCGAGCCGCTGCTTCAGAGCGACTTCATCGCCCGTTTCTGCCGGCTCTGCCCCAAGGAGTGGCACATCTACCTGGAGTCATCGCTACAGGTGGAGCAAAGCCGGCTGGAAGCTGTCATTCCCTGCGTACATCATTATTTTATAGACGTGAAGGACCTGCAGCCCGACATCTACCGGCAGTACACCGGCGGCACCCCTTCGCTGCCGATGGCCAACCTGCAGCTGCTGGCCGACCGGCACCTGCAACAGCAAGTCACCATCCGCCTGCCGCTAATTCCCGGCTACAACACGGATGGTGACCGCCAGCATAGCCAACAACAACTGGAGGCTCTTGGCTTCAACAGCTTCGACTTCTTTGATTACGTGGTGCCATCATCAGCGAAGCAATCAATGCTACAGTAGGCAGGGGCCATTCTTACTTTTTGAATATTCCAAGTTCACTTTTTCTTCAAAAGATTTGGCTGTTACAGATAAAGTATCTATCTTTGCACCCAACAGATTCAATGGAGAGCATTATGACAGGATTTGCAGGTAACACTCCGTCCGTTTCTCGATACTGGAACGAACTGAAGAACATAAGTGATGAGGAGAAGATAAGCCTCATAGCACTGCTTAGTAGTTCTATGGTGCATGAAAAACAAGAAACTGACACCCCCAAAAAGGGATGGGCAAGCCGTTTTTCTGGCGTGTGGAAGGACAGCCGTTCAGCAGAGGAGATTATTGCCGACATTCGTGCTGCCAGAACACAAAACACCTTTACTACAGAGCTATGAGTGGATTCTTGCTCGATACCAGCACCAGCATTTTCCTGCTCAGAGGCAACCGGAGTGTGGAAGAACGGCTCAATGATATTGATGCGGACAGTTGTTATATCACTGATGCTGTTGTTGCTGAACTCGTGTTTGGGGCCTTGTAGAAACTTGACACACTGCCCAAGGCTGACATCAAACGCGGACTTGTGCGCATTGATAAAACCTATATGATACTGATGTGCTATTTCTCAGCCTAGTAGGGACATATTCTCGTATCTGTCCGCAAATGGAAGAAGTCACTTTTGCTGCTGTGAACAAATACAAGAATCTGTCCCTACAAGTGGAAAAAGGCATGCACAGAAAAAACGACTGACCCTATTTTACTCCGAAATACATGTAGAGCACTTCAATGGCGTCAGCAGGTGTCACTTTACCGTCGCCGTTCATGTCGCCACGAACTGTTGAAGTCGTTCCGTCACCCAGGACATGCACAAGACATTTGGCATGCTTCCCGCTGCCGTCGTCGGCAAAGCAATAGATGCTGCAGTAGCCGGGGCCGATGGCCGTCACGTTGCCCTCATCGTCCACCTGCGCGATGTTATCGTTGCCGCTGACCCAGTTCACCTGCTTGTTGGTGACATTCGCTGGCAATACAGTAGGTGTGAGTAGTGTGACGTCGCCGACATTCATCTCACAGTTTTTCGTGTTGAGCGTCACCTTGCTGGTAAGCAACGGGGCGACATTCACGACACCCTGTGTCTTCACCCCGTTTGCGGCGGTGCAGGTAATCGTGGTGTTGCCGGGACCTATAGCCGAAACTGTTCCGTCGTCGCCAACTGTAGCAACTGCCGTATTACTGCTCGACCAAGTTAGAGTCGTAATTGCTTCAGCGTCAGTGATGAGAGGAGAATACTGGTATTGGTCACCTGTGGTCAGGCTGATGTTTGAAGGAATGGTGATTGTTTTTACGCCCACAACAGTAATGACGTAGCAAGTACCGCCATAAAAATTGCCGCTTCCAGTACTGGTGTAATTGTATAATGTATATGAGCCATCAAACCAAAGATCGCACATGAGCGTTGTTGTGCCTGGTTTTAAACCAATTATTGTAATATTTCTAGAGCTAGAATTATAATAATAATCAATTATTGATCCATCTGTCATGTAAGACGCTTCTGTCAGTGTTCTATACTCAACAGAATTAGACTTAAAAACAAGAGTTTCACCCTGTTGAAGTGTTATACGTTCAATTTTCCAGGCTTTTGAATCCTCTATGCCAAAAGAAAGCAGCAATAATGTCATGAACAATATCTTTTTCATGTTGTTTCAACGGTGCCTCCTCGTCCCCAGATTCGGCCTTTAAAAGGTTGAAAGTTTGTTTTTTGGTTGGCGGCATAAAAAAAGATGTGGGAACCATACTCTTTACTCGTCCCACGATACGAGGCTCTTGCATGCCCATGCGGTTGAACGAGCAAGCATAGAACCCACATTGATATGTACACTCCACTTCTACGCCAAAGCGTAGAAAGAAATATAATCATATCAAGTGAGCATCTACCCCTTGCCATGTTCATTGACCGCATAGAAAGTTGCAAGATTTCGTATCGCCAAGAACAAAGCGTCAAAGTAAACGCCTTTAATTATGTCGTTGACCCCCACGGAGTGTCCGCCTGCTAGCTAGGCGTATCTTCTAAGGACTCTGGAAGTCGGTGCAAAGATAGTAATAATTTGGCAAATAAGAAAATATTTTGGAAGAAATTTGCAGAAATAATTGGGGCAAGCGTAATTTCTGATGCGTGCCTTTTCCACTTGTAAGGACACATTCTCGTATTTGCCCGCAAACCCGTAGGGACATATTCTTGTATTTGTCCGCAGCAGCAATAGTTACTTCTTTCGTTTGCGGACAAATACGAGAATATGTCCCTACGAGTCCTCCCCTTCAAACACCTGATTTTGCTACTGTGCCAAAAAATTGCTTAACCCAACTTTCGCATGTATTACAGCCCCCAGATAACACAAGTAGACGACGTTTGTTATATAAGAAATAATCAATTTAAGGGTGACATTGCCTGATTTTATCGGCATTTTGTCACCCTTTCACCCTTTTTTGAAAATTCGCTTACACGCGCGCGAAAAAAGCTAGAAGCTGACGGTCAGCCGCTTCAGGTCTTTGTCTTGTGAGCTGTTGCCGTAGAGCAGTTCGTACTTACCGGGCTTCACACGCATGGTGTTGGTCTCGGCATCCCAAAACTCAAACGACTGGCGGGTGAGGGCCAGCTGGGCGGTGGCCGTCTGGCCTGCCTTCACGTCGACGCGCTGGAAGGCACGTAGCGACTTCAGCGGCCCGTCGGGGTCTTGGAGGTTGCGGATGTAGAGCTGCACCGTCTCGCTGCCGTCGCGCTTGCCCACGTTCTTCACGGGGACGGACAGCGTGAAACCAGGCTGCCCGGGGGTGCCGGTGACAGCAGCCTCGCCCAGCTCAAACTGCGTATAGCTCAAGCCATAGCCGAAGGGGAAGAGGGCGTCGGTGAAGTAGCGGTAGGTGCGGCCGCGCATAGAATAGTCCTCGTAGTCGGGCAGCTGGCTGCTCGACTTATAGAAGGTGACGGGCAGCTTTCCCGACGGGTTCACGTCGCCGAAGAGGACGTCGGCCACGGCGGTGCCGCCCTCCTGTCCAGGATACCAGGCCTGCACGATGGCGTCGCAGGTCTCGGTCTCAGGCAGCAAGGCGATGCACGAGCCGGAGCAGTTGACAAAGATGACGGTCTTGCCGGCCTCCTTCAGCGCCTTGAGGAAGTCGCGCTGCACCTTCGGAAGCTCGATATGCGTGCGGTCGCCACCCTTGAAGCCGTCGATGTCGACGGGCATCTCCTCGCCTTCCAGCGCAGGAGAGATGCCGCCCACGAAGATGACCTTGTCGATGCCCTTCAGCTGGCTGATGGTCTGCTGATAGTCGATGGGCAGTTCCTTGGCGACATTGATCTTCAGGTTGGCATTGTAGGTATGGATATGGGCAAAGCGCACCTCAATGTTGTAGCTCTTGCCAGCCTCGGCCTGAATGGGCACGCGGTTGGGGGTGGTGCGCCAGATGTGGTGGCGGAACTTCTGCTGGCCGTCAATGTAGAGCTCGAAGTGGCCGCAGCCCTCGACATTCACCACATATTCGCCAGCCTCCTTCGGTGTGAAGACGGTCTCATACTTGGCAGAGAAGTCCTCCAGCTGTACGCCAGGGGCGAAGTTGTGCATGCCGGCAGTGGTCACGGCCAGCGGCGTGGTGTAGTACTGGATAGTGACGGGCTTACCCTCCATCTGGCGGTTGTTCCAGAAGGTACCCTTCAGGCCCTTCTTCCCCTCGAAGCTGCACTGCGAGCCCAGCAGACAGTCCATCACCTTGTCGTAGGTGAGGTCGCAGCCCTGGAAATGCCTGATCTTGGCCTTCTTCACCTTCAGCTTGTTGCAGATGCCGTCGAGGATGGTGTAGGTGTAGTTGGGCATACCGTTGTAGTTGCCCCACATCATCGGGGCGTTGTCGGCATTGGGGCCGACGACGGCAATCTTGTTCTTGTCCTTGGGAAGGGGCAGCACGGCGTTTTTGTTCTGCAGGAGCACAATGCTCTGGCGGGCCATGTTGAGGGAGATCTGTGCCGACTCCTCGGTGGACATGGCCGAATAGGGAATCTTCGACCACTCCACGAGCGACGGGTCGTCCATCTCGCCCAGGTCGAAACGGCCCTCGAGCAGGCGGATGACGTGCTTGTCGACCTCAGCCTCGGTCATGAAACCGCGTCTGACAGCCTCCGGAATGCTGCGGTAGGCATAGCCGTAGCCACACTCCACGTCGGTGCCGGCAATGGTGGCCTTGGCCGAGGCGTGGACGGCGTCCGACGACGACTTGTGCGACTCATAGAAGTCCGACACGGCGCCGCAATCGCTCACCACCAGGTGGCTGAACCCCCACTCGTCGCGCAGGATGGTCTGCAAGAGGCGCTGGGAGCCGCAACACGGGTCGTCGTCGAGCCGCTGGTAGGCGCACATCACCTCGCGCACGTTCGACTTCGTCACCAGGTGCTTGAAGGCGGGCATGTAGGTCTCCCAGAAGTCGCGCAACGACACGTCGGTAAGGTTGGCCGTGTGGCGCGTATATTCCGGACCGCTATGCACGGCGTAGTGCTTGGCACA
>JAILFU010000166.1 GCA_024697405.1 Prevotella sp.
CAACAATGCCGAGATGCTGCTCACGGCCAGCGTCGACTGGTTCAAGCCTCTGAACATCAAATATGCCGTAGGCGTCGACGGCATCAGCGTTGTCATGCTGCTGCTGTCGAGCATCATCGTCTTCACCGGCACCTTCGCCTCGTGGCAGCTGAAGCCGCTCACCAAGGAGTACTTCCTCTGGTTCACGCTGCTGTCAACGGGTGTGTTCGGCTTCTTCATCTGCACCGACATGTTCACCATGTTCATGTTCTACGAGGTGGCCCTCATTCCCATGTACCTGCTCATCGGCGTATGGGGCAGCGGTCATAAGGAGTATTCGGCCATGAAGCTGACGCTGATGCTGATGGGCGGCTCTGCCCTGCTCATTCTGGGCATCCTTGGCATCTACTACTTCAACGGTCTCTACAGCGGCACCTACACGATGAATGTCAACGAGATAGCCGCCACCTCGCATGCCATTCCCCTGGGCATACAGAATGCCTTCTTCCCCTTCATCTTCATCGGCTTCGGTGTGCTGGGAGCCCTGTTCCCGTTCCACACATGGTCGCCCGACGGTCATGCCTCTGCGCCTACCGCCGTGTCGATGCTCCATGCTGGTGTGCTGATGAAGCTCGGAGGCTACGGCTGCTTCCGCGTGGCCATGTACCTGCTGCCCGATGCTGCCCAGCAGCTATCGTGGATATTCATCATCCTCACCACCATCTCGGTGGTCTACGGTGCCCTCTCTGCCTGCGTGCAGACCGACCTGAAGTACATCAACGCCTACTCGTCGGTATCCCACTGCGGCCTGGTGCTCTTCGCCATACTGATGATGAACCAGACGGCTGCTACGGGTGCCATCCTGCAGATGCTCAGTCACGGTCTGATGACAGCCCTCTTCTTCGCCCTCATCGGTATGATCTACGGCCGCACCCACACCCGCGACATCCGCGAGCTGGCCGGTCTGATGAAAATCATGCCCTTCCTGGCCGTAGGCTATGTCATCGCCGGTCTGGCCAACCTCGGCCTGCCGGGCTTCTCGGGCTTCATCGCCGAGATGACCATCTTCGTGGGAGCCTTCGGTGCCGACCCCGTTGCCGGCGACCCGAACACATCGTTCCGCATGGTGGCTACCATCATCGCCTGTACGTCCATCGTCGTCACCGCAGTCTACATCCTTCGTGTCGTCGGCAAGATTCTCTATGGCGAGGTGGAGAACAAGCACTACCTGGAACTGACCGACGCCACCTGGGATGAGCGCGTCGCCGTCATCTGCCTCATCTTCTGTGTGGCAGGCCTCGGCACCTTCCCCTTCTGGGTCTCGAACGTCATCTCGCCAAGTGCCGGCTCCATCCTACAATCAATTGGCGTAATGTAAAGAAAGGAGGACAAAGATATGAATTACAGTCAATTTCTGAATATGATCCCCGAGTTCTATCTCGTGTTGATTCTGATTATAGTGTTTGTCATGGATTTCATGTTGCACAAGAGCGAAAAGAAACATGACATCCTGTCGGCTGTTACTGTGGCCTTAACCGCAGTCCTGGCTGTGCGCATAGCCTTCCTGGCCGAGCCGGCCGAAGCTTTCGGAGGCATCTACGTCACCTCGCAGATAGCGAACGTGATGAAGGTCATCCTCACCGCCGGAACGGTCATCGTGCTCATCATGTCGCAGGAGTGGCTCAAGACAGCCCGCCGCTACGAAGGCGAGTACTACATGCTCATCCTCTCCACGCTGCTCGGCATGTACATGATGCTCTCCAGCGGCTCGTTCCTCATGTTCTTCCTCGGACTGGAGATGGCCTCCGTGCCTATGGCATGCCTCGTGGCCTTCGACAAGAAGAAAAAGGACTCTGCCGAGGCAGCCGCCAAGTATGTGCTCGTAGCCACGTTCTCCAGCGGCGTGATGCTCTTTGGCATCTCCTTCATCTATGCCGCTACAGGCAGCCTCTACTTCGACAACGTGGCCGCCGCCCTCACGTCCTGGCCTTCAGCTCTGGAGATCATCGGCATGGTGTTCTTCTTCAGCGGACTGGGCTTCAAGATTTCCCTCGTGCCCTTCCACTTCTGGACGGCCGACACCTATCAGGGAGCCCCCACACCCGTCACCGGCTATCTCTCCGTTGTCTCTAAAGGAGCCGCCACGCTGACGCTGGCCATCATCCTTGTGAAGGTCTTCGGCCCGATGGCCGCCTGGTGGCAGCCCATGCTCTGGGTGGTCATCATGCTCACCATCACCGTGGGCAACCTCATGGCCATCCGCCAGACAGAGCTGAAGCGCTTCATGGCCTTCTCCTCCATCTCTCAGGCAGGCTACATCATGCTCGCCGTCATCGGTGCCGACCCTGCCGCCTCGCAGACAGCCCTCACGTTCTACGTGCTGGTCTATGTGGTGGCCAACATGTCGGTATTCTCCGTCATCAGCGCCGTAGAGCACCGAGCTGGAGCAGGCACCCTGATGAGCGCCTACAACGGTCTCTATCAGACCAACCCCAAGCTGGCATTCATCATGACCATCGCCCTCTTCTCGCTGGCCGGCATACCGCCCTTCGCAGGCATGTTCTCGAAGTTCTTCGTCTTCATGGCCGGAGTCAACGGTCAGGAGCAGGCACCCTTCTGGCCCTATTTCGTGGTCTTCATTGCGCTGGTCAACACGGTGGTGAGCCTCTACTACTATCTGCTCATCGTCAAGGCTATGTACATCAAGAAGGAGGATAACCCCCTGCCCGTCTTTGCTCATGGGCGTGCCATCAACGCCTCGTTGGCCATCTGCACCGTCGGCATCATCCTCTTCGGCATCTGCTCCTGCTTCTACCAGTGGATAGCCAATGCCGCAGGCATGTAGAACGAAAGCAAACTTCAGCGTGAGCAGGCTTACCGTCTGTCCGCGCTCCCCCCTGATTCATAATCCCCGGAGCGATTTGCGTTCCGGGGATTATAGATTTAAAATGCTATCCCAGTAGGATGAACGCTCCTTGATGCAGGCCACTTTGTCGACGTGAATGCCCTTGACGACGCCCTGAGATTTTTTCCCTGATGCCAGTATTTGTCAGGACGGTGACGGCTTTCTGAAACGTGCGAACGACTTTGCTCCCTTAGTGCACGTAGGGGGCGCGTGACCGATGCCCATGCCCTGAAGTCGTTGCCCGTCTCTCAGTCTTTCCGTCGACAAAAGTACAAAGAATACCCGCAGCTACCAAATTTTCAGTCGTAAACTCCCTGTTAAAATTTGTAAACGCGCCAAAGCGCCTCAAGCGCCTCAAACGTCTTTTTTGTTTTTTGCAAAATGCACACAAAGGCAGGTCGCCCGCAGACTCCATTCTACGCGTACATTATTATATAAGAAATTATATTATATATATTATATTATTATTATAATAATAGCGTCTCTTTGTGCGTTTTGCGAAAAATGCAAAAAGACGAAAAAGACGTTTAAGACGCTTAAGACGCTTGAGGCACCCTACGTCGATTGACAGTTCACTTTAGAATACTGGAAACCAAGCAGTTGTATCAAGTAGAGAGGGGAAAGAAGTAAGGCGCCTCAAGCGCCTCAAACGTCTTTTTCGTCTTTTACAAAAATGATGAATAAACGGTTTAATAGTCCGACGAGAAGAAAACCGCAGGAAATATACCTAGTGGACTTGAAACATAGGTGACAAGGAAGTGAAGGTCGTGATGAAGTGAATGGTTAATATTTTTATCCCTTAAGGGATATTTTTCAGAAGAAAATCCCCGACGTTGCTTGCAGATATCGGAGATTTGTTATAACTTTGCGGTCTGATTGTATAGCCTGGAAGGGAATGAGCAACGATAAGAAGATATCCATTCAGCATTATGAGGACGGGACGGCTAGCGTGCTAAGACGGCCAGTAGTATATACTGAACTGCGGTTCTATCAGCGCAGCGATGTGGTCTACCAGCTGACGCAGGTTTTCTGCCAGCGCTATCTGCCGAAATATGGCGACCGCACGGTAGACCAGATGGTTCAGGCGGCCCGCAGCGTGAAACAGAACATCGCCGAGGGAAGCAGCGACGGTCAGACATCAACAGCTGTGGAAATCAATCTGCTGGGCATAGCGCGCGGCAGCAACAAAGAGTTGCTTGAGGACTATCTGGACTACCTGAAGCGTAAGGGCTGGAAGGAATGGTTTGGGACGAGCGAGCGCTTTGAGCACCTACACCGTTTCTGCAAGGAGCACAGCAAGTATGAGGACTATCAGCCGCTGCTGCAGAAGATGAACGACGAAGAGCTGGCCAATATGGCCATCTGCCTGTGTCATCAGGTGGACAAGGCCTTAACAAAGTATTTAGAGCGGCTCGACCGCGAGTTTACCACCGAGGGCGGCATTAAGGAGCGCATGACGGCGGCTCGCCTGGAGCAGCGCGAGACGCAAAAGGAAATCATCGCCCGCCAGCAGCAGGAGATTGCCGCGCTGAAGGCAGAGATAGCCAGACTGAAGATGCGACTAGGGGAGTAGGTAGGAAGGCCGGAAAGAACGGATTTCCCGGAAAGACCGGAATTTCTGGATTTTCCGGAATTTCCGGATTTTCTGGATTTTCCGGATTTTCCGGAATTTCCGGAAGCGCCTCAGGCAGATAAGCCGAAGAGAGGAGCAAGGCGCCTCAAACGCCTGAAGCGTCTTAGCGTCTATTTTAAAAGAGTAGCTAGAGTTGAGGATTCAGAAATGAAAAGAAAGCTAATTCTTCCATGTTTTTCTTTGTTTTTTGCAAGCTTCTTCGTACCTTTGCAGACGAAAATTAAGCAGATGATGAGCATCATGTTCTCCCTCCGGCACGGTTCACTCTTCTTCAGGCATCTGGCCATTGTCCTGGCACTCGTGCTGTTGCCCTGCCCGTCGGCGGCACAGAAGGGTAAGGGGGTCAACGTGCGTCAGGACTTGAGCCAGGCACGTAGCTACCTGAGGAGCCGCAGCAAGAACTACGGGCAGGCGGAGCAGCTGATGAACAAACTGCTGAAAGACTCGGCCTGCCGCGAAAACAAGCACGTCCACCAAGTGCTGCTGGAGGCCGTGAAGGGACAGTATGACCAGGCCAACGAGCGGATGTACCTCAAGCAGAAGCAGGACACGGCAGCCTTCTTCACGCTGGCCCGGCGTATGTTCACCATCGCCTTCACGCTCGACAGCCTCGACATGCGCCCCGACAAGAAGGGACGTGTCAGCCCCGAGTACAGGCAGAAATATGCGCAGATGCTCCATGCCTACCGCCCGAACCTGTTCAACGGGGGCACGTTCTTCGTCAGGAAGGGCAAATGGAAGGAGGCTTTCGACTTCATGGACACCTATCTGGACTGTGGCCGCCAGCCGCTTTTCCAGACATACGACTACGGCACCACCGACCCGCGAATGGCCGAGGCGGCCTACTGGGCCACCTACAGCGCCTATAAGCAGCAGGATGCCAAACGCACCCTGCAACACGCACAGCAGGCGCTAGCCGACACGGCGCACACGGACTTCACCCTACAGTTCACGGCCGAGGCCCACCACTGGCTGGACAACAAAGGCAGCTACGTGGCCACGCTGGAAGAGGGCTTCCGACACTCTCCCCAGTTTCCCTACTTCTTCCCCCGACTGATGGATGCCTACATGGGCAGCGGCGACTACACGAAGGCGCTACAGCTGGCCGACAGTGCCCTGCTGGTGTGCGACACCTGCGAGCTGTTTCTCTTTGCCAAGTCGTCGGTGCTGCTCCATCAGGAACGATGGGAGGAGAGCGTGCGCTACAGCCGTCTGGCTATGGCGCAGAACGACTCGTTGCCCGAGCCTTACTTCAACGCCGCGCTGGCCTACGTGAACATGGCCGACATGCCCGGCATTTCCGACGACAAGAAGAAATATACCGACTACTACCAGCGGGCACGCACCTACATGGAGTACTACCGCCTGCTGATGCCCAAGGAAGAGGAGAAGTGGGCGCCCGTGCTCTACCGCATCTACCTGAACCTGAACTTGGGGAAGCAGTTCGACGAGATTGACAAAATTCTCAGAAAGAATAAATAATAAGAAAAACATAATATCAGAATGCTCCCTCTGTCCCCCCCAAGGGGGAAGTTCCTCGCTTGAGGAGGGGAAGGGACGGGGCATACTACTCTAGCTAATGATGAAAAAGATTTGTATTGTGGCAGGCGCAAGGCCCAACTTTGTGAAAGTGGCGCCGCTCATCCGCGCCATCGAAAAAAATGAGGAGGCAGTCTACGAGCTGGTGTATGCCGGACGCGAGGATGACCCCACGCTGGAGGCATCGCTCTTCGATGACCTGCAGATGCCCCGACCCACAACGTTCCTAGGTGTGGACAGCACCAGCCTGAACGAGATTACCAGCAGGGTGATGGCCGCGTTCGACACCTATCTGGAACAGCATGCGGCCGACGTAGTAATCGTTGTCGACGACCTCGCCTCGACGATGGCCGCCGCCATTGTCACCAAGAAACGCGGGCTGAAGCTGGCACACCTCGTGGCCGGCACGCGCTCGTTCGACATGAACATGCCTAAAGAGGTGAACCGACTGGTCATCGATGCCCTCTCCGACTATCTGTTCACAGCCGGAGTGAAAAGCAACAGCGTGGCCACCCGCGAGCAGGCCGAAGGGTCGAACACCTACATGGTGGGGAATATCCTCATGGACACGCTCCGCTTTAACCACCAGCGGCTGCGCAAGCCCGACATCGGCCTAGAGGAAGGCCAGTATTTGGTGTTCACGCTCAACCGAAAGGCGCTGCTGGCCGACAAGGAGAAGCTGAAGCAGATGCTCGACGCAATGACACAGGCCGCCCAGGGAATGCCCATCGTGGCTCCCCTGCGCGAAAAGACACGCGAGGTGGTGTCCTCACTGCTCGTTGCCGCCCCCTCTGCTTCTCTCATTTTCCACTCCTCCCTGCCCTACCTGGAGTTCGGCTGGCTAACAGCCCACGCCAAGGGCATCATCACCGACAGCGGCAACGTGGCCGAGGAGGCAACGTTCAATGGCGTGCCCTGCATCACCCTGAACAGCTACACAGAGCACCAGGAAACGGTCAGCATCGGCACCAACGTCCTTGTAGGCGAAGACCCGCAGCGGCTGGCCGAAGAAGTGGGAAAGATGGTCAGGGGCGAATGGAAGACGAGTGCCCTGCCCGACCGCTGGGACGGACGTACCGCCGAGCGCATCGTCAAGATACTCATAGAAAATTGAAAGGCAGAAAAAGAACAGCACGATGAAAGAGACAAACGGGAGATACATTAGCAGTACTTTCAGGCTGCTAAGTTTATTATTCATTCTTTTATTTTCGGCGCAGACAGTCTGTGCGCAATTGGCTGACAGTACAGCATTTAAGGGTTATCTCTTAAACAAAGAGTATAATGTCTACCTGCGCATCAATTTCTACGACCGCAACATCATCGTCAGCGGGCAGGAAGTGTTTGGCGAGCTGCCCGGCTACATCGCCAAGGAGGGCAGCAGCTACTGCTGGATGGTCACCGACGTGACCATCGACGGAAACAAGGCAGAGATGGAAATGGTGAACGACTTCGGCAGCGAAGACCTGACCGCCACACTCACCCAGGAGAACGACTCCACGTACACCTTGAAGCACCGTAGCGGTGCCACCATCAAACTGCCCAACAACGGGAAGTGGCAGAAGCTGCCTTCCACAATGACGTTCAAGAAAGTAAGGAGGTAGGAGTTGAGGAGTTGGGGAGTAGGAAGTTGCCGTTAAAAAAAATTAACGAAGGAGAAAAAACTCCTAACACCTAACCCCTAACTCCTAACTCTTTCGTACCTTTGCAGTTCAAAACCGTGAATCGAAAAACAATAAAAAAGTAAATATCAAAGATGTTAACACTCAAACTCATTACAGAGAATACCGAGCGCGTGATCAGCGGCTTGGAGAAGAAGCACTTCAAGGGTGCACGTGAAGCCATAGAAGAGGTGCTGGCCGTAGACCGCCAACGCCGCGACGCCCAGCAGCAGCTGGACAAGAACCTGAACGAGCAGAAACAGCAGTCGGGACAGATTGGCCGCCTGATGAAAGAAGGAAAGAAGGACGAGGCCGAGCAGGCCAAGCAGGCCGTAGCCGCACTGAAAGACAGCTCAAGACAGCTGGAGGAGACCATGAACAAGGCACAGGAGGAGATGACCCGCCTGCTCTGCCAGATTCCCAACATTCCCTACGACGAGGTGCCCGAAGGCGCTGCCGCCGAGGATAACCGCGTGGTGAAGTCGAATCTGAAGGAGTGCACGGCGGAAGATACCGTAGGCAACTGGGATGTCAATCCCACGCTCGGCATCGACAACCCGCTGCCACATTGGGAACTGGCGAAGAAGTACAACCTCATCGACTTCGACCTGGGCGTGAAGATTACTGGTGCCGGCTTCCCCGTCTACATCGGTAAGGGCGCACAGCTGCAGCGCGCACTCATCAACTTCTTCCTCGACGAGGCCCGCGCCAGCGGATATACGGAGATTATGCCGCCTACGGTGGTGAACGCAGCCTCAGGCTACGGCACCGGCCAGCTGCCCGACAAGGAGGGCCAGATGTACCATTGCGAGGTGGACGACTTCTACCTCATCCCCACAGCCGAAGTGCCTGTCACGAACATCTACCGTGACGTCATCCTCGACGAGGCCCAGCTGCCCATTAAGAACTGCGCCTACACCGAGTGCTTCCGCCGCGAGGCAGGCTCCTACGGCAAGGATGTGCGCGGTCTGAACCGTCTGCATGAGTTCTCGAAGATAGAGATTGTGCGCATCGACAAGCCTGAGCACTCGAAGGAGAGCCACAAGGAGATGCTGGAGCATGTGGAGGGCCTGCTGAAGAAGCTGGAGCTGCCCTACCGCATCCTGCTGCTCTGCGGAGGCGACCAGAGCTTCACCTCGGCCATCTGCTACGACTTCGAGGTCTACTCCGAGGCACAGGGCCGCTGGCTGGAGGTCTCCAGCGTGAGCAACTTCGACACCTACCAGGCCAACCGCCTGAAATGCCGCTACCGCCGCAGCGACACGAAGAAGACTGAGCTCTGCCACACGCTGAACGGCTCGGCCCTCGCCCTGCCCCGCATCGTTGCCGCCCTGCTGGAGAACAACCAGACGCCCGAGGGCATCCGCATCCCCAAGGCGCTGCAGAAGTATACGGGCTTCGACATCATCGACTAGGAAGAGAACAACAGGAACATCCAGAACATTACTATTTTTCAGATGAATATCTTAGAACTGTCAGAACAAGAGATACTGCGACGCCAGTCGCTCGACGAGCTGCGCCAGAGGGGTATCAACCCCTACCCCGCTGCCGAATATCCCACGAACGCCTTCTCTACGGAGATTATCGCCAGTTTCACCGACACCCCCGAAGGGGAAGAGGCGCGCCAGGTGTGCATCGCAGGCCGCATGATGAGCCGCCGCGTGATGGGCAAGGCCTCGTTCATAGAATTACAGGACTCGAAAGGCCGCATTCAGGTCTATGTGACCCGCGACGACATCTGCCTGGGGGAAGACAAGGACTTGTATAACGTCTTCTTCAAGAAACTGCTCGACATCGGCGACTTCATCGGCGTGAAGGGCATCGTGTTCCGCACCCAGACAGGCGAGATCAGCGTGCACGCCAGGGAGCTGACGCTGCTGTCGAAGTCGTTGAAGCCGCTGCCCATCGTGAAGTATAAGGACGGCGTGGCCTACGACAAGTTCGACGACCCGGAGCTGCGCTACCGCCAGCGCTATGTAGACCTCGTGGTGAACGAGGGCGTGAAGGACACGTTCCTGCAGAGGGCTACCGTCATCCGCACCATCAGGAAGGTGCTCGACGAGGCTGGCTACACGGAGGTAGAGACCCCCACGCTGCAGATGATAGCCGGTGGAGCATCAGCCCGTCCGTTCACGACCCACTTCAATGCCCTCGACCAGGACATGTACATGCGCATCGCCACCGAGCTTTACCTGAAGCGCCTCATCGTGGGCGGCTTCGAGGGGGTCTACGAGATTGGCAAGAACTTCCGCAACGAGGGAATGGACCGCAACCACAACCCGGAATTCACCTGCATGGAGCTGTATGTGCAGTACAAGGACTACAACTGGATGATGTCGTTCACAGAGAAGCTGTTGGAGACCGTCTGCATAGCCGTGAACGGCACTACCGAGCGCGAGATTGACGGACAGATGGTCTCGTTCAAGGCTCCCTACCGCCGCCTGCCCATCCTCGACGCCATCAAGGAGAAGACCGGCTTCGACTGCGACGGCAAGACGGAGGAGGAGATTCGCGCATTCTGCCTGTCGAAGGGTATGGAGGTCGACGAGACGATGGGCAAGGGCAAGCTCATCGACGAGCTCTTCGGAGAGTTCTGCGAGGGCACCTTCATCCAGCCCACCTTCATCACCGACTACCCTGTGGAGATGTCGCCGCTGACGAAGATGCACCGCTCAAAGCCCGGACTCACCGAGCGCTTCGAGCTGATGGTCAACGGCAAGGAGCTGGCCAACGCCTACTCTGAGCTGAACGACCCCATAGACCAGGAGGAGCGCTTCAAGGAGCAGATGCGACTGGCCGACAAGGGCGACGACGAGGCGATGATCATCGACCAGGACTTCCTCCGTGCCCTGCAGTACGGCATGCCGCCCACATCGGGCATCGGCATCGGCATCGACCGCCTGGTGATGCTCATGACGGGCAAGACCTTCATCCAGGAGGTGCTGTTCTTCCCCCAGATGAAGCCCGAGAAGAAGGCGCCGCAGAGCAGTATACAGGAGTGGGCCGCCATCGGCGTGGCCGAAGACTGGGTCTACGTGCTGCGCAAGGCCGGGTTCTACCTCGTTCAGGACATCAAGGACGAGAAGGCACAAGGTCTGCAGCAGAAGATTGGCGACATCGTGAAGAAATACAAGCTCGGCTACGATAAGCCGTCTGTGACAGACGTACAGGGGTGGATTGACCGCGCTTCTTTGACATAAGAACATAAGGGGCGTTTGTTATTTTTGACATAAGGACATAAAGACATGGTTTTTTGACATAAGAACATAAGGACATATATTTTTTTGACATAAGAACATAAGAACATAAATTTTTGACATAAGGACATAAAAACATAAATTTATGACATAAGGACATAAATTATTTTATGAGAACATAAAGACATATTGAGGGATTTATGGATATAGAAGAATTGATAAAGATTATAATTGACTGCGCCATTGAAGTGCGGAAGCACCTGAAGCAGGGATTCGAGGAGAAAATCTACAAGAATGCCATGTTTCTGGAGATGAGGTATAGGGGGCTTGAGGTTCTCACCGAGGTAGCATACGAAGTGAGATACAAGGGCACGCTCATTGGTGTCTATCGTTCCGACATGGTGGTGAACGGCTGTGTGGTTCTGGAGCTGAAAGCCAATAATGCTCTGGCGAAAGCCCACGAGGTACAGCTGGTGAACTATCTGAATGCTGCTAACATAGAGAATGGTCTCCTCATTAACTTTGGTGGAGAAAAGCTGGAGATTAAGCGCAAATACCGCACTTACCATCCCGCCTCCTTCAACCAGTCCTACACCCACCAATAAAGTATTATGTTCTTATGTTCTTCTGTCAAAAAAAACATTCCCTCAGCCCCAAAATATGTTCTTATGTTCTTATGTCAAAAAAACATATTCTTGCGTCCTTCTGTCAAAAAAAATATGTTCTTATGTTCTTATGTTCTTATGTCAAAAAAAAATTCTTGTGTCCTTCTGTCAAAAAATATGTTCTTATGTTCTTCTGTCAAAAAAAATCTTGTGTCCTTCTGTCAAAAAATATGTTCTTATGTTCTTATGTCAAAAAAAATGTCCTTATGTCCTTCTGTCAAGTATATAGTAGTTATGTCTAAAAGTATGTAGATATGTCAGAAACAGGGAGAATAGCCATCATCGGCGGAGGCTCTTGGGCCACAGCCATCGCCAAGATTGTGGTGCAGCACACGCACCACATAGGCTGGTATATGCGCCGTGAAGACCAGATAGACGATTTCCGCCGCATGAGTCACAACCCCAGCTATCTCACCAGCGTTCATTTCGACACCCAGGAGATAGCCTTCAGCAACGACCTGAACAAGATTGTGGCCGACTACGACACGCTGGTCTTCGTCGTTCCCTCCCCCTATCTGAAGAACCATCTGCGCAAGCTGAAGACCCGTCTGAAGGACAAGTTTGTCGTCACCGCCATCAAGGGCATCGTTCCCGACGAGAACCTCATCTGCACGGAGTATTTCCACCAGGCTTTCGACGTGCCCTACGAGAACCTCGCCTGCGTAGGAGGCCCCTCCCACGCCGAGGAGGTGGCGCTGGAGCGCCTGAGCTACCTCACCGTAGGCTGCGCAGAAGAGGAGAAGGCCCAGCTCTTCGCCGAAGTGCTCGCCAGCCCCTTCATCAAGACGAAGACCTCTACCGACGTCATCGGCATCGAGTACTCCTCCGTGCTGAAAAACGTTTACGCCATCGCTGCCGGCATCTGCGGCGGACTGAAGTTCGGCGACAACTTCCAGGCAGTGCTCATGTCGAACGCCGTGCAGGAGATGGCTCGCTTCCTGCAGGCCGTACATCCCGTAGAGCGCAATGTCTACGACTCCGTCTACCTGGGCGACCTCCTCGTCACCGGCTACAGCAACTTCTCCCGCAACCGCGTCTTCGGCACCATGATTGGCAAGGGCTACAGCGTGAAGTCGGCACAGATGGAGATGGAGATGATAGCCGAGGGCTATTTCGGCACGAAGTGCATGAAGGAAATCAACCGCCATTGGCATGTGAACATGCCCATCCTCGATGCCGTGTACAACATATTGTACGAGCGCATCACTCCCCAGATTGAAATCAAGCTTCTCACCGACTCCTTCAGATAGGCACAGCCGATGACACTCCACGTCTTCAACCCCGAGCACGACCTGGCGCTGGCCTGCGGACTGAGCAATTTCACCGCTCCGCATGCCGGACGGCAGCTGCACTACGACCTGGCGTGGCTGCCGGCATTTTGGGCCGAAGAAGGCGACGTCATACTGGTGGAGAACGTCGAGAAGGCCAGAAGAGCCGTAAGCCGCAGAAAGGCCAGGCCCTGCCTGCTGGCAGATAAGCACCAACTGGCCGCGCTGCCCGTCGACAGAATTGACCCCTGGGGATGGGACAAGGCGCTGCGGGCCAGTCTGCTCCGCATGGGCATACGCGAGGAGCTGATGCCTACGGACGAAGCCCTCGACCAAATAAGGCAGCTGTCACACCGCCGCACAGCCGCCATGCTGCTGCCACAACTACAGGACGAAGGCACCACAGGCACAGCCTGCGAATGCACCAGCATAGAGCACGTCAGGCAGCTGGCCGCACACTATGGCCGCATCGTTCTGAAAGCTCCCTGGAGCAGCAGCGGGCGCGGCATTCGCTTCCTAGACCACCAGCTGCCGAACGTAGACAACTGGCTGCGCAACATCATCGCCCGTCAAGGCAGCGTGATGGTGGAGCCCCACTACCGACGAGTGAAGGACTTCGGCATGGAGTTCATGTCCGACGGACAAGGCACGGTGACCTGTCTCGGCCTCTCGCTCTTCCACACGGCCAACGGCGCCTACACGGGCAATATCCTGGCCACAGAACAGGCCAAGCGGGAGATGCTCGGCAGATACATCCCCCTCTCCCTGCTCGACGCCACACAGCAGCGCATCTGCCACCTTCTTGGCGAAGTCTTCAAAGACAAATACCAAGGCCCCTTCGGCATCGACATGATGGTGGTAACCCCTCCCGACATCCCCGAGGGTGAGGAGCTTTCTCCCCTTCCTGGAGGAAGAGCAGGGTGTTTGCTCCACCCCTGCGTGGAAATCAACCTTCGCCGCACGATGGGCCATGTGGCGCTAGCCGCCCACCACGTCTGCAATCCCACGAACGACGACGACCTGCGCTACGTCATGCGCATAGACTACACTAACAACAACTACAAACTACACATCACCCGGCAATGAAACCCACCATCCCGTTTCGCCTGTCACTCGTCATTTGTCTTCTTTCATGCACCAGCATCGCTGCGCAGTACCGGTCGCAAGTGTGGTGCCCCGACAATGGCGACGGTACCTTCACCAACCCCGTCATCAATGCCGACTACTCCGACCCCGATGTCTGCGTAGGCCCCAGCGGTGAAGACTACTACCTCACGGCATCCTCGTTCCAATGTACGCCCGGCCTCCCCATCCTTCACTCTAAAGACCTGGTAAACTGGGAGATTATAGGTCATGCGCTCAAGCAACTCTACAGCGGCTACGACCACCTGCTCCAGCACTTCAGCACGCCCCGTCACGGCAACGGCGTGTGGGCGCCCAGCATCCGTTGGCACAACGGAGAATACTACATCTACTGGGGCGACCCCGACTTCGGTGTCTACATGGTAAAGACGCGCGGCGGCAATCCTGCCGGAGCGTGGGAGGAGCCTGTCTGCGTGATACGCGGCAAGGGATATATCGACACCACCCCGCTCTGGGATGACGACGGCCGCTGCTACCTGGTGAACGGCTGGGCCAACTCACGGGCGAAGTTCGCCTCCGTGCTCACCGTGCGCGAGCTATCTGCCGACGGCACACGCGCCATAGGACAGCCCGTCATCGTCTTCGACGGCAACGGCACCGAGAACCGCACCTGCGAAGGCCCCAAGTTCTACAAGCGCGACGGATGGTACTGGATTCTCTGCCCCGCAGGCGGCGTGCCCACAGGCTTTCAACTGGCCATGCGGTCGAAAAGTCCCTACGGCCCCTACGAGCACAAGGTCGTGCTGGCACAGGGGAAGACCAGCGTCAACGGCCCCCATCAGGGCGGGTGGGTACACACCAAATACGGCGAAGACTGGTTCCTCCATTTCCAGGACAAGGAGGCCTACGGCCGCGTCGTCCACCTGCAGCCGGTAGACTGGTCGACGGGCTGGCCCGTGATGGGAAACGGCGGCGAGCCTGTCACCACCTGCAGGAAGCCACAAGCCTCAAGCTCCCCATCGGGCATCGTAAACCCCGTGGAGAGCGACGAGTTCAACGCCCCCGCCCTCGGCCTCCAATGGCAATGGCAGGCCAACTACGACGAGAAATTCGGCGTTCCCACCGCCTTCGGCACCTTCCGCCTCTACACCCACAAGCTCGGCGAGGGATGGACAAACCTCTGGCTGGTGCCCAACATGCTGCTGCAGAAGACACCCGCCGACACGTTTACCGCTACCGCCAAGCTGCGCTTCACGTCGAAGGCCGACGGACAGTTCGGAGGACTCATCATGATGGGCCTCGACTACTCCGCCCTGGTAGTCAGGCGCATCACCTCCCCTGCGGGCGAGGGAGCGTTCCAGCTTGTTCAGATGACCTGCAAGGCTGCCGACAAGGGGAAGCCCCAGACGGAAAACATCATCGCCACGCTGAAGCCCACAGCCGTAGACCCTCCCGACTATAAGCCCGGCATCCACGAGGACATCTACCTCCGCATAAAAGTTTCCGACTCCAAGCTGCGTTTTGCCTGGAGCCGGAACGGAAAGACATACAACGATTGCGGCGACGAGTTTCAGATGAAAGAGGGCAAGTGGATAGGCGCAAAGTTCGGTTTCATCGCTGCCGAGACCAGTCCCGATGCCGACCGAGGATGGGTGGACGCCGACTGGATACGCATCACCCCCTATAACTGAGAAGTGAGAAGTGAGAAGTGAGAGGTATGATTAGCTTTGCTGCTGCCCCCCTTTTCGGGGAGATAAGAGAGGGGCTGGCGTCGTGTCTTCCCCCCTTCGGGGGGATAAGAGAGGGGCTGGCGTCGTGTCTTCCCCCCTTCGGGGAGATAAGAGAGGGGCTGGCGTCGTGTCTTCCCCCCTTCGGGGGGATAAGAGGGGGGTATTCGGGGGGACAAGAGGGGGTTATTCCCCTCCTGCCAGATACTTCCCCTTCTCGTTGGAGAGCACGGCCTCGCCGTTGATGATCTTCTGCGCCAGGTCGGTGAAGCCCAGGACGCCCTCCTGGGTGAGCTTGGCCTGACGGATTTCGCCGGTAGCCTTGCAGAGCAGGCGGATGTTCTTGATGTGCTTGGCAATCTCGAAGTGGGCGGCGTCGGCGCTCGAGCCGCTGGTCACCTGTGCGGAGAAGAT
>JAILFU010000174.1 GCA_024697405.1 Prevotella sp.
TGCCCGATTTGTTCTGCTTCTTCTCGACAAACATGCCACAAAGGTAGTACTTATTCTTCAAATGACACCAGACGAGGGGGATTTTCTTGGTGGCAGGCAGCCAAAAATGGCCTCTGAGACGAAACGAGGTGACCCAAAACGGCACTTTACTAGCTCGTAACTGTCTTATTTACAATAGAATGACTTTTTTAATACAAAATCATGCGGAAAACAGGACAAGGATGAAGCTGGAGCTACTGATGTAGCTACAGAAGAAAATACCGACTTTGCCGTATGTAACCTGACCGATGTTACATACGGCAAAGTCGATTAGAAATGCCAAGTGACAGATGAGTGTAAAACGGCGTTCGTATTTTTCCAAACGGCGTTAGTATTTTTTCAAACGGCGTTAGTATTTTTTCAAACGGCGTTAGTATTTTTTCAAACGGCGTTCGTATTTTTCCAAACGGCGGCAGTATTTTTCTTGACAGTGACAGTTTCCTCTGTAGCTACAAAAGTAGTTCGCCGGTAGCTCCTTTCATTCTTTAGTATTTCCTATCAATCATTTGCAAACCAATATGTTATGATGAGCTGTAGCACGTGTAGCTCTTTTTTTTTAGCCTATATATTACGCGTACGCACGCGAAAGTTTCGTATTCCGTTGATGCTTCTCTCGGTGACATGTAGGCAAAAAAGCAACAAAATCTCAATTATTTCTTTCCATTGTTTGGTCAAGTCAGCAAAAAGTATTAATTTTGTAGGCTAGTAGAAATCTTTTCACTAAAAACTAATAAATTAATGAGAAAACGTATTGCTTTCGGTGCTGCCCTGCTGGCAGCAGCCACACTGGGGATGAGCGCCCAGCGGCCCATGAGTGCCCCAAAAGGCGGCAAGGCCATCAGTGACGAATTGATCGGTATCTTCTTCGAGGACATCAACAACTCTGCCGATGGCGGCCTCTATGCCGAGCTGGTGCAGAACGGTTCCTTTGAGTACAGCCCTTCCGACCGTGACGGATGGGGCCCCGGCACAGCATGGCGGCAGGTGCGCCCCGGCCACTCGCTCGGTACTGTGCAGGTACGTATGGACAATCCCCTCCACGCTAACAACGCCACCTATATGCGGCTGCACACAGAGCGCACGAAAGAGTTTCACGACTACAAAGGCTGGAAGGGCTTCGGCCTGCAGAACGACGGCTTCGACGGCATCAGCGTGAAGGCCGGCGCTAATTATGACTTCTCTGTTTTCCTGCGCAACATTGGAGGTGCAAAGCAGGTGCGTGTGGTGCTGGCAAAGCCCGGACAAGGCTGGGGCGCTGACCCTGTGGTGCTGGCCGAGACGACGCTCAGCGTAGGCAGCACATCGTGGAAGAAGTACGATGCTGTACTCACTCCGAATGCCGACTGCCAGAATGCAAATCTGCAGATACTCGTCCTTACCGTTGGCGACCTCGACATCGACCAGGTGTCGCTCATGCCCGAGGATACCTATAAAGGTCACGGCCTGCGCAAGGACTTGGCCCAGGCACTGGCCGACCTGCATCCTAAGTTCATGCGCTTCCCCGGCGGCTGTGTGGTGCACGGCGGTGGCGACGGCTTCTGGAACACTTATCGTTGGAAGACCACCATCGGTCCGAAGGAGCAGCGCCGTCAGCTGAAGAATACCTGGGGCTATCACCAGAGCTGCGGACTGGGCTATTTTGAGTATTTCCAGTTCTGCGAAGACCTCGGCATGCAGCCCGTGCCCATCCTGCCTGCAGGTGTGAGCTGCCAGGGCACCAACGGCGGTTGGAACATGTGGCCCACTCAGGCACAGGACGTGGTGCCTATGTCGGAAATGGACGAGTGGGTGGCTGAGGCCATCGACCTCATCGAGTGGGCAAACGGCGACCCCGCCACCAACAAGTGGGCGAAGATGCGTGCCGACGCAGGCCATCCGAAGCCTTTCGGCCTGAAATATCTCGGCATCGGTAACGAGGAGAAAATCTCGCCCGAGTTCATCGAGCGCTTCAAGTATATCTATGAGCGCGTGACGAAGGCTCACCCCGAAATCATCATCGTGGGCACGGCCGGTCCTGGCTCCCACGCCGGCAATCCCGACTTTGAAGCTGGCTGGAAACTCGCCGACGAGCTGGGCATGCCCATCCTCGACGAGCACTACTACGAGCAGAACACCTACTTCCTCAACAAGCGCCAGTATGACGACTATCCTCGCGACCGCAAGACGAAGGTCTATCTGGGAGAGTATGCCGCCAAGGACAAGAAGCTGATCGACGCTCTGGCCGAGGGTCTCTATCTGCTCCATGTGGAGCGCAACGCCGATGTGGTCTGCATGACCAGCTATGCTCCCCTCTTCGCCCGGAAGAATGGCACGCAGTGGAATCCCGACCTCATCTACTACGACAACGAACGTCCCTTCCTGACCTGCAGCTACTATGTGCAGCAGCTGTTTGGACAGTCGAGCGGGCAGTATTACTACGGCAACTGTGTCAGTTTCGAGGGCGACGCCCCCGGCGTGGAGCAGCCCCAGGCCGATGTGCACTACGGACAGAGCGTCATCCTGAACGTGAAGACCCGTAAGCTCTATGTGAAGCTGGTCAATGCCGGCGACCAGGCCAAGAAGTCCAACATCAACCTGGGTCGTTTCCCTTTGAAGAAGACTGCCACCAAGACCGTGCTGAGTGGTTTACCCACTCAGGAGAACAACTTCGACGAGCAGCCCATCGCCCCCAAGACCGAGCAGGTGAAGGCCCAGAAGAAGTTCTCGCTCGACCTCGCTCCCTATACGATGGTCATGCTGGAGTATGCTCTCTAATCATAAAAATATTGAAGGCCACATGAATAACAAAGGACAAGTGTTGATACTTGGCGCATCGTTGCTGCTGGCTGCCTCTGCCTGTTCTGACAAAAAGGCTGCGGCTCTGGACGATGAGCCTACGACGCTCAATACCGTCGGCAATCCCTATCTGCCCCTGTGGGAGCATATACCCGACGGCGAGCCCTACGTCTTTGAGGATCCCGACAATCCTGGTAAGTACCGTGTCTACATCTACGGTTCCCACGACAACCTGAAAACCGAGTATTGCGGCCGCGACCAGGTGGTGTGGTCGGCCAGTGTTGACAGTCTGAACCGCTGGCGCTACGATGGTGTTATTTTCAGCGTCGACCGCAATGGCATCGGCGAGCTTTTCCACAGCGACGGCAGGGCTGATGTGCTCTACGCCCCCGATGTGACGCTGGTGGTGAGCAACAACGGTGAGAAAACCTATTATCTCTATCCCAACGACCAGGAGGGAGGACGCAACGGCCTCATAGCCAAGAGCAACCGTCCCGACGGGCCTTTTGAAGTGTGTAACTGGAGCACAGAGGATCCCAATCGTGCCGATGGCGTGCTGGCTTTCGACCCTGCCGTCTTCGTTGACGACGATGGGCGTGTCTATGGCTATTGGGGATTCGAGCGTTCTTTCGCCGCCGAGCTGGATCCCGCCACCATGGCCACAGTCAAGCCGGGTGCCAAAATCATTGAGGATATGGTCTCAGGCCGTAACCAGGAGGGGCGTTTCAAGTTCTTCGAGGCCTCGTCCATGCGTAAGATTAAGGACAAGTACGTGCTCATCTACAGCCGCTTCACCGAGGAGGGCGAGTTCGGGCTGCCCACGTCCAACTACAATCTGGCCTATGCCTACAGCGACAGTCCTCTGGGACCCTACACCTACGGCGGAACCATTATCGATGCCCGTGCCCGTGGCCTCGACGAGCAGGGAAATGTCATCGCCACCGCCTGTATCGACGGTAATACGCATGGCAGTATCTGCGAGATCAATGGCCAGTGGTATGTGTTCTATCATCGCCAGACGGGTACCGACGAATATGCCCGTCAGGCCATGGTGTCGCCCATCACAGTCAACGTAGAGGAAGGGAAAGGAGGCAAGGTGGTCATCTCTGAGGCAGAGCTGACATCCGAAGGCTTCGCTCTCGACGGCCTCGACCCGCTGGAGCGTCACTCTGCAGGACTGGCCTGCTGGTACACTGGCCCGCGTGTGGCCGAACACCAATGGCCCAACAACACTTTCTATGGCTCATATATTGACAGGGGCTACGGTACCGACAGCAATTTCGAGGCTCCTTACGACCTGCGCAACAACACCAACTATGTGGTCAACAATACCGACGGCTCCATCGTGGGCTACAAGTATTTCAATTTCACGGCTACGCAGGGCAAGAAACTGAAACTGTTGCTGCGCCTTATTCCCGAAGGCATCGACGGCACTATCAGCGTGATGGCCGACAGCCCCTGGGAGTCGAAGGGCGGGCAGAAGCTGGGGAGCATCGAGCTGAAGGCCGACATGCCACAGGAGTCGACGGAGTTCTCGGCCGACCTGCCAGCTCTTGCCGGCATGACAGGCAAGCATGCCATCTTCTTCACCTTCTCCTCGCCAACGAAGGAAAAGTCGCTCTGCACCCTCCAGGACTTCGTCTTCGAGTAAGAGAGCGAATCGTACATATAAGATTACGCACGCCGTCCAGTGGAACGGCGTGCGTTTCTGATTGAATATCGGAGGATTTGGGGAAAACAGTGAGGGTCTCCCCGATAATCATTATCAGTCGAAGAAGCCGGGCTGCTTATAGGGTATGCCTAGCTCGCGGTCGACGGTGGCGAGGATGCCCTGCACCTGACCAAGGGCGAACATGCGGCCCAGGAGAGTGTAGCCGGCGTTGTGGCCGTGGCTCGACTCGTCGAGGATGCCGCCGGGTTCGTCGGTGAAGGTCATGCCGTGGTCTACACGCATGGGCAGCTGGGGATTCTCCTTTTCGAAGATACGGCAAAGCTCGATGAGGTCGGCACGGCCACCCAGGTGCGAAGCTTCGGTGAAGTCGCCATTGGGGAAGATGTGGCAGGAGCGCAGGTGTACGAAATGGGTGCGGGGGGCAAACTTGCGGGCCAGTTCCACGACGTTATTATAGGCTCCGGCCGAGAGGCTTCCAGCGCAGAAGGTGAGTCCGTTGTGCTTATTGGGCACGGCATCGAGGAACCACTGGATGTCCTCTTCGGTGCGGACGATGCGCGGCAGTCCGAGAATCTCAATGGGGGGGTCGTCGGGATGGACGCACATATTCATACCACACTCCTCACACGTAGGCATGATGGCCTCAAGGAAGTACTTCATGTTGGCGCGCAGCTGTGCTTTGTCAATGCCTTTGTAGAGGTCGAGGAACTCGCGGAACTTCTGCACGGGGGCCTCGTCGTTCTCGCTGAAGTTGCCGGAGACGAAGCCCTGGGTCTTGATGACGATGTTCTCCACCAGCTTGTGGTCTTTCTCGGGAGTCATTGTCTTGGCCAGCTCGTCGCATTCGGCCAGCACGTTACGACCCTCGCCCACGCCGGCGGGGAACTGGAACTGTGCCCACTCCTCGCGGGCACCCTCGCGCTTCAGGATATAGATGTCGAAGTAGGCGAACTCAGCGTAGTTGAAGTAGAGGTTAGTGGCGCCGTTAGGGTTGTTGTGGAACAGGTCGGTGCGGGCCCAGTCGAGCACTGGCATGAAGTTGTAGCAGATGCAGTGGATGCCCTCGGCCGAGAGGTTGCGCAGGCTCTCTTTGTACACCTCTATCTGCTCGTCGCGGTCGGGACCGCCATACTTGATGGTCTCCACCACGGGCAGGCTCTCCACCACGCTCCAGCGCATGCCGTAGCTCTCGATATACTCGCGCAGGTCGCGAATCTTCTCACGCGTCCACACCTGTCCTAAGGGCACGTCGTGCAGGGCGGTGACAATGCCCTCTACTCCAATCTGTCTCAACATGGCAAGCGTAATCTTGTCTTTCTTGCCAAACCATCTCCAAGTTCTTTCCATATTTGTTTCTTCTGTTAGGTTAGAATGATGATGCAAAGGTACGAATAAGAATGCGAAAACCAAAGGCATTATCCTGCAATTTACTAAAAATATATTAAAAAAGTATGCCTTCTGTCAATTTCCCTTCATTTTTGCTTGCGTATTCCGTTTATTTTAGATAATTTTGCGTTTGAAATTCGTTATTGTATAACAAAGAATAGACTAAACAGTAAAGACTATGAAGAAATTTGTAATGGGCGCAACATGCTTCTGTGCAGTGATGTTGCTTTGCTCTTGTTACGCACAGGAAGTGAATGTAGGTATGGCTGAGGATGCTCAGGCAGTACAGGTGGCAAAAGTGAAAAACCAGCAGTTCATCTATGCGCTTGTGCCGAAGACAATGGACAAGGCCGAGAATCATGTGAAGGACACGAAGCACTTCCGCATGAAGACCGTTCAGACTTTCTGGGACGGAGTCCTCTCGGGTATTACCTTCGGTATTTACACCCCCTCCACAACTTATTATTACGAACCTGCAAAATAAACGTTTTGAAGTATGAAAAAGACCCTTTTAATGGCCGCCATGATGGTTGCCTCTTTGAGTGCCAGCGCCCAGTATGAGGCAGGGACATTATCTATTCAGCCAAGAGTGGGTGTTGTTGGGGCAACACTGACAAACATGCCGTCGGTTCAATTAACAGAATTGGGCAACAAAAAGCTTGACTCGGAACCTCTAGGAGGATTTTTCTTCGGTGCCGACGCGGAATATCAGCTTGCTGACAAATTCAGTTTGGCTGCCGGCTTGAACTTCTCGCAGGCAGGTTCAGCATGGGAAAACTATAATTACACATCAGAAGGTGTGAAGTATGAGGTGAAGGATTCGAAAGTGGAGTTGGGCTATATTAATATCCCCGTGACCGCCAGTTACTATATCTGGAAAGGTCTGGCTGTGAAGAGTGGCGTACAGTTCGGCTTCCTGACTAGTGCCAAGGTGAAGTCTACTATTAAGGCTTCCGAGGGGAGTACTAAAGCCTCGGTTGACTTGGATGAAGACTTCAAGGATAATTGCGAAAAGTTTGATATCTCTATCCCTGTCGGCTTGTCCTACGAATTCGACAACCACCTTGTCATTGACGCTCGCTACAATATCGGCCTGAACAAGGTGAATAAGGATTCGGCCCCCGGCGTTAAGGACAGCAAGAACGGTGTGTTCACGCTGACCATTGGCTATAAGATTAAGCTGTAATCCTCGGGCTCTTGATAGAGCCTCTAGGTTATAGACGATAGAATCTGATTCTCATGGGATGTGTCAAAACGTGTTTGTTTTGGCACATCCTTTTGATTATGATATTTTGTCTTTACAGATTTGGAGGAATTAAAAAAAATGATTACCTTTGCACCTTCAAAAAAGCAAAACGACAGAATATGGCAAAAAGATTCGCTGAATACAAAGGTTTGAACCTGACACAGGTGAACAATGAGATGCTGGAGAAGTGGATGAAGGAAGACATCTTCCACCGTTCTATTGAAGAACGCGAAGGATGTCCGCAGTTTGTTTTCTACGAGGGTCCTCCTTCAGCCAACGGTCATCCGGGCATACACCATGTGCTCGGCCGCGCGTTGAAAGATACCTTCAACCGCTATCGTACCATGCAGGGATTCCAGGTTAAGCGCAAAGCTGGCTGGGACACTCACGGCCTGCCCGTGGAGCTCAGCGTGGAGAAGGCGCTGGGTATCACGAAGGCCGACATCGACAATCCTGAAAGTCCCCGCTATATCTCAACGGAGGACTATAATCAGAAGTGCCGTGAAAACGTGATGACCTACACGAAGGAATGGCGCGACCTGACAGAGCGCATGGGCTATTTCGTAGACCTGGATAACCCCTATATCACGTATGACAATAAATATATAGAGACGCTGTGGTGGCTGCTGAAACAGTTCTACAAGAAGGGACTGCTCTACAAAGGCTACACTATCCAGCCCTATAGTCCTGCGGCCGGTACGGGTCTGAGCTCGCATGAGCTGAATCAGCCTGGATGCTACCGCGACGTGAAGGACACGACCTGCACGGCATTGTTCAAGATAAAGAATCCAAGGTCTGAGATGACGGGGTGGGGGACAGCCTACTTCCTGGCTTGGACAACAACGCCGTGGACACTGGCCGCCAACTCGGCACTTTGCGTAGGTCCGAAGATAGACTATGTGGCCGTGGACACCTACAACCCTTATTCTGCCAAACCCATCACCATCGTCATGGCTGAGGCTCGTCTGGCAGCCTATCTGGCTCCCGAAGGAGAAATCACTGATGGCGGAGAGATGCCAGAATACAAGAAAGGCGAGAAGTTCATGCCCTATCGCATCGTCGGCCGCTACAAGGGTACCGACCTCGTGGGTATGGAATACGAGCAGCTGATGCCTGCCATCAAGCCTATGGGCGATGCCTTCCGTGTCATTCCCGGCGACTATGTGACGACAGAGGACGGCGCTGGTATTGTGCACATCGCTCCGAACTTCGGTGCTGACGATGCTTTCGTGGCCAAGCAGGCAGGAATCTGCCCCATCGTGCTTGTCGACAAGAAAGGAAACGAGCGTCCTGTGGTTGACTTGCAGGGCAAATATTACGTCATCGACGACCTTGACCCCGACTTCGTGAAGAACTACGTGAACGTTGGAGAGTGGCAGAAATTTGCCGGCCGCTACGTGAAGAACGCTTACGACGAGAACCTTACCGACAAGGACGAGACACTGGACATCAGTATCTGTATGGACTTGAAGGCGCAGGACAAGGTATACAAGATAGAGAAGCATGTGCACAACTATCCGCACTGCTGGCGCACCGACAAGCCTGTGTTGTATTATCCCCTTGATTCATGGTTCATTAAGAGTTCGTCGATGAAGGAACGCATGAGCGAGCTAAACAAGACTATCGGCTGGCATCCGGAATCGACGGGAACCGGGCGCTTCGGAAACTGGCTGGATAATCTGAACGACTGGAACCTCTCCCGCTCGCGCTTCTGGGGAACGCCGTTACCCATCTGGCGTTCAGAGGACGGCGAAGAAATCTGCATCGGCTCGCTGGAAGAACTCTATCAAGAAGTTGAGAAGGCTGTCGCCGCAGGCGTGATGGAGAGCAACCCGCTGAAGGAGAAAGGCTTCGTGCCTGGCGACATGAGCCAAGAGAATTACGACCGCATCGACGTGCATCGCCCTTATGTGGACTATATCAAGCTGGTGTCGCCCAGTGGAAAACCCATGAAGCGCGAGGCCGACCTCATCGACGTTTGGTTTGACAGCGGCTCCATGCCCTATGCCCAGTTGCACTATCCGTTTGAGAATAAAGAGCTGATAGACGAGCGCAAGTTCTATCCTGCCGACTATATCAATGAGGGTGTAGACCAGACACGCGGATGGTTCTTCACGCTGCATGCCATCGCTACGATGATTTTCGACTCTGTTGCCTTTAAGAACGTGGTGTCTACGGGTCTTGTCCTCGATGCTAAAGGTGACAAGATGTCGAAGCACAAGGGCAACGTGGTCAGCCCCTTTGAGATGATTGAGAAGTATGGCTCAGATGCCGTTCGCTTCTACATGATGACAAACTCGGAGCCGTGGGACAACCTGAAATTCGACCCGGCAGGAGTGGCCGAGGTGCGTGGCAAGTTCTTCGGCACGCTCTATAACACCTATAGCTTCTTCGCCCTCTACGCCAACGTCGACGATTATGTTCCGTCTGTTGCTGTAGTACAGCAACAAACAGAACGGCCAGAAATCGACCGTTGGATTCTCTCCTGCCTGAATACGCTGGTGAAAAAGGTGAAGAACGAGATGGATCATTTTGATCCCACCCGTGCTGGCCGTTTCATTGACGCTTTCGTCAACGACGACCTGTCGAACTGGTACGTGCGCCTGAGCCGCAAGCGTTTCTGGGGTAAGGAGATGGATGCAGACAAGCTTTCTGCCTATGATACGCTCTACACCTGCCTGATTACAGTAGCCAAGCTGATAGCTCCCTTCTCTCCTTTCTATGCCGACCGTCTCTACCGTGACTTGGGAGGAGAGAAAGATTCTGTGCATCTGGATTTCTTCCCCGTGGCTGATGAGTCGCTCATCGACACCGACCTCGAGGCCCGCATGGAGATGGCACAGAAAATCACGTCGATGGTGCTGGCATTGCGCCGCAAGGTGAATATCAAGGTGCGCCAGCCGCTACAGAGCATCATGATTCCTGCCACCGACGAGCAGAAAAAGTATATCGAGGCTGTGAAACAACTCATCATGAGCGAGGTGAACGTAAAGGACCTGAAATTCGTCGAGGGTCAGGGCGTTCTCGTCAAGAAGGTGAAGTGTAACTTCCGCACGATGGGCAAGAAGTTCGGAAAGCTGATGAAGGGTGTGGCCTCCGCAATGGACACCTTGTCACAGGAACAGATTGCAGAACTGGAACAGCAGGGCACCATAGGCATTCAGGTGGAAGGGCAGGATCTTGTCGTAGAAGCCGTCGACGTGGAAATCATCAGCGAGGATATTCCAGGATGGCTGGTGGCCAACGAGGGCGCACTCACTGTGGCTTTGGATATCGTCATCACAAAGGAACTCCGACTTGAGGGGCTGGCACGTGAATTGGTCAACCGGGTACAGAATATCCGCAAGGAGAGCGGCCTGGAAATTACCGATCGCATCAATGTGGAGATGACCCGTAACGATAGGATGGTTGAGGCTTTGGAACAGTGGAGCGACTATGTAAAGACGCAAGTTCTTGCCGATGCCATCGTTTGTACCGAAGGCTTTGCTGACGGTTCTCAAATTGAGATTGACGAATATCAGGAAGGTACTGAAGTTAAAGTAGACGAATTGAAACTAAACATTAAGATAGCTAAATCCTAATCATTATTATGTCAGAGAAAACACGCTACACTGACGAGGAACTCGAGGAGTTCCGTCAGATTATTAATGAGAAACTGGCCTTGGCCAAGCGAGACTATGACCAGATGATGGACTCGCTGACAAACCGTGATTCCAACGATGTGGACGACACCTCGCCAACTTACAAGGCCCTGGAAGAAGGCAGCGAGACACAATCGAAGGAAGACCTGATGAAGTTTGCTGCCCGTCAGCAGAAGTTCATCCAGGGACTTCAGGCTGCCTTGATACGTATTGACAACAAGACCTATGGCATTGACCGCATTACGGGTAAGCTCATTCCTGCCGAGCGGTTGCGTGCCGTTCCTCATGCCACGCTTAGCGTAGAGTCGAAAGAACTGGAGAAAAGGCGCAGGTAAGAATTGGAAATTGGTAATTAAGAGTTGAAAGCTAAACCATTTTTTACTCGCGGGCGGGTGGCAGTACTCTTGGTGCTTGCCATCCTGCTTACCGACCAGATTATCAAGGTCTTGGTAAAGACCGGCATGGAGCTGCATGAGAGCATTCGTGTCACCGATTGGTTCTACATTTCGTTCATTGAAAACAATGGTATGGCATGGGGCATGCAGATTGGCTCGAAGCTGGCACTCTCGCTGTTCCGTGTGGTTGCCATAGGATTCCTGGGGTACTATATTTGGATGCAGGCCCGAAAGCGGGCTCGCTGGGGCTATATCGTATTTCTTTCGATGGTGCTGGCCGGAGCTGCAGGAAATCTTATCGACTGTATGTTCTACGGTCTGGGCTTTGAAGCTTCTACGCCTTACAGTGTCAGCCACTGGGTGGGACTGGGAAATGGCTATGCGCCTTTCCTCATGGGGAAGGTTGTGGACATGTTCTATTTTCCCATCATCCAGACTACATGGCCTGAGTGGATGCCCTTCTGGGGCGGTGAACCGTTCGTTTTCTTCAGTCCCGTGTTTAATTTCGCCGACTCAAGCATATCGGTTGCAGTGGTGGCACTACTGCTATTCTACAGGAAAGAACTATCCGCTATATCGCTGAAACGTGAATAGAACCACAGCACTGATGGTCGTGGGCGTGCTGTTGCTGATGGCAGCATGCAAGCCGGGCACGCCGAGCCAGTATATCCAGCCCGATGACATGGAAGATATACTTGTGGATTACTATCTGGCAAAGGCACTAGCCCAGCGCACAGCCAGCGAGCAAGGCGTTAACCAGGAATATGGATTTGCGCTCTATACCGAAGCCGCGCTCAAGAAACATGGCGTGACAAAGGCTGAATTTGACTCGTCGCTGGTCTACTATTATTCCCGTGCCGACCGTTTCGACGCCATTCTTCAGCGTGTGTCAGAGAGACTCGATGAGCAGGCATTGGTGTTGGGAGCCTCGGAAGGCGAAATAGGAAAGTTCGCCTCGTACAAGGCAGACGGCGACACTGCGAATATTTGGGTAGACCGTACTACGGCCGTTCTCATGCCTGTCCCGCCATATAACCGGTGGGAATTTAACATTACTGCCGACTCCACTTTCAGACGCGGTGACGCTCTGATGATGATGTTCATGAGCGACTACATGTTTCAGACAGGCAGTAAGAGCAGTGTCGTGTACATCTCCGTGGAATATGAAGATACGGTGGTCAGCCGCAATCTGCATTTCTCTGTTTCGGGCTTGAGTCAGCTCCGCGTGCCCGAGGACACGCTCAGGGACATACGTTCCATCAGAGGGTTCTTCTACTTGGATGGTGGTAATGAGGCATCTACGTCCACCCGCCTGCTGTTTCTGAATAGTGTTCAATTAATACGTTTCCATACGAAGGAGGAAGGTTATGCGACGGATAGCATCCCACGAGATAGTATTGGAGGACAACTCCCGACAGACTCTGTCGGTAGTAGAGATTCAACAAGGAGAAGTGGTACGCTGGTTCCCGCTGACGCAGGAGATAGCCTGCACAGAGTGGATGCCAGGACAGATAGTGTTGCGACGCGACGAGAAAAGGCTCCTGCGCGCGTACTATAATAATATGATCATTAACTAAAACCGGATAATTATGAACTTGAAAGTACGTCTGTCTGTTATGAACTTCCTGGAGTTTGCTGTCTGGGGAGCTTATCTTACGTGTATGGGAAACTACCTTGGCGTTGCAGGCTTGGGTAACGAAATTCCCTGGTTCTATGCCATTCAGGGCATTGTGTCCATTTTCATGCCAACACTGATGGGCATTGTTGCCGACAAATATATTCAGCCGCAGCGCTTGCTGGGCTTGTGCCACCTCGTGGCCGGCGCCGCTATGCTGTGCTGCTGGTGGATGGGCATGTCGGCAGGTTTTGGCAATGAGCTGCCCAACAAGTCGGCCTTTATCTCCATGTACACGCTGAGTGTCGCATTCTTCATGCCTACAATAGCTTTGGCCAATACCACTGCCTTTACCATCCTGAAAGAAAACGGTATGGACACGGTGAAGGACTTCCCGCCCATCCGTGTGCTGGGTACCGTGGGCTTCATTGCCACCATGTGGTTTGTCAATTGTGCTGTCTGGGAAGATGGTGCCTTCTCTTTCACTCTTGCTGACAACACGCATAAGTTTCAATACACTTATATGCAGTTCTTCGTGTCGGGCATTTTGAGTTTTGTGCTATGTGCCTACTGCTTCTCTCTGCCTGAATGTCGTCTTGGCAAAAAGGAACAGACCGCTTCGCTGACCGAGTCGCTTGGCTTAAGTGCTTTCAAGCTGTTCAAGCGTAGGAAGATGGCGTTGTTCTTCATTTTCTCCGCGCTGCTGGGCATGTGCCTGCAGGTGACCAATGGCTATGCTGGTCCGTTTATCACTAGTTTCAAGGGCAATCCTGCCTTTGCAGATACTTTTGCCGCCAATAATGCCACCCTGCTGACTTCTCTTTCGCAGATCAGCGAGGCACTGTGTATTCTTATGATACCGTTCTTCCTGAAGCGCTATGGCATAAAGGTGGTTATGCTCATGTCTATGTTCGCCTGGGTGTTCCGCTTTGGTTTCTTCGGCATAGGCAATCCTGCCATGCCGGGCGTACTGCTCTTTGTTCTGTCGTGTATTGTCTATGGCGTGGCCTTCGACTTCTTCAACGTGTCGGGCGGTATCTTTGTCGACCAGGAATGCGAGCCTTCGGTGAAGGCTTCTGCCCAGGGCCTCTTTATGATGATGACCAACGGCTTGGGAGCTACTATCGGCACACTTATTGCCGGTGCCATTGTAAACCACTATTGCCAGTGGGAAGGTGGCTTCCTGCTGGGTGAGTGGCAGACCTGCTGGTTCATCTTTGCTGCCTTTGCCCTAGTAGTGGGTGTATCCTTCGCCTTGGTGTTCAAGCCGGAGAAGAAATAGGGTAGGGGGACCATGATTCTGTAGTCTAAAATCCGTAAAACGAAAAGCTAAGGTGCGTCGCATACTACTAAGATTCGAAAACATGCAGCAAATCATGAGCAGCGAGGAGCTGTCGGTGATTCTGCTGACCGACGAGGCACGGAAACGTGCGTTGTCCGTAGTGTGCGATGCTGAGATGACGCGCCAGCTGCTGATGCGCCTGAAGGGAAATCGCGAAGTGTGCCGGACCATGTTGCCCGAAGTTCTTCTCCAGCTGTTGCCCTCGCGCTACGAGATGATGATCGTTGGTGTCTACGATGGCCAGTATCAGGTGATGCTGATGGATTTGGAAAGCGGTGACTCCGTGCGTGTGCGAACCAGCGATGCCGTATTGCTGAGTATTATCTCCCATATACCTCTTTATATAGAGGAACGGCTGATGAATCGTCAGAGCGTTCCTTTCGACGAGCATGCCACCGGCGTGGCTATCCCAATTAATTCTATGGATACGCCACGTTTGAAGGCTGCTTTGAAGAATGCTGTGGAGGAGGAGAACTACGAACTGGCTTCCCAGCTTCGCGACGAAATCAAGCGCAGGAAGACATGAAAGAGGAACGCTACTTCTACGTGCCGCAGGCTGCTGCTCTCAGTGAGCTTCCTGAAGAGGAGGCTTCCCATGCCGTACGTGTGTTGCGGCTGAAGGAGGGCGACGAGCTGATGCTGATGGACGGTGAGGGCATGTTCTTTCGGGCTGTTGTCAGCATGGCAAGCGGTAAACATTGCTTCTATACCATAGAGGAGACTTTGCCCCAGGAACGTTCTTGGCCGGCACATTTACATCTAGCCATTGCCCCCACTAAGATGATGGAACGCATGGAGTGGTTGGCTGAGAAAGCCACTGAGATTGGCTTCGACGAGCTGTCGCTGCTCAATTGTCGCTTCTCTGAGCGCAGGGTGGTGAAAACACCGCGCCTTGAGAAGATCGTTATCTCCGCGATGAAGCAGAGCCGAAAGGCATGGAAACCGGTAGTCAACGAGATGCAGGACTTCAAAACGTTCATTGCCCATCATACCGCAGGCCGGCGCTACATCGCCCACTGTTATGAGGAGGTGGAGCGAAGAAGTCTCTATGAAGAACTGAAAAAGGACTGTACCGATGCCCTGGTGCTTGTCGGCCCTGAAGGCGACTTCTCTATAGAAGAGGTGCGGATGGCTGTCGATGCGGGCTTCGTCTCCGTCGATTTGGGCAAGAGCCGGCTGCGCACGGAAACTGCCGGGCTTGCAGCAGTCATGATGATGCAACTGTCACAACAATGAACCAGATACTTTTTAAGAACGTGTTGCCGCAGATATTCAGTGCGGTGCAGAATCCTCCTGACTCTGACATCTGGAAGAAGGAGACCGCTTTCGAGCGGGGCACTCATTACCTGATAGAGGCCGACAGTGGAAGAGGCAAAAGCACGTTCTGCAGCTACGTTCTAGGCTACCGTCACGATTATACGGGGCAGGTGCTGTTCGACGGCAAGGATGCCCGTGAGTATCATGTCTCGGATTGGGCGCGCCTGCGCCAGCAACATGTCAGTTGCCTGTTTCAAGAGTTACGTCTTTTCCCTGAGCTGACTGCGTACGAGAATGTGGAGATTAAGAACAAGCTGACTAAGCACAAGACTCGCAAGCAGATTGAAGAATGGTTTTCGCTGCTGGGCATCGCCGACAAATTCAATGTGTCTGTTGGACGCATGTCTTTCGGACAGCAGCAGCGCGTAGCCCTGATGCGTGCACTGGTGCAGCCTTTTGATTTCCTGTTGGCGGATGAGCCTATCAGCCATCTGGACGATAGCAACGCACAAATCGTGGCAGACATGCTTGTCGAAGAGGCACGGCACCAAGGTGCATCGCTTATCGTCACCAGCATAGGAAAGCGTCTGCCTATGGAATTTGATAACATCCTACGATTATGAAGAAAGCTATTATAGCCATATTGTTAGGCATAGCCCCTCTTGGCAGCTTTGCCCAAAAACAAGACATGGCCTCCCTTTTCAAGGCAATGCCCGATTCGCTGATGCCTTATTTGTCGAAAAACAACCGTCTGGACATGATAGACTTCATGGAGGCGCACATGAAAGCGGAAATCACCAACCTGCTGGACGGCCGCAGCGAGATGACGGCTTTGACAGCTGACAGCCTCTCCCTGCGCCTAAGTGATGTGCTGCGTGTGGATATGAAGTTACAGAAGGTAGAAGAGCCGGTAGACAGCAGCGATGTTATTGTCTGTGTGTGGCGTACCTATACGCTTAAAGAAAACCAGACAGCGTGTATAGCTGATACCTATACCGCTGCCTGGCGTCTGTTGAAGTCGGATGTCGTTTCGTCGTCGTTCTTGAAGCGCGATGAGACTGTATTCCTCAAGCCTCATTTCTAAGGCTTCCGTTGCTCGCCTCTCTTTGGCGCATTGCCCTGCTGTCTGAAACCTTGCGGGCCGAAACCTTGCGGGCCAAAACCGGGAACGCCTCCCTGCGGGCCGAAACCCGGAACGCCTCCTTGCGGGCCGAAGCCTTGCGGCCGGAATCCCTGTCCCCATTGGCCAGCGTTTGATCCTCTGCCCCAGTTCTTCATCGTGCGGCGAAGGAAGCGTTGTTCAGCCTTCAGGATGTCGTACACTTTCGAGGCAGGCAGCTGCTTGAGGAACTTGCCGTGATAGGTCTGTTGGATGCGCTTCAGCTCAAGCTCTATCTCGTCGCTCTCCTTGATGACTTTCATGCAGCCCTCTTCATCGGCAGGTTTCGTCTTGGCCAGGTCACGCTGCCGTTCGAAGACCACACGCTGTTTCTCCTGCATCTCCTTGTAGACGGGGAAGAACTTGGCAGCTTCCTGCGGAGTCAGCTTGGCTTCTTTGGTGATGTAATCCTGAAGCTGGGCCTCAAACCGTTCAGGCGAGAAGCGCTGCTGCTGATGACTGTCGTCCTGAGCATAGATGCCTACGGTCAGCACGCCAAGCATGAGAATGGTGATTAGCTTCTTCATAGTCTTTATCCTTTTTTACATTTCAGCAAGCAGACAGGCGTATATTTCCTGATTGTCGAGCATGGCGTAGTCTGCCTCTTCGTCGATGTAGCTGTCGCTGTAGTAGTTAGTGTTTTCCTGCTCCAGCGTGGCCATCTGCCTGAGTCCCTGTGTGCTGTCGCTCTTGTCGTTGAAGAACATGGCGGCAGTGAATGCTCCGACGCAGAGGCATGCTGCAGCGTAGAGCCAGGGACGCAGCTGCTTGATGATGGCAGGTTTCTGCTGCTTCTTCTCTGGCAATTTCAGTTTCAGGGATGTGTTGTCTTCCCCAATCCTCTCCATGACCTGGGCGGTCAGCTGCTCAAAGTAGCCTTCGGGCACAGTAAACGGGTTCTTCTTGCCTAGTTTGCTGTTGAGATATTTTTCTTCGTTTGTCATAGTTTTTGTCCTTTATGCTTTATTGACGCAAAATGTAGAGAATAGTTTAATCGTGCCGGTGGAAAAATTCAGTTATTTTTTTCACAGCGTGGTGATAGGATGCTTTCAGTCCGCCTTCCGATGTGCCGAGGATGCGGCTGATGTCGCTGTATTTCATTTCATCGTAGTAGCGCAGCTGGAATACGGTGCGCTGAACGTCGGGCAGACTGGCGATGGCTTCCTGCAGTTGAGCCTCTGTCTCGTCGCCGTCGAAGTAGTCATCAGCCATCAGGCGGGTTGCCAGTCCCAGGTCCTCATCGTCGGTGCTCAGCGTGAGGCGGTTCTTCTGTCGCCGCGTAAAGTCAAGTGCCTCGTTGATGGCTATTCTTGACAGCCATGTGATGATTTTCGAGTCGCCCTTGAAACTGTCGATGTTGCTCCATGCTTTCAGCAGGGCGTTCTGTACCACGTCGTTTGAGTCTTCGTGGGTGAGGACGATGCGGCGCACTTGCCAGTATAGTTGCTCACTGTACTGGCGAACCATTGACTCAAATCCCCTGCGCAGTGTCGCAGGGTTCTTGAGCATGTCTTTGAGTTGCTGGTCGTCGTAAGATTCCATTCCTAAAAGCTGTTGACAGGGTTGGTCAGGGGAGGAAAGGCTTGATGGCCTTCAAGATGATCTTGTCATAGCCATAAGGGTCGCCCCATGTGTCCAGCTCTCCGGTCTTGGGGTTAGGATAGCGTGTGTAGTAGTCAATCACCACAGGTACTTTCGGGTCCACGGCAGTGTTGTTAATCAGGCGTATGGCTCCCCCGTGTGTGCGCTTGTATTCGCGTCCCTGCTCTGTCTTGGGTTGCAGATCCATGCTGAGGCGCATCTTGTCGAGCAGCCACGGGTCGGCATTGGGCAGCACAAACTCTGCAATCTCGAATGGCCTTTGCAGACGGACGCATCCGTGAGAGACGGTGCGTGTATCGCGCTTGAACGCCCCTGGCGATGAAGTGTCGTGCAGATAGACGGCGAACTTGTTAGGGAAGCGGAAGATGATGCGTCCCAGCGAGTTGCCTGCTCCGCTACGCTGTCTGACGGAATACCGTCCGCTGGCCAGATCGGCTTGCGATAGATGGCCGGGGTTCACCCGCTGTCCGTTTCTGCCCACCACGTAATAATTGCGTCGTGCGAAGTAGGCCGAGTCGCCGGCATGTCCGCTCACCTCCCCCCGGATGATGCTCTGCGGGATACCCCATTCAGGATTCACTTCTATCTTGTGAATCTCACTGGAGAGGAGCGGTGTCTTCGTGGCGGGCTTGCCGCAGCAGATACGCATGTTGATGACGCTGTCGGGGCTGACGGCCCACACCTGCTGTGCTGCCACATTGACGAAGATGTGGCGCGGGGTCTCCTTTCCGTGTTTCTTGTCGCGCCAGCGCAGGCGTTCCATATTGCACAACGTGCGGTTGCGGTCCTCATTGGTCGAGTCGAGTTTCAGCTGGCGTTTCAGCTGCTGGTAGGCGTTGTCGGTGGGTTCCACGGAGTTCAGGAAGTTCACCATCGTCTCCTTGTCGGCAAGCTGCTTCATGGCGTAGTCCACAAAGGCGCTGTCAGCCTGCTCGATGTCAATATCAAAGTCGTGAATGCCAAAGAGTTTGGAGGGAGTGGTGAAACCAAAGCGCTGGCCGATAGTATAGCGCAGGTAGGCTTTTGTCAGCGAGTGCTCCAGCCGGGCCATGCTCAGTGCCATATCCTTTGCGGAGTCAGGCTGGTGCATTTCTGCCAGATGGGTGTCGATGTCGGCCAGGTTGAACACGTCTTCGCTAAATCCTATGCCGCTGATTTGGCTGTGCATGATGCTGTCCAGCGCATCGCAGAGGGCAATCTGGCCGGGCGCACCCATCCATCTCCATTGTCCACCCTCATTGTAGTAGCGTCGGCCCATGCGGTCGGCATACAACGAATCATGACCATCAGCCATAATGATGTCCAGATGTTGCTGCGCGTCCAGCAGATGCTGACGGTAAAGCTGTTCCAGTTCCTGTTCAGCCTCGTCCACCTCGGCATTGCCGGACTGTTTGCATGCAGAGATGTTTAGAGCGAGGAAAATGCTCGCAAGAATGATTACCGCACGGTGACTTTGCGTACCACCTTGCCAACTTTCAGAATGTAGCACCCTTTAGGCAGATTTAGTTCAATACGTTGGGCCGGACCCTCGATTTTGTAGGATGCGACCGCTCTTCCTGTCAGCGACACCACTTCAAGGTTCATGCCGCTGGCGTTCTGCACGCTGACAGTGTTGCCTTCAACACTGATGGTAGGAGCCTGTTCGTCCACCTGCTCAGCCACACCCATTTCCATCACCATGTTGGCAGCTAAAGCCGGGGTGGTGAAAGACAGCAATGCAATACCCGCCAATATGAACAATTTCTTTTTAATCATGCACGATAGTTTTGTAATTACCCTGCAAAAATAGTAAAAATATTCTTTACTGCCAAATAAAAAGCAAGAAAATTAGCATTTAGATGTCGAAAACCTTCATTTCATCGGTCAAAAAGCTGTTTGGAAAGACTTCGCGGGCCTCCTTCAGCAGTATGCTCTCATCGGAATAGCGTGCGCTGTAGTGCCCCAGCAGGAGCTTGCCCGCCTGAGCGTCGCGCGCCACAGTTGCAGCCTGTGCCGCCGTGGAGTGACAGTATTTCTCTGCGCTGCTGAGCTTGTCCTGGGCGTATGTGCTCTCATGGTAAAGTGTATTGACGCCTCTGACCATCTCGTGCAGGCCGGGCATGTAACGTGTGTCCGAACAGTAGGCATAGCTTCGTGGCGGGTCGGCGGGAGTCACCAGCTGCTGATGTTTTATCACCGTGCCGTCGGGAAGCGTATAGTCTTGTCCGGCCTTGATGTTGTTGATTTGCGACACGGGAATGCCATACATGTCAATCATGTCGCGGCGAATGTGGGGCAGGCCGGGCTTCTCACGGAACAGGTATCCTGCGCAGGGCATGCGGTGCTCCAGGGGAATGGTTTCCACGGTGAGGGAGTTGTCTTCAAACACAACCTGCTGAACGCTGGTGTCAACAGGGTGGAAGAATACTTCGTAGCCGATGTCGTAGTTGAAGAACATGTCGAGCTGGGCTTTCAGCATGGGTTCCAGTTGGGCGGGGGCGTAGATGTGGAGGCCAGCATGACGTCCCAGCAGGCCGAAGGTGCTGATAAGGCCGATGAGGCCGAAGCAGTGGTCGCCGTGGAGATGAGTGATGAAGATATGTCCCAGCTTTTCGAACGACAGCGACGAGCGCCGCAATTGCAGCTGGGCACCTTCTCCGCAGTCAATCATGTAGAGCTTGCCCCTGCATTCCACCACCTGCATGGACGAGAAATGGCGTATAGTGGGCAGCGCACTGCCGCATCCCAAGATGTGAACGCGAAAGGTTTCCATTTAGAAGAGATTATAGCCGTCGTCAGTGTCGTAGTCCAATTCATAGTCGGGAACAGACTCCTGCTCAGCCTTGTATCGTCCGTATTCGAAAGAGTCGTCGGGGTCTTCGATGTTCTGCAGGTAGAGCGAGTCGAGGGTCATCCTGAGAATCTCGTATGTCTGCGTCTCAAAAATGTCCGTGCCTTCGCGGGTGGTAGTCAGCTGAAGGTGGCCGTTGATGATGTTCCACGACTTGTAGACGATGTCGCCCTGCTGTTCGTAGTTCTCCGCTTCCCCGCCGTCTTTCAGGATGATGCCCGACGGCGTGCTGCCGTCGAAGGGGCTGGGCATGACCCACTTGCCCAGCAGGTGGTTCTTGTTGATGGTCATCAGTGCCTTGTTGTGGTCGATGTCCGGCAACACATACAGCTCGTCGCCGCGCTGATATCCGTTCATCACCTTGCCTTTCTTGCGGGCGTCCTTCACGTCAATGTAGAGTGTGTCGTCGGTCGATGTAATCAGTTGCAGCTTGTCTTGCGTTGACATTGCGCCGCAGAAACCATAGATTACGGAGTCTACCTCGACCTGAGCATCGGGCGGAGCCTCATAGCCCACTTTCAAAGGTGCTCTCATGTCGCATCCTGCCACAAAGAGTATTGAGCAAAATGCCACGCTAACAGATAAAGGATAACTAATAAATGATATACGCCTCATATATGATAACAATTTTTTTTTAAATACTTCAATTCCTAACTCCTAGCTCTTCATCGCTCTCTTCGCCTCGTTCCACAGCTCGTCCATCTCTTCCAGCGTCATTTCTGTCAGTGGCTTTCCGGCTCTTATGCTGTGTTGCTCAATATAGTTGAATCGGCTGATGAACTTGTTGTTCGTGCGCTCCAGGGCATTGTCTGGGTTTAGCTTGTAGAGTCGCGCTGCATTGATGACCGAAAAGAGGAAGTCACCCAGTTCGTTGGTCGATGCCTCCTTGTCTTCCCGCTTCAGTTCTGCCTCCAGTTCGTCGAGCTCCTCGCGCACTTTGTCCCAAACATCCTCTCTCTTCTGCCAGTCGAAGCCCACGTTGCGCGCCTTGTCTTGTATGCGATATGCCTTGATGAGCGAGGGCAATGCTGCTGGCACGCCGCCCAGCACCGTCTTGTTGCCGTCTTTCTCCTTCAGCTTGATCTGCTCCCAGTTCTGCAGCACCTGCTCGGCGGTCTTTGCGCTGGAGAATGCCGCAGTCTCGGAGTTCCCCGTGTTTCCGCTTTGTTCGGCGCTTGCCGCTAGCTCTTCCAGCGTTTTCGGACAGTCCTGGCCCACCTGACTCTGCGGATAGATGTGTGGGTGGCGGAAGATGAGCTTGTCGGCCTGCTGGCGCAGCACGTCGTAGATGTCGAAGTCGCCCTGCTCCTGTGCTATCCTGGCATAGAAGCAGAGGTGCATCATCACGTCGCCCAGCTCCTTCATCGTGTCGTGCCGGTCGCCCCGGGCAAGTGCATCGCATAGCTCGTAGGTCTCTTCAATAGTGTTCGGGCGCAGGCTCTCGTTGGTCTGCTTTCTGTCCCACGGACATTTCTCCCGCAGCTGGTCGAGCACATCCAGCAGTCGCCCGAAAGCTTGCATCTGTTCTTCGCGTGTATGCATGGTTTGCATCGTTCTTATTGTTTATTTGCCGACTGCAAAGTTACTAACAATTTCCTTAACCACCAAACTTTCCAGCGTAAATATTTACAGGCATTAGGCCGGAACAGCGCAAAACTATTTCGTCTGCCGATGTCACTTCACCATGATTTTCTTCCCTTCACGGATGTACAAGCCCGGTTGAGGCGTACCCTGAATGGGACGGCCCAGCAAGTCGTAGAGGGTGGAGGTAGAAGGGCGGCTGACGGATGTCTCGCTGATGCTTGCCGGGATGTCGGTCGGCGTGCCGTCGGTCATCTGGCCAATGAAGTAGATGAGGCCCGACGACTTTTCACTGATGACATAAAGGAATGGGCGGTTGGCGTGGAAGGTGTATACGGGCGGGTCGAACACGATTGTTCCCCCACTGATGGTTTGGGCACTGGTACCCTCCTCGTCAACTTTCAGCCGGACATCCTGCTTCAACATATATAAATATGTGTTTTGACTGCAGAACAAGGGGAACTCGGCAAGGCCTGCGTCGAAAGCACGTTTTATGCCCAGTGCCTGCACCGCATCGTTGAGCGGCAGGCTTGTCGTCTGGTCCATCTGTGGCAACTTCACGTCGACCTCATTCACCTCCATCTGCCTGTAGCGGTCGTCCCACTGGCCACTTTCCAGCAGAGTGAGCACTTCGCCGATAGTCTTGTCCTCGCGGGGAAGGAAGACGGTCATGCAGAACGACTCGTTGCCATAGGGCAGGCGCAGTGCCTGACAGGTGGCATCCTCCTTGTAGAAGACCCTCTTATGCTGGTACATCATCGGCAGCGTCATGCCTGTGCTGCCAAAAGCCTCCTTCTTGGTTTTTGCCGGGTCGAACTTCAGCGTCCATGTGCCCTTGAAGTAGACGGCATTCAGCAGATAGCTGACGGCCGAGGGGGATAACGACTCCAGCACACTGGGAATCATCCCGTTGGTATGGCTGCTGCCCCACCGGTTGATGGCGGCGAGCGTCTGTCCGTCGGAGAAGTTGCGGCTCTCCGCCGTGGCATCGAAATAGTCGGCAGCCGTCTTCTTGAAGTCGGGCAACAGCTGGGAAGGCTGGTTCACCCATACGCTGCTTGCCAGCGGCATGCTTGCCAGCGGGTCGAGCGTATTACCCTTGGTGAGCTGCTTGCGGCAGAAGGCGTTCACTGCGTCCAGGCTCACGTTGCCAAAGCCCAGCGCCTGGCTTATTTCCTGACGCGTCTGTCCGGCAGTACCGTTGTTCAGCATGCTCAGCGCGAAGGTTACGCCCAACGGCGACAGTACCTGACTGTCATCGCCCCTTGTCTGCCGGAACAGGTGGAAGGCAAAGCCGTTGGCCTGCGTCGTCAGCTGTCGCTCCTCCTCGGAGGTCAGCTCGTAGGCCTGGGCAGCGGCTTTAATGTCGGAGGAGTTCGCTGAGTATTCATTCGTGCTGTCGGCATCTGCATCCAATGGTGACAGGTTTACCAATAGCAATAAGAACAAGCAACGGCTTCCCTGGCAGAATTTAGAAGAAAGAAAATGTTTCATACCATTTAAAATATTGTTTAGCATCAAAATTTGGAGTAGTTGGCAACGACGATTTTTCGGCTGTTTTACTTATCGCTATCAGCTATCCCTCAGTGTAAGCGGTCTTCTCTGACTGCTTCAGGGCCTTGGAGATATCGGGAACTTCAACCTCGGATGAAGACGTTTTCCTCTCATGGCATCATCATTGATACTCACCGTGCAAAAATACGCATTATTTTCCGAACAGCCAAATTTTCCACGGAAAAAGTGGAGAGCGTGAGATGGAAACGTGCCCCATTAGTTACATCATTATGAAACTTCGAAACTCTGCAACCCTGCACTTGTAATGAATAAGCAGCAGATTTCCAAATAGTTGCTGGTAGTACACTTGGTGACAAACCCTGCACTAGACATCGCATCTTTTCCGGCATTCTCATGTCGTACTGAGTGAAGGATGAGACCGAAGAAAAGTCCCAAGGCTTGGGACAAAAAAATACTGGCAGTATTTTTTCAAACGGCGTTCGTATTTTTCCAAACGGCGTTCGTATTTTTCCAAATGGAGGCAGTATTTGGGGAAAAGGATATTGAACACAGAGAATGCAGGGTTGCATAGTTTTTTCGGAAAAAGCATATTATATATGACGGACAAACAAGGAGTGAAGTCTGCACTGTTAAAATGGGCAAACATCCGTTAATTTCGTGTGAACGCATTGCCAGCCTGCAAGAGGTGGGCTACCTTTGCCGAAAAACAATAAACCCTTAACCTATGAAACAGTTTTTTATCCGTCTCAACACGATGCTGCGTAAGACCGCACGTCGCGTCATTAACCACTTCCGTACCATTACCGTCACAACGAGTCCGCAGCCGTCAGCAGCGCAGTCAAGTACAGTGTCGCTCGATGCCCCATCTGCGCCGCAGTCATCTGCCACACCGTCGGGTCCTGATCTGTCTGCAGTCCCGTCAAGTCCTGAACGGACTGCTACACCATCAGGCACGAAGCCGTCCGATGCCCCATCCATCGCCGTGAACCGCCAGCGTCTGATCCGCTTCAACGAGCAGTTCCTTGCAGAGCGTTACGACCTTCGCTACAACATGATGAAGCGCATTACCGAGTTCCGACGTAAGAACACGAAGGGAGCTGCCACTAATGACTGGCATCCTCTGACCGAGCGTGACCTGAACCATCTCACCGTGGAGCAGCTGAAAGCCGGCGGCGAGTCGTGGAGCTATGGCATGCGCCTCTGCCTTGAAAACACTGCCATTGACGACTATCACCCTGTTCGCGCTTACCTTGCTGCCTGCCCTGCATGGGACGGGCACGACCACATCGGCGACATGGCTCGCCGGGTGCCCACCTCCTATACCCGCTGGCCGGAATACTTCCACCGCTGGATGCTCGCCATGACGGCCCAGGCGCTGGGGATGGGCGGGCTGCACGGCAACTCGCTCGTGCCATTGCTCATCGGCGATCAGGGAACGCGGAAGAGCATCTTCTGCCGCAACATCCTCCCCCCGCAGCTGCGCGACTACTTCATGGACGACATCAAGATGGACAATGCCGAGCAGGTGGAGCGTGTGCTGGGCCGCATGTGGCTGGTGTGCATCGACGAGTACGACAGCAAGACACCTCGCGAACAGGCGAAAATAAAACGTCTGCTCACAGAGAAGGACGTGCAGGTGCGCCGCATGCGCAGTGACCAGTACACTATGACTGAACGTCTTGCCTCGTTCATAGCCACGACCAACGACCCCACGCCGCTGCCTTCGGGCGACGGCACACGCCGCTACCTCTGCGTCGCTGTCGACGGCATGATTGATACCGACAGCCCCGTCTGCTGGGAACAAGTGTTCGCACAGGCACAAGCAGAGCTTAGGCAGGAGGGCTGTCTCTGGTGGTTCACCGCCGAAGACGAGCAGGAGATACAGCAGCACAACCGGCAGTACCAGCAGCCCTCGGCTATCGAACAGGTGCTACCCACATTCTTCGAACCGGCTCCGGAACGCAGCCACGAGCACTTCTGGCAGGTTACAGCCATTCAGCGTGAACTGGCCTCCACGCTCCGTGCCTCCGACGTGCCCAACCTGACCCGCCTCGGTCTTGCCCTGAAGGCCCTCCGATGGCCGCAAGGCTCTAGCAACGGTCGCCGTGGCTATTATCTCTTGAAGAAGCAATGAACTTTACAGCCTTTGTGGCCTCTACCCAGTTTTCTCATAAACGACGAATTACACGAATTTCACGAAAGACGGCAGATTAATCATCTGGACATCTTTCGTGAAATCCGTGTAACGCTTCTTCGTTCTTTGTATTAAAAGAAGATAGCGTGTGGGGCACTATTTGAAGAGGCTCAGTGCCATCTGGCGGAGTGCGCGGCGCCAGGTCAGGAACTCATGGGCAGTGCCCTCTGAGACATGACCCTCGGCGTTGAAGCCGGCAGCCTTCAGGGCATCCACAGCCTGCTTGATGCGGTCGGGACCTTCCTTAGAACCACAGCTCAGGAAGATATACTTCACCTGATTCTTGTCCTTGATCTCGTCGGGGGTGTAAGTACCACCGCTGAGCAGTCCGTAGTAAGCGAACATTTCAGGACGGCGCAGCGTGATGGTATGCGTTTCCATGCCACCCATCGACAGGCCGGCCATTGCACGGCTCTCTTTCTTGGCGATGGTCTGGAAGTTGGCATCGATATAAGGTACCAACTCGTCGCAGAGCACCTTCTCAAAATCCTGGGCGGTGAAACCACCGAGGCCGCCGAACTGAATGTTGTTGGTCATGCCGTATGTGCATACGACGATGAACGGCTTGATCTTGCCTTCAGCAATCAGGTTGTCCATGATGAGGTTGGCGTGGCCCTGTGTCATCCAGGCGGTCTCGTCCTCGCCCCAGCCATGCTGCAGGTAGAGCACGGGATACTTGGCTTTCTTGTCCTTGTCGTAGGTAGGCGGTGTGTAGACGAAAGCACGACGGCACTGCTTGGTGCTTTCGCTCCAGAAGAGCACCTGCGACACCTTTCCGTGAGGCACGTTCTTCATGGCGTAGAAATCCTTGTCGTGGGCGGGAATCTCGATGCCGCTCTCCCAGCGGGTGGAACCGTAGAAGTTGCAGGTGCCGGGGTCGTTAAGCGTGCCGCCGTCGACGGTCAGGTGGTAATAGTGGAAGCCCTCGTCCATCGGGCCGGCAGTGGTGCCTACCCATGAGCCGTCGTAGGTCTTCTTCAGCTGGGTGCCGCCCTGTCCGCCAAGACCGAGGCTGACGGAGACAGCCTGTGCGTCGGGTGCCTCAATGCGGAAGCGGGCGTAGCCCTGAGAGTTCACCTGGGGATACTGCTGTCCGGGCTGGTTCAGCTCAGAGGGAACGAAGTCCTCCTTGATGCCGGGCTGCTCGGGGAAGGCGAGGTTGGGATTGAACGGGGGACGCTGCTGGCCAAAGCCACCGGGGCCACCGCGACGACGACCCTGCTGACCCTGCGGACGGGGCTGGCGGGCGGGACGAGGAGGCATGTTCCATGCGGGATCCTTCATGTCCTTGATGTAGGTATAGGCCAGCTTGGGCTGGTAGTTCTCGTCGAACGGCAGCGGATAGTTGCGGGCGCCGAGCCAAGAATCGCGGTCGCCGAGGTTCCAGAAGGTGACACAGTCGATGACATCCTTATGCTTGCGGAACACGCGGAAGCAGCGCGCATACTGGTCGGCCAGATGCTGCTTGACGGAGTCGGTGACGTTGGCACCCTCACGGCTGAACTGCAGACCACCGCCCATCTCCTCGTTCACGCGGATGTCGAACTCGGTGATATGGATGTGCTTCACGATGGTCTTGAACAGCGTGATGGCCGAGTCGAGGCGAGCCTCAGAGGGGTAATAGATGTTGTAGTGAGCCTGCATGCCGATACCGTCGATGGGTATACCCTTGGCCTTCATCTTCTTCACCATATTATAAATACGGTCGCGCTTGTGGGGATCGACGGTGCTGTAGTCATTGTAGAACAACAGTGCCTTCGGATCGGCCTCATGGGCATACTGGAAAGCCTTCTCGATGAACTCGTCACCGCAGAGACGGTACATGGCGCTCTGACGATAGGGGTCAGTAGCGTTGGCATCGTCGCTGATGGCCTCGTTCACCACGTCCCAGCAATAGACCACGTCCTTGTAGCGGTTGACGATAGCCTGGATGTGGTTCTTCATGCGGGCATAGAACTGCTCCTTGGTCGTACCCTCGGCAGTCATCCAGCGGCCAATCTGCGAGTGCCACATCAGCGTGTGACCGCGCAGCTTGATGCCGTTCTGGCGGGCAAAGTTGGCGATACGGTCAGCGTTCTCCCAGTTGAACTCGCCCTCGCGAGGCTCCGTGGGCTCGGGTTTCATGTCGTTCTCAGCAGTGATGCTGTTGAACTCCCTCTTGACGAGCGCCTGCTGCTCGGGGTTAGTCACATTGCGCTGGTTGACAGCGACACCAATCATGAAATAGTCCTTGTAGGCGTCTTTCAGCCCTTGTGCCCATGTGGTTTGACTGCTGCCCATGGCCAGCAGTGCGACAAGGGTCACCTTGCAAAAGTTTTTCATACGGTTGTATAGTTTTTGTTAATAAAAAAATCCGACGCAAATTTACGGAAAATAGTTGATTCCCACTTTGCCGTATGTATGAAAAACTATTTCAAATGTTTCCTAATGGCCGATAGACATGAAAGTTTGAATAAATTGGTTCAGACGGAGCAGTCCGTAAGCGCCGCTGACGCAGGAAATCTCGTCGTAGCGTTGCACGCCGTCGGGTACGATGCCCGGATGCCAGATGAGGAAGGGGACGGGTTCGTTGACATGAATGCGCAACTCCACTGGCGTGGGGTGGTCGGGAAGCACGGCTATACATACTGGCTCGCCCATCTTTTCAACAGCTTCGACAACGGGACGGATGAGCCGCTGGTCGAGATAGTTGATGGCACGCAGCTTCAGTTCGAGGTCGCCGTCGTGGCCGGCCTCGTCGGTAGCCTCCACATGGACAAACACGAAGTCGTCCGTCTTCAGGGCGTCGATAGCAGCTTGTGCCTTGCCCTCGTAATTGGTATTGGCCAGGCCGGTGGCTCCCGGAACTTTGATGATGCGCAAGCCGGCGTACTTGCCGATGCCTTGTATGAGGTCGACGGCAGAGATGACGGCACCCGATTTGATTTGCGGGTATTGCTGCATGAGCGTCTGCATGCTGGGACGGTAGCCGCCGCTCCAGGGCCAGATGCTGTTGGCCTGACGCTCGCCTCGGGCGGCACGTCCAAGGTTGAAGGGATGCTTGGCTAACAAGTCCTGTGAACGAAGAATCAGCTCGTTGATGAGGTCGGCTGTCTGCTGGGGGGAGAGACGTGCGGGGTCAGCGGGGAAACCGCTGACAACGGATGCTTCGGTGGGGTCAGCGGGGAAACCGCTGACGACGGACGCTTCCTCTGGTTTTACCAGGAGGGGGCGCCAGGCTTCGTTGGGGTGGTCATGGGGCGGGGCACAGACGATGTGCTTGTTGCCTCCCTTGATGACCAGCAGATGGCGGTATTGTATGCCACAGATGAACTTTACTCGCTGGAAGCTTGTTTCAGCTGATATGCCAAGCTGTTTTCTTTCACGCTCGTTGATGGGCGCAGCAAGGGTCTCGTTCAGGTAGTCGATGAGCACACGGGCATCCTCCGTCTCCAGATTTCCGCCGTTGTGGGTGATGATTTTCCCGTCCTCCAGGGTGATGATGTTACAGCGGATGGCGAAGTCATCGTCGGCCATGTCGTAGCCAATGCTGGCAGCCTCCAAAGGGCCGCGGCCTTCGTAGACCTCGTTCAGGTCGTAGCCGAGAATGGCAGTGTTGGCCACTTCGCTGCCAGGCGGGAAGCCTTCGGGCACAGTAACCAACCGACCGCAACGGCCCTCGCGCGCCAGCCTGTCCATCATAGGCTTGTCTGCTGCCTGTAGCAGCGTCTTGCCTCCTAGCCGTTCGACGGCGTGGTCGGACATACCGTCGCCTAATATAATAATGTGTTTCATTGTCTACACTTATTTTGATAGTATTACACAGCCAAGTCCAATGGCAAGTCGCTGATGTCTTTCAGGCGTTTACCGCTGATAAGAATATGAAGCATTTCAGTAGCATCCTCGGCGTTGGCCTCTTTGACGGCCTCGACGAGTTCGTTGAGAGCGAAGTGATATACGCAGTCGATGTCGCCCGTTCCCAGTGCCAGTGAAGCAATACGGGCGGGCAACGGTTCGCCGGTCACAACGACGATGTGGGGTAAGTGTCCCTTGCGATTTCGGATGAGGCCAAGCGCCTCGGTACGGCTGTTCTGAGCGCGGTCGCTGCGCATCGTCCACTTGGCTGATATGGAGGCATGGAGGATAGGCAGGCCGCCGCATGTCTTGCGAATATCAGAAAGGCCGCTGACGGATTCATCGACGATGAACTGATGCGCGTTGATGAATTCGTCGGGTTCCGTCTCGCGATAGACCACTACGTCGGGAGCTACCATGTAGTCGTTGCCCATACTGGCTGCTAGCCGCGCATCATCTTTCGTCAACCTTGAAAGATAGTCAAGGTGCTCGTATTGCGCGAAACTGCTGGTCTTGATGCTGTTGCGATTGCCGAGCTTGGTGATGTGCCACTTTCCGGGACGTAGGTTCTGTAGATGAGGAAATGTGGCATCGATGAACTCCATGTTCAGCTGTTCAAACTTCGCTCCTGTGGTCTGGCCTACGGCCTTTTCCTGCTCTCCGGCCATTAGTCTACGCGCAATCCCCTGCGCAATACTGACAGAAAGCTTCGATGAGCTGTCAGCATTACTCGGAATACCCTTCGCGTCAATGGTCAGAACCCCGTTAGCCAACAGCTCTGCGTGGTACTTCCTCCGTGCTTCTGCTATCAATGCTTGCATAATCCAAAACTTGTTTTATTTTAAGTCCTACTTTATGGGCTACTGGTGGGGGAAAGGCATTGCCAATCATGCGGCAGGCCGTAGTCTTGCGGTCTCCAAACTGCCAGTCGTCGGGGAATCCCTGCAGCCGGGCCATCATCCGTGGGGTGAGCCGTGGCATTCCTTCAAAGTCCGCTGACGGAGCCTCGTTGCCTACGCCGCGACCGTCAATGCCCATCGCAGCCCAAGCCTCACGGGCACGGGTAGGGCCGAGGTCGGGGCCGCCATGCTTCTTACTGCCGCCGACGAGTGTCGGAGCAATATTATTAGCCATCTGCCGCCACTGCTCAGCTCCATGCCAGCCGTTGGCCGCCATCAGGTCGTAGAGGGCGTGGCCCACATCCTGTGTCAGATGAGGCATAGGTTGCGGGAAGGTGAATATATCGTAGATGTCTGTACGCACGCCGATGATGATGGCGCGTGGACGGAGCTGCGGCACGCCGTAGTCTGAAGCATTCAGCAGTCGCAGGTGTACGTTGTAGCCCAAATGGTTCAAGCGTGCGATAATGCTGCTGCGATAATGGTCGAACAGCTTGCCGAGGAAGCCTCGCACGTTCTCAATCATCACCACTTTCGGGTTGATTTCTTCCACTAGACGGAGCATCTGCGGGAACAAATCGCGTTCGTCGTCGGCCCCAAGCTGTTTGCCTGCGATGCTGAATGGCGGGCAAGGTACACCACCAGAAAGCAAGTCAATCTGCCCCCCATAAGGCCGTCCGTCAAACTTTCTTACGTCCATACACTTCACGTTCCACTGCGGCCGGTTCCTCTTCAGACAGTCGCAGTAGTCCCTCTCAAATTCCACCAATGCCTGGTGGTCAAATCCTGCCATTTCCAGCCCAAGCGCCTGACCACCCGCACCCGCGCAGATTTCAAGTGAATTGTATGCCATCTACAAAGATTAGATATTCGCTATCGACATGATATTAGCGAAGACACCGGCTGCGGTGACAGCGGCACCGGCACCGTAGCCCTGGATGAGCATGGGGTATTCGCGGTAGCGCTCGGTGGTTAGCAGCACGATGTTGTTAGAGCCTTCCAGACCGTAAAAGGGGTGGCTTTGCGGCACTTCTTTCAGCGCGACGTTCGTCTTACAGGTCAGCTGGTGGTCGCCGCAGGCTTCCATCGTGGCCACGAAGCGCCAGCGCTTGCCTTCGGCCTCGAGCACTTTTCTGCGGGCTTCGAAGTCGGCATCCAGCTCGGGCAGCCGCTTCCAGAAGTCTTCGAGAGAGCCGGCGAAGAAGTCATCGGGAACGAAGAGATGCTTCTCCACGTCATCCTGCTCCACCTTGTAGCCGGCCTCGCGGGTGAGGATGACCAGCTTGCGGATGACGTCTGTGCCGCTGAGGTCGATACGCGGGTCGGGTTCGGAGTAACGCTGTTCCTTGGCACGGCGCACAGTCTCTGAGAAGGGCACGTCGGCAGCTATCTCATTGAAGATGAAGTTCAGCGTGCCACTGAGGATGGCCTCAATCTTGAGAATCTTGTCGCCCGAGTTACACAGGTCGTTGATGGTGCCGATGATGGGCAGGCCGGCGCCCACATTGGTCTCATAGCGGAACCATACGCCTCGGTCGCGGGCTGTCTGGCGCAGCTTGATATAGCTGTCGTAGTCGCTGGAGGCAGCAATCTTGTTGGCAGCTACTACACTGATGTTATGCTCGAGGAAAGTCTGGTAGAGGGCTGCAATCTGACGGCTTGCCGTACAGTCGACGAAGACGCTGTTGAAGATGTTCATCTTGATAATCTCGTCGCGCATGTGCCCGGTATTGGCAGGGAACCCGGCCCGGAGAATCTTCTCGTAGTTGTCGAGGTCGATGCCGTCGCGGTCGAGCACGAAGTTGTCTACGTCGCTGATGCCCACCACGTTCAGCTTCAGGCGTTTCTTCTGCATGAGTATCTGCTGTTGGGTGCGGATCTGCTCAAGCAGCATGCCGCCCACGGTGCCGATGCCGCAGATGAAGAGGTTGAGTACCTTGTATTCCGAGAGGAAGAAAGAGTCGTGGAGCACGTTGAGCGACTTGCGCAGGAAACGGCCGTCGACCACGAAGGAAATGTTTGTCTCTGAGGCGCCCTGTGCGCAGGCAATCACCGAGATACCGCTTCGGCCAAGCGTGCCGAAAAGCTTGCCGGCGATGCCCGGCGTGTGCTTCATGTTCTCACCCACAATGGCAATGGTGGCCAGCCCGCTCTCAGCCTGCATGGGGTACATGGCGCCCGTCTCAATCTCCTTGGCGAACTCCTCGTTGAGCACTTCGACAGCTGCGGCGGCATCCTCGTCGCGCACGCCGATGGAGGTAGAGTTCTCAGAAGAGGCCTGCGACACCATGAACACGGAAATGCCACGGTCGGCCAAGGTGGTGAAGATTCGGCGGTTCACACCGATGACTCCCACCATGGAGAGACCCGTCACCGTAATCAGCGTAGTGCCTTTGATGGAGGAGATACCCTTGATAGGCTTCAGGTCGTCATCGATGGTGTCCTTGATGAGCGTACCTGGATGATCGGGGTTGAAGGTGTTCTTCACCTTGATGGGAATATGCTTTACGCATACAGGGTATATCGTCGGGGGATAGATGACCTTGGCGCCGAAGTTACACAGTTCCATTGCTTCTACGTAGGAAAGCTCGTTGATGGTGTAGGCACTCTTGATGACCTTGGGGTCGGCCGTCATGAAGCCGTCAACGTCCGTCCAAATCTCCAGCGCCTCGGCATCCAGGGCGGCAGCGATGATGGCGGCGGTGTAGTCGCTGCCACCGCGCCCAAGGTTGGTGGTTTCGTGAGTGTCGCGGTCGCGGGCTATGAAGCCCGGCACCACGGCTATCGTATTGTTTGTTGCGTTACTAACGCAACATACGGGACGGAAGGCTTCGCGAACCAGCTGGGCGGTCAGCTCTGAGTCGAGGACGTGCTTGACATGGCTGTCGGTACTCACCACCGTCTTCTTCTCAGTGCGTATGAAGTCACGGCTGTTCATGCGTATGCCGTTGTCGACAAGCGCTGCCACGATATTTGACGACAGACGCTCGCCGTAGGAAACGATGGCGTCCTCGGTCTTCTTCGACAGGTCATGGATGAGGAACACGCCGTAGTAGATGCTCTTTAGCTGCTCGAAGAGCGCATCGACCTTGCAGAGCAGGGCGGCACGCTTGTTCTCGCTGATAATCGTGTCGATCATCAGGTGATGGCGGGCCACGATGGCATCGAACTCATCGCGCCACTGCTCCTCGCCCTTCAGGGCAAGATGCGACGTGGCAATCAGCTTGTCGGTGATGCCGTCTAGTGCGCTGACAACTACTACGACAGGTTGCGTCCGAGCCTCTGCCTCGACCATTTTCTTCAAGTTGAGAATGCTTGATACGGAACCTACGGACGTTCCGCCAAATTTCATTACTTTCATTATATAATATGTTGTTTTTTCGATTTCAGGGTGCAAAGGTAGCAAAAAGTTTGTAAAGCTCCAAACTTTTTGCTACCTTTGCATCATGTTACAGGAAATACAGCTTCGAGTGCTGCCACAGGTTGCGGCCGACTCTGACCGATTACGGGAATACATTGCCGACGAGAAGGGCATTGCCATGAGTGCCTTGAAGGGGGTACGGATACTTAAACGTTCCGTCGACGCCCGACAGCGTACTATTTATGTTAATATGAAGGTCAGGCTTTATATTAACGAGTTACCAACGGATGACGCGTACGTCCATACTGAATACCCTGACGTTTCCGACAAGCCCCAAGTTGTCGTTGTCGGGGCTGGTCCTGGCGGGCTGTTCGCCGCTTTGAGGCTCATAGAATTGGGCCTGCGGCCTATCGTGCTGGAACGAGGCAAGGATGTGCATGAACGAAAGAAAGACTTGGCCGCCATTTCCCGCACCCAGCAGGTGGACGGGGAGAGCAACTACTGTTTTGGTGAGGGTGGGGCAGGAGCCTATAGCGACGGCAAGCTATATACCCGAAGCAAGAAACGCGGCAACACAGAGAAAATCCTGAATGTGTTTTGCCAACACGGGGCTTCGACAGCCATACTTGCCGATGCCCACCCCCATATCGGCACCGACCGTCTGCCGCAGGTGATTGAGGCCATGCGTAACACCATCATCAAAAGTGGTGGAGAGGTACACTTCCAGACAAAGATGACGAGACTTATTATCGGCCACTCACCATGGTCCATTGACCATTCCTCTGCGGACGAGGTTATTGGAGTGATGGCAGAAGAAATCATCAGTGGTCAATGTCCAGCGGCCAATGAAAAAGAATTTTTCGGGCCCGTTATCCTTGCTACAGGTCACTCTGCCAGAGATGTTTACAGGTATTTGAATGAAGCAAAGGTTGAGATAGAACCAAAGGGTATTGCGGTAGGTGTGAGACTGGAGCATCCCTCGCAGCTCATCGACCAGATACAATACCATCGTAAGGAGGGTAGGGGACAATGGCTACCCGCTGCCGAATATAGCTTTGTGACACAGGTCGACGGGCGTGGCGTCTATTCCTTCTGCATGTGTCCCGGCGGTTTTGTCATACCAGCCGCAACAGGACCGGAGCAGGTGGTGGTCAACGGCATGAGTCCTGCCAACCGTGGCACGCAATGGAGCAATTCGGGTATGGTAGTGGAGATTCGGCCGGAAGATGTTGAAGGTGACGACGCACTGTGTGTGATGCGTTATCAGGAGAATCTGGAAAGACTGTGCTGGCAACAGGCCAACATGAAACAGACGGCTCCCTCCCAGCGCATGGCAGACTTTGTCAACAACCGTCTGAGCGCAGACCTTCCACGAAGCTCTTATGCGCCTGGGCTTGTCGCATCGCCCCTCCATTTCTGGATGCCTGGCTCTGTCGCATCGCGGCTACAGCAGGGCTTCCGCCAATTTGGCCGTCAGGCTCATGGCTTTCTGACCAATGAAGCCATATTGATCGGCGTGGAGACACGCACCTCCTCACCAGTGCGTATTATCCGGAATGCGGAAACACTTCAGCACGTCAGACTTCAAGGGCTTTTCCCTTGTGGAGAGGGAGCCGGTTATGCCGGTGGAATCGTCTCAGCAGGGGTCGACGGCGAGCGTTGTGCTGAGATGTGCGCAGCATGGATGGACAAGAAAAGGTGAAGCCGTTGAGCATGGAAAATTAAAAAAATCAAAAGTAGTAACAATTTCTTGGCTTTTCAATATACACTTTTCACTTTTTTTTGTAACTTTGCAGCCCAAAAGAGAAAGCTTTTAAAAGAATTATGGAAATTGCTAGCAAGTATGACCCTCGCGAAGTCGAGGGTAAATGGTATCAGTATTGGTTAGACAACAAACTTTTCTGCTCAAAGCCCGATGGCCGTGAGCCTTATACTATTGTCATCCCACCGCCCAACGTGACTGGCGTGCTCCACATGGGGCACATGCTCAACAACACGATTCAGGACATTCTTGTGCGACGTGCACGCATGGAAGGCAAGAATGCCTGCTGGGTTCCGGGCACCGACCACGCTTCAATAGCTACTGAAGCTAAAGTCGTAAAAAAGCTTGCAGAACAGGGAATTAAGAAACGCGACCTGACTCGTGATGAGTTTCTTAAACATGCCTGGGACTGGACGGATGAACACGGCGGGATTATCCTTAAACAGCTTCGCCGTCTGGGTGCCAGCTGCGACTGGGACCGCACAGCCTTCACTATGGACGAAAAGCGTTCGGAGAGCGTGATTAAGGTTTTTGTCGACCTCTACAACAAGGGACTTATCTACCGGGGACTGCGAATGGTGAACTGGGATCCAAAGGCGCTCACCGCCCTTTCCACCGAGGAGGTTGTCTATAAAGAGGAAAAGAGCCACCTGTTCCACCTGAAATATTATGTTGAAGGTCTGGAAACGCTGGAAGATCAGGATAATCTGGAAAGCGAGGGCAACATCATCCACAAGGACGAGCGCGGCTACTATGCCGTCGTGGCTACCACCCGCCCTGAGACCATCATGGGCGACACCGCCATGTGTATCAACCCCAAGGATCCGAAGAACCAGTGGCTGAAGGGACGTAAGGTCATCGTTCCCCTGGTGAACCGCGTGATCCCCGTCATTGAAGACCGCTACGTGGACATCGAGTTCGGCACGGGCTGCCTGAAGGTGACGCCTGCCCACGATACTAACGACTACATGCTGGGCAAGACCCACAATCTGGAAACGATTGACATCTTTAACCCCGACGGCACCATCAGCGACCAGTCGCCCATCTACGTCGGCATGGATCGCATGGACTGCCGCAAGCAAATTGTCAAAGACTTGCAGGCCGCCAGCCTGATGGAGCGTATTGAGGACTACACCAACAAGGTGGGCTATTCCGAGCGCAATCCCGACACGCCCATCGAGCCGCGTCTGTCATTGCAGTGGTTCCTCAGGATGCAGCACTTTGCCGACATTGCACTCCCGCCTGTGGTGAATGGAGAAATGAAGTTCTATCCTCAGAAGTATGTCAATACCTATAAAAACTGGCTGGAGAACATTCAGGACTGGTGCATTTCCCGTCAGCTGTGGTGGGGACATCGTATCCCAGCATATTATTATAATGAGAACGATGACTATGTGGTGGCTGCTTCTCGTGAGGAAGCTTTGAAGCTGGCTCAGCAGAAAGATCCGAAAGTGACAGATGCTGACCTGCGGCAGGACGAGGATGCCCTCGACACCTGGTTCTCCTCCTGGCTGTGGCCTATTTCGCTGTTCGATGGCATCAACAATCCCGGCAACGAGGAAATCAACTATTACTATCCCACCAGCGACTTGGTGACAGCCCCCGACATCATCTTCTTCTGGGTGGCCCGCATGATTATGGCTGGCGAGGAGTATATGGGCAAGTACCCCTTCAAAAATGTCTACTTCACGGGTATTGTCCGCGACAAGCTGGGCCGCAAGATGTCGAAGAGCCTGGGCAACAGCCCCGATCCCATTGAGCTGATCGACAAATACGGAGCCGATGGCGTGCGCATGGGTATGATGCTCTCTGCTCCTGCCGGCAACGACATCCTCTTCGACGAGGCTCTCTGCGAACAGGGACGCAACTTCAACAATAAAATCTGGAATGCCTTCCGCCTGGTTAAGGGCTGGCAGGTGGCCGACGGTTCTGGATGTTGCGTTGATAACGCAACAAACAGTACTGCCATCCGCTGGATGGATGCTAAGCTGAAGCAGGCTAACGAGGAACTGAAAGACCATTTCTCGAAATACCGTATCAACGACGCCTTGATGACAGTCTACAAACTGTTCTGGGACGAGTTCTCACAGTGGTATCTGGAGATGGTGAAGCCCGCCTACAAGGATGGTGTACAGCAGCCAATCGACCGCGAGACCTACGCAGCTACCCTGAGTTTCTTCGAGACGCTGCTGAAGATGCTCCATCCCTTCATGCCTTTCATCACTGAAGAGCTTTGGCAGGCGCTCTACGACCGTAAGCCCGGCGAGAGCATTATGCGCGACCAGCTTGTGCTCAACGGCTTGCCTGCTGAAGAACTGCAGCTCCTGACCGATTTCGAACAGGTGAAGCAGGTGGTCAGCGGTGTGCGTACCGTGCGCAGCCTGAAAAACATTGCTCCAAAGCAACAGCTTGAACTTCAGTGTGTCGGCCAGAACAGGTTCGCGGATTACAACGATGTTATTATGAAGATGGCCAACCTGAAATCCATCAGCGTGGTGGAGCAGAAGGATCCAACCGCCAGTTCTTTCATGGTAGATACCGACGAACTGGCTGTTCCCCTGGGCGATCTTATCGACGTGAAGGCCGAGATAGCAAAGATGGAGGCCCAGCTGGCTCATCTTGAAGGCTTCCTAGACGGCGTGCAGAAGAAACTGTCCAACGAGCGTTTCGTACAGCATGCTCCCGAAGCTGTGGTGGCTATGGAGCGCAAGAAGCAGCGCGACGCAGAGGAGAAAATTGCTGCGCTGAAAGAATCTATCGCTGCCCTTAAGAAGTAGTCTATGGAATGGCTGGTTAACCTCTTCACGAATACGGAGTCCATAGCGCACATCGCTTTGCTCTATGCCTTGGTCATTGCCGTAGGTGTATACCTTGGCAAGATTAAGGTCTATGGCATCTCGCTTGGTGTCACCTTTGTCCTTTTTGCCGGCATCGTGGCAGGTCATTTCGGCTTTACGGCTCCTGTCGATATTCTGACTTTTATCCAGGACTTCGGTCTCATCCTCTTTGTTTTCATGATAGGCTTGCAGGTGGGACCGGGCTTCTTTGAGAGCTTCGGCACTGCTGGCATCAAGCTCAATGGCCTGGCTGCCACGGCCATCCTGCTCAATATCCTTGTGATGTTTGGCTGCTATTTCCTGTTCTTCGACACCAGCGACAAGTCTGCCCTGCCCATGATGGTTGGCACGCTCTATGGCGCTGTGACCAACACCCCCGGTCTTGGTGCTGCCAACGAGGCACTCAGTACCGTCTATGGCGACGAGGCTCCTCAGATAGCCTCCGCTTACGCCTGCGCCTATCCCCTAGGCGTGTTGGGCATCATCGGCGCCATCATCCTTGTCCGCTATATCTGTAAGGTGCGGCTGGAGAAAGAGGAAGAAGCACTTGCCGCCCAGGAGGGAGCCAAGGCCACGCAGAAGCCTCACAAGATGCATATTGAGGTGACAAACCAGTACTTGGAAGGACGCACACTGTTGCAGGTGCACGACTTCTTGAACCGCGACTTCGTCTGCTCCCGCATCCTGCACGACGGTCATGTCAGCATTCCTAACCGCAACACCATCTTCCACATTGGCGACCAGCTGAGCATTGTCACCACCGAGGCCGACTGGGAGGCTATCGTGGCCTTCATCGGTCCTGTTATTGAAGTCGACTGGCAGCAGCAGGACCAGCCTATGGTAAGCAAGCGAATCCTCGTCACCAATCCGAAGATCAACGGCAAGTCCTTCGGACAGATGCACTTCTCCAGCGTCTATGGCGTGAATGTCACTCGTGTCACCCGTCATGGGATGGACCTCTTCGCCTCGCCGTCGCTGCCTTTGCAGGTGGGCGACCGCATCATGGTGGTGGGTCCGGAAGACGCTGTCGACCGCGTGGCCAACATGATGGGCAACTCTGTAAAGCGGCTTGACGCACCCAACATCGCCACCATCTTCGTAGGCATCTTCCTGGGCATCATCTTTGGTTCGCTGCCCTTCGTTCCCGGCATGCCGCTCATGAAGCTGGGCATTGCCGGCGGCCCGCTCATCATCGCCATTCTCATTGGTCGCTACGGCTATAAGATTAAGCTGGTGACCTATACCACTACCTCGGCCAACATGATGTTGCGCGAGATAGGCCTCGTGCTGTTCCTTGCCTCGGTGGGCATCAAGGCCGGTGCAGGCTTCTTCGAGACCGTGATGGAGGGCGACGGACTGCTCTATGTGCTTACGGGCTTCCTCATCACTATAATACCTATATTAATAGTGGGACCCATTGCCCGCGTCCGGTTCAAGTTCAACTACTTCACCATTGCCGGTATGATTTCGGGTACCTATACCGATCCGCCTGCCTTGGCCTACTCCAACAGCATCTGTTCGAAAGAGGCTCCTGCAGTGGGTTATTCTACGGTCTATCCGCTTTCAATGTTCCTCCGCATCCTCACAGCACAGCTCATCGTGCTTTTCTTCTGTGGATAATAAACAATAATAATACACGTAATAAAAATGAACAACTTGAAACTACTGCTAGGAGCATTGCTGCTGACTACCTCGCAGACGATGATGGGCCAGGGAGCCAAGAACATTGTCATCAGCGAGGTGCTTACCGGCAATGCCAATAGCGTCGTGGATGAGTTCGGACAGCGCGAAGCCTGGATTGAGTTGGAGAACACGTCGTTCAGCACATATAACGTGCGCGGCATGTTCATCACCACCAACCGCCAAGTACTCGACAAGAGCCTGAGTGCACCCGAACGCATCAAGCTGATGAGCATCATCCCCAGTGGCGATGTGCGCACCAACATGGGAGCCCGCCAGCACCTGGTGCTCTTTGCCAACAGCAGCCCCGTTCAGGGAAAGCTGCATCTTTCGGTCGCCATCCCTGACTCTGCCGCCGTCTGGGTGGCTCTCTACAATGGCAATGGCGTGGAACTCATTGACTCTGTCACTGTCCCGGCGCTTGCTGCCGACTGCTCCTACGCTCGCGTAAGCAAGGGATGGGCTGTGAGAAATGCTCAGCAGGTGACTCCGGGCATTGAGAACACAGCCAGTGAAGAGAAGGCACAGACAGGTGTCGACAAATTTAAGGAGCAGGATCCTCACGGTTTCGCCATGGCCATTATGGCCATGGGCATCGTCTTCCTCTGCCTGGCGCTGCTCTGGTTGTTCTTTACCGTCTTCGGCATGGTGATGCGTCATCTCGACACCGCTAAGAAGGTGGCTAACAAACAGCCCATCAAGCCTATTACGAAAACGGTGGAGAAGACGGCGGAAGTGGCCCATAAGACAGGTAACATCCTCCAGGAGGGCTTCGATCTGAAGGGCGTCGACATGGAAGTCTACATGGCTGTCATCGGACTGGCCCTGCGCCAGTATGAGGATGACATCCACGATGTGGAGAGCGGTGTCATCACCATCAAGTCGAAGGATACAGGGTGGGACGACGAATACAGCCAGATGACCCACTGGCATGACCCCGTCCGTCCCACCGACCACAACGCGCCGACCATCCCCACAACACCCCAGCTACATTAGGTCTATTTACGAGAATCGAACAACCGCAAATCGAAATTATAACAGATGAAAACGTATCAGTATAAAGTGAAAGGCGTAGACTACGAAGTGGAAATCGCCGAGGTAGAAGGCAAGATTGCCCGTGTCAACGTCAACGGCATCCCCTTTGAAATAGAGATGCAGAAACCCATCAATGCCGCCAAGCATCCTGCCTTGGCTGCCACAAGGATGCAGGCGTCGGCTGCTGCCCCCGTTGCTGCTGCAGCAGCTGCTGCTCCTGCCAAGGCACCTGCAGCCGCCGCACCAGCAGCTCCTGCTGCTCCCGCCGCTCCCGCCGGAGCAGGAAATGCCATGAAGGCTCCGCTGCCTGGCACGGTCACCGATGTGAAAGTACAGGTTGGTCAGACGGTGAACGTGGGCGACATCGTGCTAGTGCTTGAGGCCATGAAGATGCAGAACAACATCGAGGCCGAATATGCCGGACAGGTGACCTCCGTTCTCGTCAAGCCAGGCGACACCGTCATGGAAGGAGCTGTCATGCTCACCATCGCATAAGCCCCTTCGCAAGGAGGTTAGGGGGCTGAACAGGCGCAGTCTCCCGACTCTTTACAATAACAATAACAAACAATAACCCCAAAAGGTCTGGTTCGCTTGTTCAGACCTCCCTCCCCCTCTTTAGGGGGCATAGAACAATGTTTGAATTCATAGCCAATAACTTCAATGAGTTTCTTACCTACACTGGCTTTGCCAACGCCACTGCAGGCAACCTCATCATGATAGTGGTCGGAGCAGTGTTCATCTATCTGGCCATCAAGAAAGACTTTGAACCATTGCTCCTCGTGCCCATCGGCCTGGGCATCATCCTCGGCAATATTCCCTTCCGCAGCGATGCTGGACTGGAGATTGGCCTTTACGAGGACAATTCCGTGCTGAACATCTTCTACCAGGGAGTGCGTCAGGGCTGGTATCCCCCGCTCATCTTCCTGGGCATAGGTGCCATGACCGACTTTTCTGCACTGCTGGCAAACCCGAAGCTGATGCTCATTGGAGCCTCTGCGCAGTTCGGCATCTTCGGAGCCTACATGATAGCCCTCGCCCTGGGCTTCGAGCCTAATCAGGCAGCAGGTATCGCCATCATCGGCGGTGCTGACGGCCCTACGGCTATCTTCCTCTCGTCGAAGCTGAGTCCCAACCTTATGGGAGCCATTGCCGTATGCGCCTACAGCTACATGGCGCTGGTGCCGCTCATCCAGCCTCCCATCATGCGCCTGCTTACCACGAAGAAGGAACGCGTCATCAAGATGAAGCCCGGGCGCAACGTCAGCCAGACAGAGCGCATCCTCTTCCCCATCATCGGGCTGGTCATCACCACCTTTATCGTACCGTCGGCACTGCCGCTGCTGGGCATGCTCTTCTTCGGCAACCTGCTGAAAGAAAGCGGTAAGACCACCCGTCTGGCGAAGACAGCCGGCACGGCACTCAACGACATTGTCGTCGTATTGCTGGGACTTACCGTAGGCTGCTCCACGCAGGCCAGCGAGTTCCTCACGCTGAACACTGTCTTCATCTTTGCCATTGGAGCCTTTGCCTTTGCCATTGCCTCGGCCAGCGGCGTCTGCTTCGTGAAGCTGATGAATCTGTTTTTGCCAAAGGACAAGAAAATCAACCCGCTTATTGGCAATGCCGGCGTTAGTGCCGTGCCTATGGCTGCACGCATCAGCCACAACATGGGCCTGGAGTACGACCGCCACAACTTCCTGCTCATGCACGCCATGGGACCGAATGTCGCTGGCGTTATCGGTTCGGCAGTAGCAGCAGGTGCCCTGCTGGGATTCCTGTCGTAAGACGGTGAGATTATTTTAGGCAACAATATAGCAGTTGACCAGGAGCTTATTACTCCGCATGCCGCATTCCTAGGGGAGCGACTGCACACAAATAGGTCAACTGCTATATTATTACTTTGTTTTAGTTATTTGTATCTTATGAATGGCCGAAGAACTTGCCAACGAAGGCGAGCAGGTTTTGTACGGTCTGCTTGTCGGGAACAGGGATGCGTAGGTGGCTCTCTCCGGTCTCTGCGTTAGTCTCGACGATGGTGTCTACGAGTTGTTGTGTAGCCTCGGGTGACTGAAGGGTCTGGGCAAGGCCAGAGAGGAATGATATGCCCTGGGCAACGAGTTCCTGTGGCTGACGGGGTACCGGATGGGTGCCTTCGTAGTTCTTGAGAGATGCTTCCTTATTGGTGGCCGTCTCTTCGGTGTCATCCCCGTCGGGGAAACCGACGGGCACGTTCTCAGCTGGTTCGGCATCGGTGGAGGCATCCTTGAGTGGTTCTGGTTCGTTGGCGGTGTCGCTGTCGGGGAAACCGACGGGCATGGACGGTGCCGATGAAGGAGCGTTTGTGGTTTCCTCGGTCTCAGTGGGCACATCGACTGGCTGTTTTTCTTCCTCCAACACTTCGCCGAGCGTGTCCATCATCGCGGTGAACTTCGTCTCGTTGCCCAGGAAGATGGTGTCCTCGCCGTTGTCGAGCACGCCTTCAAACATGGCGGTCTTGAATCGTAGCTTTCCTAACATGCCCTCCTCAATGGTGCCACGGGAGACGAGGTTGATGACCTGCACGTTTCGCTCCTGGCCAAGGCGGTAGATGCGGGCGATGCGCTGCTCAAGGACAGCCGGGTTCCAAGGCAGGTCGAGGTTAATCATGATGCTGCCTGCCTGCAGGTTGAGCCCCGTGCTGCCCGCGTCGGTGGAGAGGAACACACGGCATTCGGCCTTGTCGGTAAAGTTGCTGATTAGGTCGCGCCGCTTGGCAGAGGGCACGCCACCGTGCAGGTATTCGTAACCGACGCCCATCTTGTCAAGCTCATAGGCGATGAGGCGCGTCATGCGTTCCCATTGGCTGAAGATAACCACCTTCTCGTCGCCGTTGTCGAAGACGGATTGAAGGATGTTCATCGTTTCGGCGACTTTTGTGTCGTAGCGCGACTTCTGGTCGAGGATATAGGTGGAGTCACACACCATGCGCATCATCGACAGGAACTGCAGTAGTCGCTGGCGGTCTTTCTCTGACAGGAAGTGCATCTTTCGCCATTTGTAGACGAGGTTGGCCACGCTCTGCTTGTATTCCTCATGGATGCCCATCTGTTCATTCGTCATGGGTACAAAGAGGTTCTGGTCGGTGCGTTTTGGCATCTGCAGGGCCACCTGCTTTTTCGTGCGGCGAATCAGTCGCTCACGGGCAGCCTCGCCTACTTTGTTCAGGTTCTGGTAGCCGATGACCTTGCCGCCGTCGTCGGTCAAAATGCAGTTGGCGCGAAATTGCCAATAGGGACCGAGGCAGTAGTTGTCGGCAAATTCCATGACGGAGTAGAGCTCTTCGAGCTTGTTCTCCAAGGGCGTGCCTGAGAGAATGACGGCGTAGTCGGAGCGCACCTTCCGGGCAGCCATTGAGATTTGCGTCTTCCAGTTTTTCAGGCGCTGCACCTCGTCCATGATGAGTACCTCTGTCTGTAGCGAACCCCACATCTTCACGTCGTTCGACATGCAGTTGTAGGATACGATTTTGTAAGGTACGTCTGAGGCATACTGCTCCTTGCGCTTCAGTGGATTGCCCTCTATGACGAGGGTCAGGGGTTGCTTTTCAGGGAGTGCGGACGTCCCTGCCTGCGTCGTTTGCTGGCGAGGCGGCTGCGCTCCCACAAACCGTTCTATCTCTCGTTGCCACTGATACTTCAGCGACGTGGGACAGACAATCAATATCTGTTCCGCCAGACCCTCGCGTCGCAGCAGCTCAGCCGTGCCTATGGCCTGAATGGTCTTGCCGAGTCCCATCTCGTCGGCAATGATGCTTCTTCCCCGCTCGAAAGCGAAGCGGATGCCATCCCTCTGGTAGGGATAGAGGGGCGTGGTGAGCAATTGGTCGAGCCGCGCGTCGGTGTATTTACTGATGAGCTGCTGGCGGAACTTATGCTCACGTTGCTCAAGAATGAAGTCGATGGCATCCTGGTAAAAACGGAACGACGTGTCAATCTCAGCCGCCTGCATCAGCAGCTTGTCGTAGTTGTCGTATGCATACGGGAACATCATCCCCTCGGCATCAAAGTACTGTGCTGCCAGCTGCATAAACTCCTCATGGTGGTCGCTGCCCACGCGAATCTTCACCTGGCGGCCGTTGGTGTATGACAGATAGACAGAAGTATAGGCTGGCAATTCCGTATGTACCTTCGGGCGGAAGGCAGCCCTCCTGCCTCTCACGCTCTGTTCCTCGGCAATCCACAGCTTCACCTTCTCGATATGTTTGCACGTGCAGAGATGATTTGTCTTGAAGTCCAAACACGAGCAGTAGTTCCACGGACTACCATCTCCGCGATATACTACCTTATAAACCTGCTTCGTCTGCGGGTTCTTCACCTCATATTCTCCAGGGAGATTTTTCTCGTCTACAGCTGCTACGTTCATTACCTCTTCTCCTGCAACCTGCTTGCGCAGCAACCGTTGCCACTCCTCAAGTGTCATCCTGTCAGGCTTCACCAACCAAGAAATCTTTGGAATCCTCACTGCATGTGACTTGTCCTTACGCGTCTTATTCGTTTTCCCACCTTTCTTCTCTGTTGTAGTAATCTTCGTTGCCATATTTGCTGTATTTTTTATTTCAGGATACAAAGGTACGATTTTTTACCTAAATAGCCATCTTTTTCATTTCCTTTTTTTGTATAAACAGAGTTTACCTCTTATTTTATCTTTTATTCTAGACTTCGCAGTCCTGCTAACGAATAGAAGCAGGGTCGCAAACATTTAATTCGTCTTTCTCAAGTTAAAACATTGATGATATATGCGCGCATGTACGCACGCGCGTAAAGTTTTTAGGTGCTACTCCCGCTACTTTGGTGTCTAATCGTCTGGTCTGCAAGTAGTTGTCGGTAGCTACAATACACTTTTTGGTGCTACTCCTGTAGCTACAGTTCCAAACGGCGTTAGAATTTTCCCAAATGGCGTTAGTATTTTCCAAATGGTGGCACTATTTTCTCAAACGGCGTTCGCATTTTTCCAAACGGCGTTCGTTTTTTTCCAAACGGCGTTAGTATTTTGGAAAACGGGGGCAACTTTTGGTTAAATTCTCTAGAGAATTTAGCGGGAATAGCCAGTCGCAGGTACTGTAGCTACAAGAGTAGCGCCATATAGCGGCTTGTAGCTACAAATAATTAATTGCAATCCAACAGGTTAGGTGCCAAAGTAGCGCTTGTAGCTCCTTTTTCCCCACTTTATTACGCGCACGCGCATAAAGAAAGTAGTGTATCCAATTTGATGTGCCAGTTATTGGTTTCGGAGTATGGCATGATTCCTGAGTTGCTAAAGTATGGCACAAGCTGACTAGCACTTCTTGTCCCTGTAGAGTTCTTCTATAGATTTGTCGAATGCCACTTGGAAAATACGCTAGTTTTTCCTAAGTGGGGGCTTTCCTTCCAGACGTTTATTTTTTCATCATGCTGTGAAGCAAACCGCTTCGTAATGGTATACGTTTGTAACCTTCTGAAAATAAGATGGGTTCAGGATGACCTGATTGTCTGTTAGGCGTGTAGGCCTGGTACGTGTTGATAGCGCAATGGCATATCTTGTGTGTTAAAGAATCTTATTTCCTTTGTGGTCTGCAAAAAAATCCGTACCTTTGACAGCAAATCTAAAAGCCAGTAAAAAACAATTTGTTTAAATACCTAAAATAGGAACTATGAGTTATTTGCGATTAGAGAAAGCCGTGATGACTAACTTGGAGGAAAGTCTGCGTCGCGAGCTGCTCCGCACAAACCGCAGTGGTGCCTACAGCGCGTCGACCGTAGTCGACTGTAACACGCGTAAGTATCACGGTTTGCTTGTTGTTCCCGTGCCGGAGCTTGACGACGAGAACCACGTTCTGCTGTCGTCGCTCGACTGCACGGTGATTCAGCACGGGGCAGAGTTCAACCTGGGCCTCCATAAGTATCAGGGCAACAATTTCAGTCCGAAGGGACACAAGTACATCCGTGAGTTCGACGCCTCGCTGGTGCCCACGACAACCTATCGTGTGGGTGGTGTGGTGCTGAAGAAAGAAGTGGTCTTCCAGCATTATGAAGACCGCATCCTCATCCGTTACACGCTGGAGGATGCCCATTCTGCTACGACGCTCCGCTTCCGTCCGTTCCTGGCTTTCCGCTCCGTGCGTCAGTTCACGCACGAGAACATGGTGGCCAGCCGTGAGTACACCCCCGTCGACGGGGGCATCAAGACGTGCATGTATGCCGGCTATCCCGACCTCTACATGCAGTTCTCGAAGAAGAACGAGTTCGTGTTCCAGCCAGACTGGTATCGCGGCATTGAGTACCCGAAGGAGCAGGAGCGCGGCTACGCCTCGAACGAGGACCTCTACGTGCCCGGCTACTTCGAGATGAACATCAGGAAGGGCGAGAGCATCGTCTTCAGTGGCTCCACGTCACAGGTGAAGACAACGACACTGAAGAAGCTGTTCCAGGAAGAGGTGGAGGATCGCGTGCCACGCGATAACTTCTACCATTGCCTTGTGACGGCTGCCCATCAGTTCCACAACCGCAAGGCCAACGACGACCGCTATCTGCTGGCCGGCTATCCGTGGTTCAAGGCCCGTGCCCGCGACACGTTCATCGCTCTGCCCGGCCTGACGCTGGCCATTAACGAGCAGGACTATTTCGAGCTGGTGATGCAGACGGCAGAGCGCGGACTGCGTGAGTTTATGAACGGAGAGCCGCTGACGGTGCAGATCTACGAGATGGAGCAGCCCGACGTACCTCTCTGGGCTGTGTGGGCCATTCAGCAGTATGCGAAGTATGCTGGCCGCGAAAAGGCGTTTGAGATGTATGGCCGTCTGTTGCAGGACATCGTGACATTCATCGAGGATGGCAAGCATCCTAACCTGCGCCTCGATGAGAACGGTCTGCTCTACAGCAACGGGCGCGACCGCGCTGTGACGTGGATGAACAGCACGGCCAACGGGCGTCCCGTGGTGCCCCGCTCGGGCTACATCGTAGAGTTCAATGCCCTGTGGTATAACGCCCTGAAGTTCTGCGCCTCGATGGCTACCGATAAGGGCGACCAGAAGAATGCTGATTGTCTGGAGGCACAGGCTCAGAAAACCAAGCAGTCGTTCGTAGAGACGTTTGTCAACGAGTACGGCTATCTGCTCGACTATGTCGACGGCAACATGATGGATTGGGGCGTGCGTCCGAACATGATCTTTGCTGTGGCGCTGGACTATTCGCCGCTTTCGCAGCAGCAGATGAAGAGCGTAGTAGATATATGTACGCGCGAGCTGCTCACGCCGAAAGGACTTCGCTCGCTGTCGCCGAAGAGCGGTGGCTACAACCCCATGTATGTAGGCCCGCAGACGCAGCGTGACTATGCCTACCATCAGGGTACGGCCTGGCCGTGGCTGGGCGGCTTCTACATGGAGGCATGTCTGAAGCTCTACAAGCGCTCACGCCTGTCGGTCATCGAGCGTCAGATGGTGGGTTATGAGGATGAGATTGACTATCACGCCCTGGGCACCATCTCCGAACTCTTCGACGGCAATCCGCCCTTCCATGGACGCGGCGCCATGTCGTTTGCCATGAACGTGGCTGAGATTCTGCGCACCATGAGGCTGCTGGAGAAATATTCGTATCAAAAATAAATAAGGAGGAACGACTATGAAAGTATTAATGTTTGGATGGGAGTATCCTCCTCATGTGTTCGGTGGACTCGCCACCGCTAACTACGGTATCTCCGAGGGTCTGAAAGCTCAGGGAGATATAGAGACCGTGCTCTGTCTGCCTCATCCTTTCGGCGATGAGAGCCAGCATGCCTGCCGCATTGTGGCCATGAATGCCGTGCCTATTGCCTGGCGCGATGTGGACTATGACTACGTGAAGAGCAGGGTGGGGAACATTATGGATCCCGACTATTATTTCAGGCTCCGCGAGCACATCTATGCCGACTTCAACTATATGAACGTCAACGACCTGGGTGCAATGGAGTTTGCTGGAGGCTATCCGGGCAACCTGCATGAAGAGATTAACAACTACTCTATCATTGCCGGCCAGGTGGCCCGCACCGAGGAGTTCGACATCATTCATGCCCACGACTGGTTGACTTTCCCCGCAGGCATCCATGCCAAGCAGGTCAGCGGCAAGCCATTGTGCATACATGTGCATGCCACCGACTTCGACCGCTCACGTGGTAAGGTGAACCCCACGGTTTACAGCATTGAGAAGAACGGTATGGACTGGGCCGACTGCATCATGTGTGTGTCGGAGCTGACACGCCAGACGGTCATCAACCAGTATCATCAGGACCCCCGCAAGTGCTTCACCGTGCACAATGCCGTCTACCCGTTGCCCGACGAGTATCAGGCCATTCCCCGTCCCGACCATACGGGCAAGGACAAGGTCGTGACCTTCCTGGGCCGCATCACCATGCAGAAAGGCCCCGAATACTTCGTCGAGGCTGCCAACATGGTGCTCCACCGCACCCGCAACGTGCGTTTCTGCATGGCTGGCTCGGGCGACATGATGGATGCGATGATCTATCTGGCTGCCGAGCGTGGCATTGCCGACCGCTTCCACTTCCCCGGCTTCATGCGCGGCAAGCAGGTGTATGAGTGCCTGAAGGACTCCGATGTCTATGTCATGCCCTCCGTGTCGGAGCCGTTCGGCATCTCGCCGCTGGAGGCCATGCAGTGCGGCACGCCCAGCATCATCTCCAAGCAGAGCGGCTGCGCCGAGATTCTCGAAAACTGCATCAAGGTGGACTACTGGGACATCCATGCCTTGGCCGACGCCATCTACAGCATCTGCACCAATGACTCGCTCTTCAACTACCTCAAGGAGGAAGGCAAGAAGGAAGTCGACCAGATTACCTGGGAGAAGGTGGGCACCTGGATCCGCACGCTCTATCGCCGTACCCTCGGATGGGAAACCGCATAAGCTATCGAATTATCGAAATAACGACATATCGAAAAAACGAAAAACAATTATGAAAACAATTTGCTTATATTTTGAGATACATCAGATTATACATCTGAAGCGCTACCGTTTCTTCGACATCGGTACCGACCATTACTATTACGATGACTACGAGAACGAGCGTAGCATCAGCGACATCGCAGAGCGTAGCTATATGCCTGCCCTGAATACGCTGGAGCAGATGATCAAGGAGAATGGCCAGTACTTCAAGGTGGCTTTCTCGCTCAGCGGAACAGGTATTGAGCAGCTGGAGATGCATGCTCCCCAAGTGCTGGAGAAGCTGCAACAGCTCAATGAGACAGGCTGTGTGGAGTTCTTGGCCGAGCCTTACAGCCACGGACTCTCGTCGCTGGCCAATCCCGACAGCTTTGCACGCGACATGAAGAAGCAGGTGAACAAAATCAAGGAATACTTCGGACAGACCCCGAAGGTGGCACGCAACTCATCGCTGATCTATAGCGATGACATCGGCGCTCAGATTGCTGCCCTAGGCTTCAAGGGCATGCTGACTGAGGGAGCCAAGCATGTGCTCGGATGGAAGTCACCGCACTATGTCTATCACTGCAACCAGGCTCCCGGCCTGAAGCTGCTGCTGCGCGACGTAGAGTTCTCAGACGACATCTCCCTGCGCTTCAACAATCCCGAGTGGGACGGCTATCCCCTGTTTGCCGATAACTACATCGACCGCATCGCCCGTCTGCCCGAGGAAGAGCAGATCATCAACATCTTCATGGAGCTCTCGGCACTCGGCATCGCACAGCCCCTCAGCTCCAACATCCTTGAGTTTATCCATGCTCTGCCTGCCTGTGCTCGTGAAAAGGGCATCACCTTCTCCACTCCCACAGAGATTTGTTCGAAGGTGAAGAGCGTGAGCCAGCTGGATGTGCCCGACACGCTGAGCTGGGTCGACGAGGAGCGCGACGTCAGCTGCTGGCTGGGTAATGCTATGCAGCGCGAGGCTTTCCAGAAGCTCTATTCCGTTGCCGACCGCCTGCTCATTGCCGACGATCCGCGCATCATGCAGGACTGGGACTACCTGCAGGCTTCAAACAACTTCCGCTTTATGACTACCAAGCCCTCGAATGTGGGACTGGATCGCGGCATCTACAGCGGGCCGTTCGACGCTTTCACCAACTACATGAATATTCTGGGTGACTTCATCAACCGTGTCAATGCCCTCTATCCGCTGGAGATTGAGAACGAGGAACTCAACTCGCTGCTCACTACCATCCGTAATCAGGGCGACGAAATAGAGATGAAGGACAAGGAAATCATCCGTCTGAAAGCAAAACTCGAAAAGCTGGAAGCACTGGCTCCAAAGGCAGAGAAACCCGCCAAGAAAGCAGCTCCCCGCAAGAAGAAGGAAACTCCATCTGCTTAACAGGAGTGATGAAGAGTAATTGGGGATTTTCCGGATAGTCCGGGAAATCCCCAATTGCTTTATTTCATCAACACAATAATGATGTATCTATTCCGGCAATAACAGGATGGTTGCCGAGCGGGCGGCCTGTGCACCCATGACGAGCACCTGTGCGATGTCGGCAGTCTTCGAAGGCCCGCTGATGAATGTGCCGTAGCCGTACTGGTCGAAGAGATCCAGTCCCGACTTTGGATCACGCTCGCTGAGACGCCGGTAGGCTTCGTGCATATTGTTCACGATTTGCGACTTCGGCAGGAGAATGACCAGGTTCTCGGAAATGAAACAGACGGCCTTCTCCTTCATTTGCTGGGGAATCCACACGCAGCCGTTCTCCGCCACGCCGAACATGCCGCGCACCACACCCACGTCGGTGCCGTTCAGGTCGCGCGCACGGCCTACATTGTCGGGATTGCGTGTGGCAATGGTTATTTCAGGCAGGTTAGAGGCTATCTCCTTGGCATCGGGATACAACTCGCGGATAAGGTCGTTGATGTCGCGCCCTTCTTCCACTTCCACGACTTGCCCTCCTACGTTCTTGCTCATCGTGGTGAACTGGAGCAACGGATTGGGGTAGGTGATAGCCTTGATGTCGCTCAGATCGGGCATGTCATATTGTTCGCGCACGTTGGCACGGTATTTCTTCAGTATATCTTCTTTGCTTGACATAGTTTCTTTTCTGTGTTTCGTTATTTCGATTTTTCGATTTTTCGATATTTCGATATTTCGACATCTCGATATATCGACATCTCGATATTTCGTCTATAATTCCTTGATGACTTCGTGGAACGGCTTCTTCGGGAACTTCATCATGTCGTGGCCTTCAGCCCAGGGATTCAGACCGCAGTTGATGAGGGGTGAGGGGATGTAGTTTGCCCAGTGGGCAAGTTTGGTACCTAGGTTGTAGATGCCTGGCGAGCCGAAGACCGTTGTCATGCCTTTACACATCAGCTTTTTCTGCGGGTTGGCGGTGCCGAAGTCGTCCAGCTGCTGACGCCACTGGTAGATCTGGTCTCCCAGGTTCACCTTGACAGGACAGACGGTCTGGCAGCTGAGGCAGAGGGTGCAGGCCGAGACATTTCCTGAATGGGCCTGCGTGTCGCGCAGCATACCTAGATTGATGCCGATGGGGCCAGGGATGAAGTAGCTGTAGGAGTAGCCGCCAGAGCGACGGTATACCGGACAGGTGTTCATGCACGAGCCGCAGCGGATGCACTTCAGGGCCTCCCAATGCTCCGGATTGGCTATCCAGTCAGAGCGTCCGTTGTCCACCAGCACGATGTGCATCTCGTGGGCAGTAGGTCTGGCCTTGCGGAAGTGGCTGGTGTAGGTCGTTGTGGGTTGGCCGGTACCGGCACGGCAGAGCATGCGCTGGAACACGGCAAGGCACTCGTAGTTGGGGATGACTTTCTCCAGGCCGATGGCAACGATGTGAAGCTTAGGGCAGGATGTCGACATGTCGGCGTTGCCCTCGTTGGTGCACACCACGATGTCGCCTGTCTCGGCCACGCCGAAGTTGGCACCCGTCATGCCTGCATCGGCGGTCAGGAACTCATTGCGCAGGGAGAGACGTGCCCTGTAGGTGAGGAACGTGGGGTCGTGGTTGCCCTTCTCATTGGAGATTCCCTTTTCCTCGAACAGTTCGCCCACGTCGTCGTGGTTCAGGTGGATGGCGGGCATTACGATGTGGCTGGGCTTCTGCCCCTTCAGCTGGATGATGCGCTCGCCCAGGTCGGTCTCCACCACCTCGATGCCCTTTGCCTCCATGTAAGGGTTCATCTCGCATTCCTCGGTGAGCATCGACTTCGACTTCACCATCTTCTTCACGTTATGGTTCCTCAGGATGCCGTAGACTATCTCGTTGAACTCCATGGCATCCTTCGCCCAGTGAACGATACAGCCGTTTTCTTCGGCCTTGGTGGCAAACTGGTCAAGGTACTCGTCAAGATGGGTGATGGTGTGGCGCTTGATGGCGCTGGCTTTCTCGCGTAGCTGCTCCC